>JAQWLN010000203.1 GCA_029247265.1 Fuerstiella sp.
GATCGGGAATACGATCACCGATCTGACGGTGACGACGGGCGTTCTGGTGGCCGGGACGATTGATATCGACGGTAACCTGAACGCCGATCAGAACGTGTCGACGGACGTGGGCGGTCTTCTGGTAGACGGCACGATCGATACCGAAGGCACGCTGGTCTCCGCTCTGGGCATCAACGTGGGCGGTAACAGTGAGATCGGCGACAACGTCACGGCTACCAGCGAACAGGTATACAGCGGTGCGGTCACACAGACAGCCGCGGTGACGTACACCGGTGTAGACAGTGATGCGGACGGCGAAGGCATCGATTTCGGCAGCACTCTGGCGGGCGGCGGTTTCAACACGACCATCGTGGGCGCAGCGGGTTTTGCAGCGGCGGTGTCCGGTGTGAATGATCTGGCGGCCGATCACATCGATAGTGAATCGACGATCAACGCGGGTACGGTGGCAGTGAGCCTCACCAGTGATCTGGGCGGCAACGTCACGGCGACCGGCGAACAGGTATACAGCGGTGCGGTCACACAGACAGCCGCGGTGACGTACACTGGTGTGGACAGTGATGCGGACGGCGACGGCATCGATTTCGGCAGCACTCTGGCAGGCGGCGGTTTCAACACGACCATCGTGGGCGGAGCGGGTTTCGCGGCGGCCGTGTCCGGCGTGATTGTTCTGGCGGCCGATCACATCGACAGTGAATCCACGATCAGTGCGGCCACCGTGGCAGTGAGCCTCACCGGTGAACTGGGCGGCAACGTCACGACGACCGGCGAACAGGTTTACAGCGGTGCGGTGATCATCGAGGGGGGCGATCGTACGTTGACGGGTGTTGATGTTACGTTTGGTGCCACGCTGGATGGCGCTCAGAACCTTGTTTTGGAGAACAGTGGCGTTACCACATTTACGGGTGCGGTTGGCGGTATCGCGGCGCTGAGCAGTCTGACAACGGATTCGGGTGGCACGACGGCGATTGATGGTGGCGTGGTGAACACCATTGGTGGGCAAACGTATAACGATTCAGTCACGCTGGGTGCCACGACGTTGCTGAATGGGGTTGGGGTGGCGTTCGGTTCAGCAATCGATACTGGTGGTCACGATTTGGCGCTTGACTCAACGGCGGCTGGTAACATCACTGTTTCCGGTGCTCTCAGCGGTGGCGGTGAGTTGACTGTCATTAGAGGCGCCGTACAGAGTTATGCCGGAATTATGGTGGATGGGTTTTCAGTCATGGACGTGACAACAAGTGTCACGTTTCAGGGAACTGTTGATGTCGCCGGTGACGTGCTGATTGTTTCTCGTGGGACGGTTGCCCAAACAGCAGACGGTCGCATCGTTACCGGGCATTTGGGGATTCGGATGGTGGGAGCCACCGGGGATGTCGCTCTTGGAGTGGCTGCGAATGATGTAGACGTATTGGCGGTACGTAGTATTGCTGAGATTGGTAAAGTTATATTCTTTGACATTGATGATTTGACGATCGACGTCGTATCCGGGAATTTCGCTTTTCCGACGTTTGCGGCGACCACCGGGATCGACACCAATGCGGGTGACATCAACATCACTTCGGGCGGCGATCTTACGGTGTCTCAGGACATCAATGCCGCTCACGACACACTGACGACAAGCATCGACGAATCGATCACTCTGATTAGTCGAAACGGCGACTTCACGCTGGCGGATAATACAGTCATCAGCAGTGATGAGAACACGGCCAACGGCGCATTTGACGATGTTACGGGGGACAAACTGACGATTATTGCCGGCTCAGTCAGTGGCAGCGGCGACGTTGTTTTAGGAAACAACATCGAGGTTCGTACCGACGGCGGTGTGGCCAAGCAGATTGTTCCCCGGCCGACTGCATTTGCGTCTCTGGGGACCGTAAACGACGCTGCGTTCGTGACGCTGGCTGACAGCGCCAACACGAGAAGCAGCCTGACGTCTGTGGGGGGAGAGTTTCTGGGAGCTCTTAGCCTGCTGTTTGGCGTGTCCGGTGAGGAGAATCTGGAAGTTGTGGTCGATTGGGGCGTTGTGTCGTTGACCGACCTGACGGCCTCGGGGCCTGCCGGAGATGCGATGGCAACGGCCAACCCGGATGAATTTGAATTCACGCTGGATGATGCCGATAAGACGATTTTCTATATCGACCAGGGAGGAAAGAGTTACATCATTCCCCACCTTTATGCTGCGTTTGACCTGACGGTGTCAGTCAATGATCGAAACGGCCGCGAAGTAAATACGGGGCTCATCGGTGTCCGGTTTTCGGTTGCTCAGCACGAATCAATCAATGTGTGGGGAGGGGCGACGGCGGATGTACCATCCTTCGATCCTCTGGGGGCTCCGGGACCGTATGCAGTGACCGATGCTACCGGGCAGGCGGTTGTTCCGACCGCAGCGGCTTTAGCGCTATTGAGTTCCACAGACACAAATCCGCTGCGTCAGCTTTCACAGGAAGCGGCACAGTTACCGTTCAGTAATCTTGACGCAACGCCGTCCGGGACACCCCTGGGACTGGCTGAATGGGAATTTCTAACCGGACCTGCACCGGGCTTTGTGGCATTCGCGCCGCAGGAAAAACCCACGACAGACATCCGGCCGGCTGAGGGTCAGGAATTCTCGGCCACCATTTCCGAAATATCGGGCGATGTCGAGTTTGGGGCGGGGGCTGCGTCGGATGCCGCTGTAGGCACCGAAGTGTATTTGCAGATCAGGCGCCAATTCGAGCTGGATGCAGATGCGGAGATCGTCATTCCGACAATTCGGGACAATACGTTCATTTCCAATCGTGACAGCTTCGAAAGTTTTATTCGCGACAATTCGGAACTGACCGATGGTTCCGGCTACGAAGTCTGGCTGATCACCGAAACCAGTGGACAGAAGGTCGAACGTCCGATTGTGAAGTTCGAAATCACGGGCGGACGTCCGGGGCCTGCTACGGAAGAGCTTCCACAGACGTTTGAACCATACGAACTGAAGGAACTGGAATTTGAACAGCCGAGTGAAACTCGTCCGTCCGGTGAGAACGGCTCAGATGGTACTGGTACAGAGACATCACAGGCACAACCTCCCGCTGACGGAGTATCGTCGGGTGGGATACAACGGAGCGGGGACGCTCCGAAATCGGTCGACAATTCCGAGGCTGGATCTGATGGAGCGATCGATGAAGCTGAGGATGGAGAACGAGTAAAAGACGCAGGCGTGCAACAGGCCGTTTCTGGTGTTCTGGTGTCGGGGTTCACCAGGGCCGCTCGCTGGCGGCGTCAGGCCGAAAGTAAGCCGCCTGGAGTTCGTCGGGTGGCCCGTGTTGTTCGGAAAATGGAAGAACGTCTGGACCCTGGCGTGAAGAGTGATTCTGAAGCCCCGCCGACGACGGCGGTGCTGTATTCTACGTCTGACGGTGAATGATATGGTCAGCAATCGTGGTGATGGAAAAAATCGTCCGGAAAATCAGTCGGACGATGATGTGTCCCCAAACATTTCTCGCGAGACGGAAGGCGCCGAAGATGCGATAGATGCAACGTCCGATACGCATGATGATGGTGGCGCTGCGCCCAGAGGAAACGCTGATGCGGAGTCGGGGGGTGAAATTGATCCCAGCAAGACGTTTGTGCCGTCCCAAACGCCAACCACTGACGGACTGGATGGGCCCCTCGGGCATCGTGATTCGGATACAGATTCATCCGATGATGACGACTTCGATGGCACGGTGGTCATGGGTGACCGGCCGTCTGATGCCGGGTCCGCGAATACGGAATTTGATACAGCTGTGATACGGCCGGATGCGCCGGATGATGATCCATCCGGCGAAGTCGACTTTGATGGCACTGTGGTGATGGGAGACCAGCCAGGTGGTGACCAGTCATCCGGCGAACACGACTTCGATGGCACCGTTGTTATGGATGACCGACGACCGGCAGACGGTTCTGGAAATACAGGGTTCGACACGGTTGTGATGCCGCCGGATGCTGCGGGTGGTGATTCATCCGGTGAAGATGATTTTAATGCGACCGTGGTGATGGATGACCAGTCCGTTGCTGATGATTCCGGCAGGACCGGTTTCGATACTGTCGTGATGCCGCACGACGATTCGCAGTCGGTGTCGGATAGTGGTGTTGCAGACACTCTGCCTAGGTTTGTTGAACCCGGTATGGAGAAGACTCAGGTTTTTTCCAAAACGATGGGCATGCGGGGACTGACGGAAGATGAATATGATGAATGGCAGCAGGATGTGTCCGCAAAGTCAGTTGCGGACACGGATCCTGGACCGTTCGACCAGCCACCGGAATCAGGGGATTCCGTTCATGGTAAAAGGACACAGATCTGGAGTAAGCAATCAGGCGACGGTCTTGACTTCAGCCTGAACGTATGCAGTCGCCCGGTTGCGGGCGATGACCAGTTCGGGAGCAAATCCGGAGGTGACAAACCGGACTACCAGATCATCGAAAAACTGGCTGAAGGTGGCATGGGGGCCGTTTACGTTGCCAAACAGACTTCGTTGGACCGCGAGCTCGCACTCAAAACGTTGAAGCCACTGAAGGACCGCGACAAAAAGAACTATGAGTCGCAGGGCCGCATGTCGCAGGTCGAGAAACAACGTCGAGAGATGTTTCTGTCAGAAGCGCTGGTGACTTCGAATCTGGTGCATCCGCACATTATTCCGATTCACGACCTTTGTCAGACGGTTGACGGATCTCCGTTTTACTCCATGAAACTGGTCAACGGTACGCCATGGAACGAACTGATTGTTGAAATGTCACAGGACGACAACCTCGAGGTTCTGCACAAGGTGTGTGACGCGATGGCGTACGCTCATCACAACGGAGTCGTGAATCGCGATCTGAAGCCCGAAAATATCATGCTTGGTGAATTCGGTGAAGTCCTGGTACTTGACTGGGGCCTGGCCGTTCCTGCGCTGGAGGCCGACAAAAAACGATTTGCTTCACCATCCGCGTCATTTGGTGCCGGGACGCCTGCCTACATGTCTCCGGAACTCTGGACCGGACCGCCGGAATCCATTGGGACGTGGAGTGACATCTATCTGCTGGGAGCAATTCTGTTTGAAGCGATTACGGGAAAGGCTCCTCACACGTTTCCCGAACCCGATTCCAAAGCAGGGCGTTCCGGATTATGGGCGGTCATCGACAAGGTGGTCCGCAAGAACCAGATCCGCGACACGTCTGAATCGGGAGAGCTGATGGACATCGCAGTAAAAGCCATGTCCACGGATATAAAACAGCGGCACCGCACCGTACTCGAATTTCAGGAAGCGATCAAGAATTTCCAGAACCACGAAGAAAGTCGTCATCTGGCCGAGCGGGCCACTGAGACGCTGGCGGGAACGAATGCCACCGGCAAAAAACGAGGCTACCAGGACTTTCAGACGGCTGCCGCACTGTTTGACGAAGCTCATGTGGCGTGGCCCGAGAATCGGAAAGCTCGCAACGGACTTCGCGAAACTCGGTTGGCTTACGCGGAACTCGCACACCAAAAGGGCGACTACGATCTGGGACTACAGATTGCCGAGCAGGAAGAAGGGCAGCATTTTACGGAACTCGCAGGAAAACTGACGCGTGCTCGCCGACTCCGCCATGGACTGAAGTACGGGACTGTGGTTGCTGTGCTGATTACCGTCTTTTTTGGTTCCTTTTCATTCATCCAGTGGCGGCAGATAACGGCTCTTGTGGGAACCAAGTCAGCGCTGGAAAGTGAAGTTGCATACGCGGAGATCCAACGAAAGGACGCGGAAAATAAGGCCGCGGTCGCTGAAAATAAGGCGGTCCTTGCTGACCAGAAGGTTGCCACCGCCGATCGGAAGCTGATCGAAGCAGATTCGAAACTGTCAGATGCCGAAGTGCAGGTCGCAAGAGTTGAGACGCAGTTGTCCGTTGCGGAAACCAAATTGGTTGACGCCGATCTTAAGTTGGCAGACGCCACAGAAAAGGTCGCGGATGCTGACGCAAAACTGGTGGCGGCTGCGACACGGTTGTCGGATGCCAATACGAAAATCGCTGAATCTACAGCTGCAGTCGCCGGTCTGGAGCAACAGAAAAAACTGCTCGATGCGGACAAACAACGCCTTACCAAAGAACGTGTCAGGGCCGAGGTTGAGCTCCGTAGTTTATCTATCGCCAGTCTGATCCGCAGCGCCGACTATGCTGCGGCGCTGCAGCGAGTTGATGAACTGCTGACGGCACTTGACGAAGACCCGAAACTGGCGGACCTGCCGGAAATTGAGAAACACCATCGCATTGAGGAACTTAAGGCTCGACAGCGGCAATTATTGAAGCGGGCTCAGCCAACCAAAGTACCAGTGCAGACTCAGGTCATCAGCCCGTCCGGCAGGACGGTCGTCTGGGGTGACAGCGATGGCTGGCTGGTTGTCTGGAAAATGCAGGATGGGTCGGACGCAATGCCCGATGAACCTGTGGTTCGGATTGCGACAGGTCTTGCTGTGTCCCGGGTACGCATCAGTCAGGATGAAGACGTGATCGTGGCTGCTTCGGGACACACGCTGCATCTGTATCGTTTGTCCGACAGGGACCACCGAACGATTGAAGGCCACGAACAGAATGTGACAGCAGTGGAACTCGGGGACGGATTTCTGCTGGCAGCGGACAGCGGAGGCAGTATTCGGTCGTGGGATCTGGAGTCGTTGCTGCAGCGTTGGTCCATTCGCAGTAGTTCGGAAATCCGAGACCTGGCAATTCTGAAAAAGACGGGTTGCTTTCTTTATGCAGGATCTCGCGGCGGCGAATCGTCTGACGTACTGGCCTACCGGCTGCCACCGGAATCAAGTCCTAACGACCGACCTCAGCGTTTGGGGCAGCTGCGTTTCTCGCGCGATCGAATCTTTCCGCCACGGCGGATTTCCGTTTCGCCCGACGAAAGTCTGCTGTTGATCAGCAACAGCAGAAACGGTGATGTCTTGATGCTGCCCCGCGCGCAGGAAGCAGACGAGACGTCGCGAGATCTGTTTCCGTTTGTTCACGCTGCAGATCTTGCTGCTGCTGACAGCAGCAGCAAGTGGGTGTTCAGCAGACACCAGCGTCCGGTTAACAGTATTGAGTTTTCCGCAGACGGGAAACGAGTTGTTACGGCTTCGGACGATCGCTCTATCGGAGTCTGGGAGCTTTCGGATGTTGCCGGTAGTGATGCCGCCACGGACATGATGACACTTCTGTACAGACTGGAAGGACATGGTGCTCGCGTTAACTCTGCCGGGTTTCTGAATCGCGCCGGGACGCGGGTGCTGTCGGCGAGCGCAGACAGGTACTGTCGTTTCTGGAATGTGTCGGAATATGAAAACGACCGCCGGGCCATCGAAGAGGCCTTTGAACTGGCTGGGGCGTCGGAACTGCCGGGCGCTTGGACGAATGATGAAATACTTTCGCTGTTGCCTCGCCGGAAACCCGATTCGCGTCGGCCGGGTATCGGCGGCCTGATTCACAATCTGCCCGGCCCTCCCGATGTCAAAGATTCATACACTCCAGGGGGCACCTCCTCCTCCTACATTCTGACTGCGGACAGGCCGCATGGCGACGCTGCCGAGGGCCACCCAGTCAGCCTTTCGGCTGACTACGTAATATTGAACCCGAACGGTTCTGTTCAACGAGGCGCTCTTAATTCAGTTGAACTCAGTTCGGACGGGACAAAGGCGGTGACCGGGGCCAGTGACGGAACCGCCGTGATCTGGGATACGAAGCAGGGCCGGCCGGTTACGGGCGCGTCAGCCCGGTCACGGTTTGCTGCAGAATCATCCTCATTTGAAGAAGGACACCATTCCAACGTGGCACGTCTTCGTTTTCTGCCGCCTGATGGAAAGGTTCTGCTGACGACCGGTTTCGACGGAAATCTCTGCCTTTGGCAGTCAGACATCAGAAAGTCGGGTGTCGGCGCACAGCAGGTGAGAATCCCTGGTCTGGGGCTGGTAAACGCTCTTGCGGCGTCCGCGGATGGACGACTGATTGTGACATCTGCGGCCGCCGACGACGATCGAAATGTCGGCCATGCCGTCGTATGGCGCAGCGAGGATCTGCTTGAAAGTTCAAGTCCGCAGCCGGTTGCTACCCTACAGGGATTTCACAGGGGTGACGTTTCGGCCATTGCCGTCAGTCCCGACGGAACACAGGTTGTCACAGGTGCCAGTGATGGTCGGGTCGCAATCTGGTCGACCGACTCCGGGAAACTGATCGCCGGAGACCGAATTCACGCAAAGAACACGATCATCAGTCACCTGGAATGGGTGCATGATGATCGTCTTGTTTCTGCTGGATTTGACGGCCGTCTGTTGATCCTGGAAATCGATAAAGGCTCTGAGCCGGAAAAGGCATTTTCCGTCGCGTCAGAAAATCCAGTCGCGTCTCTGCACGTCGTTTCTTCATACGAACATGACCGCATTCCCATTGAACGAGTCTGCTTTTCTCCAAGTCGCGATCAGTTTGTCACTGTCAGTGTCCGAACAGAAAAAGTTAAGAAGGACACGTACTACGAACTACAGCTGTGGAATACAGCCTCTCTGAAGTCTGTCAGAAGCATTCAGCCTGCGACGGTACAGCAACGTCCACCGCAGCGGATCGCCACGGTTGACTGGTCGGCGGATGGCGGACGACTGGCAGCGGTTGTGGATGGCAATCTGCAGGTCTTCTCCACGGCGACGTGGCGCGTGCAGAAAGTTCTGGAAGCTCCCGGTCTTGGCATTTCTGACGCGGTGTTTGCCCCCCGGTCAGTTCGATCCTCGCCGAAAAACGAAGGTGCTTCGACGGCAGACCCCCCCCCTGCAGACGTAATTGCCACTTTCGATGGTACCGCCGCTCATCTTTGGAATCTCGACGACTACAGTCATCTGGCCGACTTTCGCCCACTGTTTGCTGTGCAGTCCACCGCGTTGTCCACTGAAGCTGATTGCTCCCTGCTGTTGACAGGTGATCGCGCCGTACGAATCTTTCAGGCTGACATTGACAGTCCAGACTATGGGCACACTTTGTCAAAAATCAGCGACCCGCACCGAGGCGTGGTGTCGAGTCTTTCGTTCGCGAAGGGAAATCGTTTCTTCGTTAGTGGCGGGGCGGATGGATCAGCAGCAATGTGGGAATGGAATCCCGACACCCGTGAGTCCCGTCTGGTGCGATGGCTTCGAACGAAAGGGGCCGCTGTTGTTCATGTGGCGTGGTCAGCCGACGGAGCGAAGGTGCTGCTGGTTTGCGCCGATGGCAGTGTGAGTGTCGTCAGCTCTGACGATTCAGAACAGAAATTGATCGGCGTAACGATCTCTGAGCCAGGCCCCATTCGACTGGAATGTGGAGACTATTCAGGTGACGGTCGTTCCATTGCTCTGGGCGGGCAATTGACGGAAAGCGGTGAAAGCATTGGTTGGATCTATACCTTCAGCGATGACGATCAGCTGCAGCTGCACTGCACGATCAAGGGGCACGAAGCAGGCGGAATCCGCTGCCTAGCCTTTCTGCCGGAATCGCCGTATGTCATCACAGGCGGTGCTGATGGTGCTGCCATCGTGTGGAACTGGCAGCCCCACCGCCGACCGGACACTGCACTTCAGGCGTATGAGGCTTACCAGTTTCTGGTCGATGGCGAAGTCAGTGCCCACGAGGTACCGATCAATTCGCTGGCAGTTTCCTCAGTCGGAAACATCGCGACCGCCAGTGACGACGGCACTGCCATCGTCTGGAAAAATCCGTTTTCTGATTAACAGCCTCGGTCCGTTTGCGGAGAACAGGGATTGGTTCTTGCCCGACATCTTCAACCGCGATGCCAGCGAGTGACTTTATATGACGGGTGTGAGAGTCAGGAACATCGCATGCTGCTGAACGATGCTGAAGCTGTCGGATAAGGATTCCAATGGCTTCCGGTGACATCGTGCATGAGACGTCATCGTGCACGTGGTCATGTCGTCTTGAAATGTGCAGGCAGGCGTTATCCGGACGTTGCGTGGGACTCGCCGCGACTAAAAATTCAGCGGTCGCCACCATGTGTATTGCAGAGGATTTTGCAATCGAATTGAGGGCAGGAATTAGAGAAAAATCCACTCAGATTTCGGGTGGTTTCGTTTGGGTGGACATCGGAAGGAACGTCCTGTCGAATGGGTCAAATCTGGAAATCTTAGATGTTTCTCTGGTCAATTTATTCTTGTGGTCCGATCTAAGGTGTATACCAGATTTAGTGTTGACAGTTTTACAAAGCCCACTATATTGCGAACATACGTTAACGTTCGGCTGCCTGCCATAACGTTCGGCTGCCTGCCATAACGGTGTCGTCTGCCACAATGTGTTGTCACTGGCTCACTTGGGTGCGTGAGTGACGAGTGGTTTGACGAGGTTCCAAACGTTAATATTCTGCATCTGCACGGACGCTAACTTTCGACAGGAGGTCGACCTCACATGCCAGCCGGAAATCAACAAACGCCGACTGTTAAATCTTCGGTGTTCTTCTTCAGCAATTCAGACCGCCAGAGGCGTGTTCGCTGAGTCCCCATGACAGGTTTCTAAGCCGGTTTATGCTGCGCTGTATGTGATCGTTTGGAGAGTTTAGGAGTCGTCCTTGATCCGACGACTGTTTGTCATTTTTTGATGGAACGTCTACGCAAGATGCGTAGCTTTCACCTGGACGTAAGATAGGAGAAGCATCGAATGATTCGTGCACGATCGGAATGGGTTGTCCGTAAACGAGATGGTCGCGTGGTACCGTTTGACGACGGTTTGATTGGTCGAGCAATTGCCAATGCCTTTCGCGCAGAATTGAATCTCGCTGATGGTCAGCCACTGGATGAAAAGACTGATCAGGAAGTTCGTGAGATCACAGAAGAGATTTCAGGGACGGTCGCCGAAGATGCAGCGTCGGACAAGGGAATTGACGTAGAATCCGTGCAGGATACGGTTGAACTGCTGCTGATGAAGCGGCAGCACTACCGAGTTGCCCGTCGATATATTGTCTACCGTGCTGAACACGAGAAGATTCGTGTGCTCATGCAGCCGGATGGCCCGGAAAGCGACGAGGAAGCATCCCGTCCGCGGATCTCCATCAAGCTGGAAGATGGGGTCTCAGTTCCTTTTGATGCCGCACGAATTCGTCGTCGCTGCGAATTTGCTTGCGACGGGCTTTCCGAATGTGAACCGGAAGTGTTGCTGCAGGAAGTCGTTAAATCCACCTTCGACGGCATTTCCATCGCAGAGATCTATCGGGCCATGATCCTGGCAGCGCGAGCCCGTATTGAAATCGACCCGGCCTACGATATCGTTGCGGCTCGGCTGTTAAGAATGGTGATCGCCAATGAAGCGCTGGGCAGTGCTCCGGCGGATCCCGGTGAGTTCAACAAACTTTATCGCAATCAGTTCGAACATTATGTGATTGACGGTATCGTGGCGGATCGGTTGACGCCGGATTTGCGAAAGTACGACCTGACGCAACTGGCGACGGCACTGAAACCGGAGAACGACAGTCTGTTCAAATATCCGGGCATGCAGGCCATTTACGATCGCTATCTGCTGCATATTGACGGTCGACGGATTGAAACTCCGCAGTATTTCTGGATGCGAGTCTCAATGGGGCTGGCCATGAACGAAGAGCATCGCGAAGAGCGGGCGATTGAATTTTACAACATGCTGTCGAGCATGAGGTTTACATCAGCGACTCCTACGCTGTTTAATTCGGCCACTATTCATCCTCAGCTGAGTTCGTGTTACCTGTCTACTGTCACAGATGATCTGGACCACATTTTCAAATGTGTTTCGGACAACGCCAAGCTCAGCAAATGGGCCGGTGGTCTGGGCAATGACTGGACCAGCATTCGTGCGACAAATGCCTACATTAAGGGAACCAACGGTCGAAGTCAGGGAGTGATACCGTTTCTGAAGGTGGTCAATGATACCGCCGTTGCCGTCAACCAAGGCGGAAAACGAAAAGGTGCCGTGTGTTCGTACCTCGAAACGTGGCACATGGATCTTGAAGAATTCCTTGATCTGCGGAAGAACACCGGGGATGACCGTCGCCGTACGCACGATATGCACACGGCGAACTGGATTCCCGACCTGTTCATGAAACGTGTTCAGCAGGAAGGGGAATGGACGTTATTCAGTCCCGACGAAGTGCCCGACCTGCACGACCTTGTCGGCAAAGCGTTTGAAGAACGCTATGAGCACTACGAACGACTGGCGGACGACGGCAAGATTGACATGTTTCGTCGAATGCCGGCTGTGGAACTATGGCGGAAGATGCTGACCCGCGTCTTTGAGACTGGTCACCCGTGGATCACGTGGAAGGATCCGTCCAACGTACGGTCGCCTCAGGATCACTGCGGCGTTGTCCACAGCAGCAATCTGTGTACGGAGATTCTGCTGAATACGTCAGCGGATGAAACAGCAGTCTGTAATCTTGGGTCGATCAACCTGCTTAAGCATGTGGTCGATGGCCAACTGGACATGCCAATGCTGGAGGAAACGGTTCGGACGGCGATGCGAATGCTCGATAATGTTATCGACATTAACTATTACCCGACCGACGAAGCCCGTCATTCCAATCAAAAACATCGTCCTGTTGGAATGGGCCTGATGGGTTTTCAGGATGCTCTGGTGGCCATGAACTACAGCTATGCCAGTGAGGCTGCTGTGGACTTCGCGGATCGAAGTATGGAGGCGATTTCGTATTTCGCGATTCTGGCGTCCAGCGAACTGGCGGCCGAACGAGGCACCTATTCGTCGTATGCCGGATCCAAGTGGGATCGTGGTCTGTTGCCAATCGATACGATAGAACTGCTGGAAAGTGAGCGGGGCGTCAGCATCGATGTAGACCGTTCGTCTCACATGGACTGGGAGTATGCACGCAAGTCAATTGCGGAAAATGGCATGCGAAACAGCAACTGCATGGCGATCGCCCCGACAGCGACGATCTCGACGATCATCGGTGTTTCTCAGTCGATTGAGCCGATTTACAAGCATCTGTATGCCAAGAGCAACCTGTCCGGCGAGTTCACTCACGTCAACACAACTCTGGTCAGCGAACTGAAGGAACGCGGACTGTGGGATGCCGAGATGCTGAACGATCTGAAGTACTTTGATGGCACTCTGACCGAGATACCTCGGATTCCGGCAGATGTCAAAGCTCGCTACCTGACGTCCTTCGAAGTGGACGCGAAGTGGCTGATTGAGTGTGCAGCACGGCGTCAGAAGTGGATCGACATGGGACAGTCGTTGAATCTGTACATGTGCGAACCCAATGGTCGCAAGCTTCATGATATGTACATGCTGGCGTGGCAGAAAGGTTTGAAAACGACTTACTACCTGCGAACTCTGGCAGCGACACACATCGAAAAATCGACTGTTGATGTTAATAAGTACGGTGTGCAGCCACGCTGGATGAAGAGCAAAAGCGCTTCGGATGATATTCAGGTAGATCGGTCGGGGGATGCTGAGAATCAGCTTCGAGCCGACAGTGCCGCCGACGCAAAGTCGCCGCATCCTGTTCCCGCGACCGACATGACGAATGTACAGGCCTGCAGTCTGGACGATCCGGATTGTGAAGCCTGCCAGTAACTGAACGTTGCGAGTCCAGGCGAAAGGGAGTCAGTATTGATTCCTTTTCTGCTGCGTTGTTGAAGCTCTGCTGACGATAATTTATTTCAAATCACAAATCACAAGGATGAATAACTATGGCATCTGCCACAACTCCCGCCACCGAAGAAGAACTTCTGATTGGTGCTGACGGTCGTTTCAAAGCAACCGAAAAACGATTGATCAACTGTGCTCAGGTCGATGTTAATCAGTTGATGCCAATCAAGTACAGCTGGGCGTGGGAACACTATCTTAACGGTTGTGCGAATCACTGGATGCCGACAGAAGTTCCCATGAATCGGGATGTCGAGATCTGGCGTTCGAGCAAGCTGACCGACGACGAACGCCTGGTGATCATGAGAAACTTGGGGTTCTTCTCGACGGCCGAATCACTGGTCGGCAATAACCTTGTCCTGGCCATTTTTAAACATGTGACCAATGCCGAATGTCGTCAGTATCTGCTGCGTCAGGCTTTCGAGGAGGCCGTGCACAGTCATACGTTTTTGTATATTGTCGAGAGTCTGGGCCTGAGCGAAGGTGAAGTCTTCAACATGTATCGTGAAATCCCCACGATCGCGAAGAAGGACGCCTTTGAAATGGAACTGACCGCGGAAGTTCTTGATCCGGATTTTACGACAGATACGATCGAGAATCAGCAGGTGTTCCTCAAGAACCTGATTGGATACTATGTCATTATGGAAGGGATCTTCTTCTATAGTGGATTCGTGATGATGCTGTCATTTCATCGCCGTAATCTGATGTGCGGGGTTGGTGAACAGATGCAGTACATCCTTCGTGATGAGACGATTCACCTGAACTTCGGTGTGGATCTGATCAACGGCATCAAGTCTGAAAATCCGGAGCTGTGGACTCCTGAGTTTCAGCAGCAAATGATCGACCGGGTCAATACCGCCGTTGAGTTGGAAGTTGAGTACGCCGAATCGTGTCTGCCACGCGGTGTGCTGGGGCTCAACGCTGATCTGTTCAGGGACTATGTGCAGCATGTTGCTGACCGCCGCCTGGAACGAATCGGCCTGCCTGTTCAGTTCAATTCACCGAATCCGTTTCCATGGTTGAGTGAAACGATTGATCTGAGCAAGGAAAAGAATTTCTTTGAAACTCGGGTGACCGAATACCAGACCGGTGGCGCACTGAGCTGGGACTGACACACGGTTTATCATGCTTGAAAGCCGGCCATAAGACGCCCGGCTCAGGCTCCCAACAGGGGCTTGAGTCGGGCGTTTCTGCTTTGGTGGAACTCTGGCGTCGCTGCCTGCCACATGAGCCGCAGGTTGTCGGAACCATGATGTTTGTTGCTGACGACCGATGCCGTGACAGGCACGCTCTGGTTTCGGTCATCCGTCGCATCTGTTTCTGCGATCCACAGGCAGGCCGGTGCGAGGGCTACTCGGATTGTAGTCCATGACAGTTGTGGGGATTGCGCTGCCTGCATCGCATCTGCTGAACACATCTGTTGCTCCTTTCAGGTGAAAAATCGCAACATCGTCGTATCCATAAGCTACCCGTTAAGTCGTGGAGTTCTTCGCTGCGATGTGTCGTACACCGGAACTCAGGCCGGGCAGTTGAGTTCTGCCAGGTCACTTCAAGCCTCCTGAAGTTCCGGACTGGCAAAATGAATCGTTGCAAACTGACAATCGTCGCTCTGTTCGTCGTCGCCGGTACTGCACAGTTCTGCCCGACGGCCACTGGCGCAGATGAGGTCAACGTGATTTGACCGGTCCTGCAGGACCGTAGTGCCACGGCCGACTATGCGGTGACTTATAAGGGCAAGGAAGTTCGTTTTTGCTGCAGCGAATGTGTGATCGAATTTAATCGTAACCCGGAAATCTATGAGAACGTTCTGCCGCAGCTGCAGAACATTCCACTGCGGGCAAGTGTGCAGCTGTTTTTCAGCGACTACGGCGGACTCGCGACCGCCAGTGCGCTGTTGGCGATTCTGGTGGGACTGAGAGTTTATCGGTATCGCCATCCGGTCGTTATGGACAGTACACCGTCCACCTTCGGCCGTCTTGTCCAGAAGAAGATCTCTCCATCAATTCCGCTGTTCGCTCTGGCCGGATATCTCGGTTACGAAGTCTACTCACTGCAGGCACAGCTTCATGAAACGCAGCTGGAGGACGAGATCCACTTCGCGACGTTTTACGATTTCGGTTATCCGCCATCGCCAAAGCGTCCAGCCACCGATCCTCAACTGAAGGCGTCATATTATCGCGGCAACGATGAACGCAGCCTGAAACTGTTCAATAATGGCAACTATCGGACGGCCACGTTTCATGTTTCCCTGTGCGACAGTGACGGCCAGGAATACGGGGCGGGTGCCGACATCGCGGGACGTGATGTTTTCCTGAAGTTCGAAATCGACAGGCCACCATTCACGTCGGATTTTCTGTATGACGAACAGATGATGAACACGATGTTTCTGACAGCGCAATGCGATTGTTTCCTGGGAGCCGATGGCCCGGTTCCTGATGCGGTCAGTCTGACGGAAACCGAGACGATGCAGCACTGGGAAGCGTTGTTTCCGATTCGCGGTGCTGATGCATGCTCACAATGCGATGATTGCCGAGGCACGGTCTACGTCTGTGAGAAATACTTTTATGATTCGAAGCTGAAGTTTCTGGGCAAACGCCGCGGTGGGTCCAGGTTTCACTACGGAATTCGCTACGACCTGCAAACCACCGACGGCATTCTGGTGGATGATTCCGACATGTACATGGGCGCTCTGTACCGGACTCGCAAGTTGCTTACATGGCGAGTTCCGATGACACAGTGGTTCAGTCACGAACCGATCCCGGTACTGCCCAGTGAAAACGCTCAGGACCCTGAACTGCTTGGGATTCCGGAACACCTTGCCAAGCGCAGTGTCGCGGCTACTCAGCGGTGACAAAAAAAGTCCCGGCCTTTTCAAGAGACCGGGACTCTTTGTCGAATGTCTTGCGACCGGTCGGGCGGTTACTGTCCGGCTTTCAGATTGAAGTCGCCGGCCAGGTTTCGCCAGATCGCATGCACGTGGTTGGCACTGTTCTGAGTGTTGTTGTACTCAACAACGAACGATTTGCCCTGCAGGACGTAGTGATGAGGCTCGTTCAGTTCTGATCCACCCCACCAGCCGAAGTGAATGTCGTCCAGTCCATCGCTCGTGATCTGCTGCATGCGCTCACGCACTACGGTCGCGGGCATGGCAGTCAGATACTCGGCAATCAATTCCTTCAGCAGAGTCTGCTGTTCCTTTGTCATGTCCGCAAACGCGAGGCCCTCAAGTTTGTCGACAATGGGCTGAGCGACTCCACCGCCGCGGATATCCTTCGGTGCTTCTTTTGAAAGCCAGAGTTGTGCCTTCTTTGCATCAGGGCACGTCTTCAGAATCTGGCGAGCGATATCTTCGCGTTTACCAAGCACTCGCAGCGAACGCCCTGGGCCGGCATCGATCAGCCCTGGATTCGCACCGAAAAATTCGGGAGTGCTACTGACAATCTTCCCGTCTTTGACACTGAAGTTCAGTGACAGATGATGCCCTTCAAAACGCCAGCCCCACAGCCCTTTCGCGGCGGGTGTGCCAAAGATGCTGACATAATACCGATGCGGATGTCGTTTTGCGCGGCGTTCGGCTTCCTCGCCACCTTCGAACAGGTACAGAACCTCTTCAAGGCTGCGTACTTCCAGAACCTTGTGGTAGCCGGCGGCCGTAAGTCCGGAACTCACCAGCGCCTGAGCAGCGTCTGCTGCGGCGCCATCCAGATCCCAGAGCCCCACACCTTTGCGATCTCGAGGAATGAAGTGCCAGTTGATCCGTTCGGGATCATCGTACTTGAACGTCGCTTTCAGCTTCTGGCTGTGGTCCAGCACTTCCACAAATCGCGTCGCCGCCTGGGCCATTGCGGCGCCGGGGCGAGAAGCGTCCTGGAATCCATCTGCCACCGGAGACAGGCCCGTAAACGCGACCGCAGCCAGGACAGCCAATGTGAGGCCGTATCTTCTAATAATCAGCATGTTGAGTGAGCCCTTTTTTCTTTGCAGGACAATTCGAGGCGGGGTAATGAGTTAACCTGGTGGCCACGTGAGATTGCGGCCGGCGAGGATATGAATGTGCAGGTGAAAGACTGACTGTCCTCCGTGTTCGCCGGTGTTAATTACAGTGCGATAGCCATCGCTGATGCCCAGTGTTTTTGCGACTTCAGGCACGGTCATCAGCAAATGTCCCATCAGCACAGAATCGTCCGGCGTCAGGTGATCGAGTGATTCAATCGGCTTCCGGGGGATCAGCAGTACGTGGGTCGGTGCCTGCCGACTGACATCCCGAAACGCAAGACAGTGTTTGTCTTCGTAGACGATGTCAGCGGGAATTTCGCCATTGATAATCTTTGTGAAGATGGTCAAGCGCGAAACTCCGGAGACTCAGAAATCGGCGACGACGCTCTTTCAGTCGGAACCGGAAAACAGGCAACTTTTCAAAGATTAGCAGTTGGTCAGGAAAACTCCAGCGGTTGGCGGGCGTCCGCTCGTGGGAGTGAGAAACGAACGAATCGCCGGGCCTTCCTGCGCACGCTCAGTCCAGCCACCGGCCACCCGGATGATTCCACAATATTCGGCGACGGCAGTGGTTACCGTTTCGGGCACGGATGGACGAACAGAAACCGAGGCCCGGCATATTCCAATGCCGGGCCTCGTGATGTTCATGATTCGCTGCCGCGTCAGACTCGATCTGCGGTCGGACAAACGTACGGTTCACGGTATTCACGTGTAAGATACTGGTTGGCCGCAGAATTGTTCGTGAACACTTCCTTCTCGGGGTCGAATTTCAGCAGCGGACCGAGTGCCATAGGGTACTTACTCAGATCCACACCGTTCTGTTCCAGGTGCTTGACCGTGCGGGTCAACGTTGCCTGGTTGTCGTCGAGCCCCTTGACGCCTTCCAGCTCGGCACTGAGTTCTTCGACGGTTACCTTGTTATTCTCGCCTGCGTAGTACGAGATATTTCCGAGGTGGCTGATCGCTGCTGACAGGTGACCTTCACGGACATCGGCGTTCAGATCGGACGCATTGCGGCTTTCACAGGCGTCCAGGAAGTTCTGGAAGTGATTCCCGCCACCCTTGAACTCCTTGATGACGTTCATGTCCTTGTCATAGGCAATGCAGTGCGAGTACGTCTTCTGCACAAGGTATCCCTCGGACCCGTAGAACACGACTCCGATCTTGTTGCCCTTCGTGCTCTGGAAAAGTGTGTTCAACTCTTCGTCCGCAGAATTGGAAACGTCCAGACCGCGAGTCTCGAAGACAAGGGTCTTGTCGCCGTAATTGTAAATGGATACTTCGGTGTTGCCGGTATCCCCCGCGTCCACATAGTTGGGGTCTTTGCGTTCTGCCTGGTATCCCAGTCGCCCGCCGTATGTCTGGATGGTATTCGGATGAGTGTCAACGCCCAGTCCCCAGCGAGCGATGTCGGTCTGATGTGGTCCCTGATTGCCCAGGTCACCGTTTCCGTACATCCTCTGCCAGTGCCAGTCGTAGTGAAATCGTTTCCGGGTGAGCTTTGGATCTGTGAACTGGGCCGGGCCGCTCCAGAGATCGAAGTCGACACCGTCCGGCAGCGGATAGTCACCCAGTGGGTTAATGGACGCCCGTCGTTTGTAGCACAAGCCGCGTGCTAAGTTGCAGGTTCCAATTCCTCCACTTTCCAGAAAGGCCACTGCGTCCTGAACGGCTGAACTGGAACGAGACTGCGTGCCGACCTGACACATCCGTTTGTATTTGCGAGCGGCCGCAATCAAGGCTGTACCTTCATGAACGTTATGACAGACGGGCTTTTCGACGTACGCGTCTTTGCCGGCCTGCATGGCCCAGATGCCACAAAGGGCATGCCAATGGTTTGGTGTCGCCGTGCTGATGCCGTCGATGGAGTCGTCTTCAAAGGCTTTCCGCATGTCGGTGTACAGCTTTGGCCGCAGACCCTGCTTGCCTTCGATCTGGTCGCAGCGTTTGTTTCCGACAGCCTCGTCCACATCCACGATAGCACGAAC
>JAQWLN010000216.1 GCA_029247265.1 Fuerstiella sp.
GCACGCTCCGAAAGAACTACACGAGAAGTGGCGGCAGGCGTTTCCTGAGTTCGATACTAAGATCGGCAAGTACAGGGCCGGCACAGATGAACTGTGTCCCGACGTAAAGAATCCCATCGCCGGCTTTGCCGCGATGATGGAGAACCTGGATAACGAAGTCGGGAATATCCTTACGCTGCTGAAGACGCTCGACATCGACGACCACACACTGGTCATGTTCAGCAGTGACAACGGAGCTCACAAGGAAGGCGGACACGATCCGGCGTTCTGGAATTCCACCGGTGGTCTCCGCGGACACAAACGCGACATGCACGAAGGCGGCATCCGCGCTCCCATGCTGGCTCGCTGGCCCGGTGTCATCGAACCCGGTCAGACCACCCATCACCTGAGCTCGTTTCAGGACCTGCTGCCCACAATGGCAGCAATTGTCGGTCAGCCCGTCCCGGAGCAGAACGACGGTGTTTCGTTTCTGCCGACACTGCGGGGGGATGTGGACGGTCAACAGCCGCACGACTACCTGTACTGGGAATTCTGCAAAGGAACCGATCAAAAAATATTTTCCCAGGCCGTGCGACAGGGAAACTGGAAAGCATATCGCCAGAGCGGCAAACCAACGGAGGTCTTCAATCTGGAAGACGATCCCTACGAGAAAAAGAACCTGGCCGGGTCACTGCCGGAGCTGGTTTTGAATATGGAAGCCATCATGGCCGCAGCCCATACACCCCTGCCATCAAAAGAGTGAATGTCCATAGCTGAGTCGCCGTCGAAACACATCAAAGACGCCTGACCTCTTTGATGTTCCCACTTAGGTTGGTACTAAAATCGGGGTAAGGTCACCAGGAGTTTCCTACCGGATGAACGAAACGCACAACGTCACTCAGATCCTGCAGCAGGTCGAACATGGAGATCCCTCGGCCGCTGAGACGTTGCTGCCACTCGTGTACGAAGAACTCCGCCGGGCGGCTTCCGAGAAGTTGGCGCAGGAACGCCCCGGGCAGACGCTGCAAGCCACCGCTCTCGTGCACGAAGCCTGGCTGCGACTGGTGGACGTGGATTATATCCAGCACTGGTCCAGCCGGCGACATTTCTTCGGGGCCGCAGCAGAAGCAATGAGACGGATTCTGGTGGACAAGGCCCGCCGCAGGAATCCTCAGAAACACGGCGGTGACCTGCAGCGGATCACCATTCTACTTCCGGTCCGGTGAAACAGTCACATCCGAGGAAGGCACCGGTTACCGCCTGCCAACCGAGGCGGAATGGGAGTCCGCCTGCCGGGCGGGGACGACCACGCAGTTCTGGAGTGGCGATAAGGACCAGGACCTGATGCAGGTTGGCTGGTTTGACGGTAACTCCAAGGGGCAGACTCATGCGGCGGGCGAGCTGGCAGCGAATCCGTTCGGACTGTCGGACGTGCATGGCAACGTCCGGGAATGGGTACAGGACAGCTGGGATTCGGCGTTCTACGGCACATTCACGGAACATGCCGCAGTCGACCCGTCGCATCCATTTCCCGCTGGCTCTCAGCGGGTTTTCCGCGGCGGCTTCTGAAATTTCTATCCGTCCTACTGCCGTTCGTCGTATCGCAACGCTTCCCTTCCGGCGTACCGCAACTTCAACTTCGGTTTCCGTGTGGTATTGGGTGCTGACGCAGTAAAGCAGGCATTAAAGCAACAGCAAACGCTCGCCCCCGTACCGAACCGCACGTGGCAGGGCTGGCCGGACGATGCCCCGCCGCCGGCCATCGCTCCGTTCGATGCAAAGCAGGCCAAGGCTCATCAGCAAGCGTGGGCGAAGTACCTCGACCTCCCCGTCGAGTATGAAAACGACATCGGCATGAAGTTCAGGCTCATGCCTCCGGGCGAGTTCATGATGGGCAGCACGCCGGAGCAGATTCAAACGGCGCTAACGAGGTCTCGCCCGAACTGGCAAGAACAGATACAGAGCGAAGGTCCGCAGCACAAAGTGATTCATACGCAACCGGTGTATGTCGGCGTCACCGAAGTGACGCAGACGCAGTACGAACAGGTGATGGGGATCAACCCGTCACACTTCTCGGCCACAGGCGAAGGGAAGGACGTGGTGGCAGGGCTGGAGACCGGCAACCATCCGGTAGAGATGGTCAGCTGGAACGACGCGGCCGAGTTCTGCGCAAAGCTGAGCCAGCGGGAGCAACTGAAACCATTCTACTCCCGGTCCGGTGAAACCGTCACACCCCTAGAAGGAACCGGTTACCGGTTGCCGACCGAGGCGGAATGGGAATCCGCCTGCCGGGCGGGGACGACGACACGGTTCTGGAGCGGCGATGAGGACCAGGACCTGAATCAGGTCGGCTGGTTTGGCGACAACTCTGGAGAGCGGACGCATGCGGTAGGCGAACTAATAGTGAATCCGTTCGGACTTTCGGACGTGCATGTCAACGTTGCGGAAATGGTACAGGACAGCTGGGATCCGGGGTTCTACGGCACATTGGCGGAACATGCCGCAGTCGCCCCGTCCAACCCATTTGCCGCCGGCTCTCAGCGGGTGCTCCGCGGCGGCTATTGGTTCTACGCTCCGTCCACCTGCCGTTCGTCGTTTCGCCACTCCTTCCATCCGGGGTCCCGTCGCAACTTTTTCGGTTTTCGTGTCGTGTTGGTTGCTGACGCGGTAAAACAGGCCTTGAAGTAACAGCCGAGCAGGATGCGTGCTTGCACGCACCACACTAGAAGAGGCGGTGTCGCGGCAAGAACACACTCGGTGTTCGGAAAAGGCAGAAAGGACGACTTATTCGTATTTCTGAAATTCGTCGCCCAACCGGATTCGTACAACCAACCTCGGCTGTATGTCACAACAGTGAAGAAATATGCCTCGCCAGAAAGTCGCCAACGTCGCTACTTGCTCATGCAGATACCGTAGTTGACATGCCCGTCGGTACCAGGTTTCAGCAGGGTTTGATGTTCCTGAAGCGATGGTGCGTGCAAGCACGCACTCTACTCCGCTAAACTGTTTGATTCCTTAATGCTTCTAAAGAGGACTCCTTGATGCACCCATTCTGCTCAATCTTATTTTCGTCCGTCATGCTGTGCGGCAGCATCTGCGCAGCCGACAAGCCGAACATCATTGTGATCTATACGGACGATCACGGATATTCCGACATGGGATGCCAGGGAATTCAGAAGGATCTGAAGACACCGAATATCGATGCACTTGCCGCCGGAGGTGTGCGGATGACGTCCGGCTATGTGACCGCTCCGCAGTGTGTACCATCACGAGCCGGATTACTGAGCGGTCGCAGCCAGAATCGTTTCGGAGTGGAAAGCAATGGAGAATCTCTTGACGGCTTCAACGCTCAACAGACGATCGCTGAGCGCTTGAAAACCGCCGGATATGCAACGGGCATGACGGGCAAGTGGCACCTCGGCCCGGCACCCGACATCGTCAGGCACGGCTTCGACGACGTCTATTATAAGAATGCCAACCGCCCGGGGTGGGCAAACTTTAATTTTGATGGCAGCGATCGCGCACCGGGCAAGGAAAATTCAAAGCTCTACCATCTGGATGCCAACAGCGCTGCAGCATGTGCGTTCATCAAACGACACCACGATGAGCCATTTTTCTTTTACTGTGCCTATCGAGCCCCCCACGTTCCCCTGGATGCACCGCCGAAATATCTGAATCGTTTTCCCGGTGAAATGCCGGAACGACGTCGCCAGGCGCTGGCCATGATTTCAGCTATGGACGATGGCGTCGGCGACATCCTAAACACTCTGCGCAAATACCACATCGAAGAAAACACGATGATCTTCTTCATCGGTGACAACGGGGCTCCCCTGAAAATTCACAAAATCGATGCTCCCGGCGGAGGCCCTGGCTGGGACGGTTCACTAAACGAACCGCTGAACGGCGAGAAAGGCATGCTGTCCGAAGGCGGCATGCGAGTGCCCTTCGTTGTCTATTGGAAAAACAAAATCGCAGCACAGGTCTACAATCACCCGGTGATTTCGCTGGACGTAGCAGCCACAGCTGTGTCGCTTGCCGGTCTGCCGTCCGATCCGCAGCTGGACGGGGTCAATCTTGTCCCCTATCTAACCGGCGAAAACAAAAACGCGCCACACGAAGCGCTGTACTGGCGGTGGGTTGCCCAGGCCGCCACCCGAGCTGGTCAATGGAAGTATCTGCGAGGAGGCGCCCGCGAATATCTGTATGACCTCAGCAACGATCACGAAGAAAAACACAATCTGATCAAAGAACACCCTCAGGTTGCCGCGCGACTGAGAACAAAACTGAATGCCTGGGCCGCTGAACTTCAGCCGCCCGGTTTGGCAACACGAAAGATGTCCGACGTATGGGACAAGTACTTTGACCATTACCTGGATGGAGAACTGAGTCCTGTACCGACCACACGGACTGCCCCCAAAGTGCAGGGCTGGCTGACTCGGGACGGCAGCTCTGTCGTCAAAGACGGCGTGCTTCAGATACGACCGAATCGCAACAGTCAGGAACAAATATTGATTGCGATGGCCGCACTTGACTTACCCGCACAGCTGACGGCGGTTGTCCGCCTGCGGGCACTGAAGCCAGGCCGCGGCGGAATCTCGTGGCGCGAATCCGGGCAGAAGGGATTCGAGGCTGCAAATGTCGCAGGGTTCGACTGCACAGATTCAGCGAAGATACAGGAACACCGCGTCAACATCGTCGCGAAGAAAAAAATTATTCACGTGCGTCTGCTGGTACCTGTCGCAGGCGCAGACGTTGAGTCGATCGAATTCCGGGACAGTAAAGGAAAAACACTCAGGCAATGGCAGTTCGCAAAATGACACTTCGATTCACGATGACACTGTTCGTGCTGGGATTGTATTCCGCAGTGCAGGCTGCAGACCGTCCCAATGTCGTCTTCATTCTGGCCGATGACCTGGGTTGGAGCGACACGACGTTGTATGGCACCACACAGCTGTATCAGACTCCAAACATCGAACGGCTGGCCAGCCGTGGCATGACATTTTCGCGGGCCTATGCAGCCAGCCCGCTGTGTTCGCCAACACGGTCGAGCATTCTGACGGGGCTGAGTCCTGCCAGGACGGGCATTACCACGCCAAACTGCCATCTGCCGCAGGTTGTGCTTCAGGCGACTCCGGGCGTTAAAGGGCCCGCGAATGTCAAAGCCGCTCCGGTGAACTCAGTGTCGCGGTTAGACACCAAGTACTACACGCTGGCCAAAGCACTCAGGGGTGCCGGCTACGCAACGGGACATTTTGGCAAGTGGCATCTGGGGCACGAACCGTATTCGCCGCTGGAACATGGGTTTGACGTTGATGTCCCGCACTGGCCCGGACCAGGCCCAGCCGGAAGCTATGTCGCGCCCTGGAAATTTCCCGACTTCGACCCCGACACCCCAAGCGAACACATCGAAGACCGCATGGCGAAGGAAGCGGTTTCATTTATCGAATCACACAAAGACAGACCGTTCTTCCTGAACTACTGGATGTTCAGTGTCCACGCTCCATTTGATGGCAAACAAGCACTGATCGAAAGATACCGAAAGAAAGCAGACCCGAAAGCGGCACAGCGCAGTCCAACCTATGCCGCGATGATTGAAAGCATGGACGACGCCGTCGGCACGCTGCTGGACACACTCGACCGGCTGGGCATCGCTCAGAACACGATCATCGTCTTTGCGTCCGACAACGGCGGAAATATGTATAACGAAGTGGACGGCACAACGCCCACCAGTAATCTTCCGCTGCGCGGCGGCAAGGCGACCATGTACGAAGGCGGAGTTCGCGGACCGTGTTCGATTGTCTGGCCAGCGACCGTCGCCGGCAACAGTCGCTGCGACGAAGTCATCCAGAGCTGCGACTTCTACCCAACGCTGCTGGAGATACTGAAGATCGCACCACAACCCGGGCAGCGATTTGACGGCATCAGCATCGTACCGGCATTGAAGAATGAACCGCTGAAACGCGACGCAATATTCACATACTTCCCGCATGCCCCTCGAGTCCCTGACTGGTTACCACCTGTGGTCAGCGTCCATCACGGTGACTGGAAGCTGATCCGCATCTTCCACGGTGGTGACGATGGTGCCCATCGATGGAAACTCTACAACCTCCGCAATGACATCGGCGAGCAGAATGACCTGTCCGGAACGCAGCCGGAACGAGTGAAAGAACTCGATGCTCTGATCCAGCAGTTTCTCATCGAAACCAATGCGGTTGTACCGGTTCCGAATCCTGACTTCGACCCGTCAAAGTATCGTCCGGAAGATGAAGGAAAGTCTCGACGGGATAATTCGAAAAAACGAAAATCACCAGGTGCACCGCCAGTCGCGGGATGGCGGCCGGAAAATGACTGCCGCCTGTCGATTAAGGACCGTGCGTTAGTGATCGACAGCAACGGCAGGGACCCTCACCTGAGCTTTCGCCTTCCGAAACCATTGCCTACCGGCAAACTGACGATGCATGTCACACTGTCGTCCACAGCGTCCGGGCAGGGTCAGGTTTTCTGGCAGGAACAGGGTATCAATCCTGCATTCTTCCGAGACCGCAGCACGGGATTCGACATCAAACATGACGGCGCGTCACATGACTACGCTATCACACTTGCTCCGCAGCATCAGGTGCTGTCCATTCGTCTGGACCCGGCCCAGGGCCGCGGTAAGATTCGCGTGACAGCCATGAAACTGACGGACGACAAAGGCACGACGCGGCATTCCTGGAGTTTCCGGCCAACAACGGCAAGACGCCCGTGACCAAAAATTCTTCGCCGGCGAAGATCACCGTTTGTTCAACTGATTGTCGGCTGGTTCAATCGACGCCTCGTGCCGCATTTTGACCTCGCGAATCGCAGCAATGATCTCCGGATGGTCTTTCGCGACATCGTACTCTTCACTGGGGTCGTGACCCAGATGATACAGCAGCGGCGGGTCATGAATTTCGGCCTGTCTTTGACCGGTGTATGACGTCTTCGTCTTGAAGTGCGCTTTGTACATGCCGGATCGGACGGCGTAGCACTCTTCACCGTGGTAGTAAAACATCTCATTCCGTGGACCGTCTTCGTCATCGAACAGCACCGGTGACAGGTCGTATCCGTCAAGAACGCGGTCATCAGGCTTGACAGCGCCGGTGACAGCGGCGATGGTTGGCAACAGGTCCAGCGTGCTGCCCTGATCCATCACGACGCCCGGTTCAATTTTTCCGGGCCACCAGAAAATCGTGGGCTCCCGCATGCCACCTTCCCAGGTGGATCCTTTTCCGTCACGCAGCAGCCCGGCAGATCCTCCCTCTTGATGGAAGGAATTCCACGGGCCATTGTCCGATGTAAAAACGACCAACGTGTTCTCTGCGATGCCCTGTTCTGCCAGCGCAGTGAGAACCTGTCCAACGGACCAGTCGATTTCTTCAATCACATCACCGTACAGTCCTCGACGACTGACATCGGTAAAGTCTTCAGACACAAACAACGGCACGTGCGGCAGGTTATGAGCCAGGTAAATAAAGAATGGCTTTTCGCTCGGCTGCTTAATCAGCTTCACGGCTTCTTCAGTGAATCGTTTCGTAATCGTGTGCTGATTCGCCGGACGTTCCACAATGTCTGTCCCACGCATCAGAGGCACATTAAAGTAATCAATCTTGGGGTCGTTAAACCTTGCTCTGCCTTTGGGAGCCTCCTTAACGGCGTCCATATCGTTGGAATAAGGAATGCCGAAGTAGCTGTCGTAACCATGACTGGTGGGCAGGAACTGTGGCAGGTGACCGAGATGCCATTTGCCGATCGCATGAGTGGCATAGCCGTGCTGGTGCAGCATACTTCCAATGGTGGTTTCGCTGGCAGGCAAACCACCTTTGGAATCCGGGAACAGAACTCGCCGAGTGCTGGAGCACATGCCATTGCGGATCGGGTAGCGTCCGGTCTGCAGTGCAGCTCGACTGGGAGTACACACGCAGGCAGCCACGTAAAATTCCGTCCACCTCTGTCCTTCGGTGGCCATGCGGTCGAGATTTGGCGTCGCGATCGAAGGATGTCCGAAACAGCCAAGATCTCCATAACCAAGATCATCGCAGAAAATGACCACGACGTTCGGTGATTTGGCGTCGACTGCAGTGCAGCAGAGCAGTAACAGCAGAGCCAGACAATATCGCAGCATCAGATTAACCTTATTAACAAACGCGCAGCCGGACCGTTTCATCAACCGTAAATCATGGCGATATGCATGCAGACTGCAAGGCTATGAACAATCGGCGAATATCGCCCTGAACATTGAGCGAATGCAGGACGTGTATTGCGCATGGAGCATTCGCGAATCAGGGCTACTTGCGTTTGCCTGTCTCTGACGCACGAGCAGCGTCGTATGCGGGATTGTTCGTCGGCATTTGAGCGTCCACAGACCTGCGCCATCGCTGCAGCTTCGAATGCAGGGCTTTCGTTATACCCGGTTGCTGCAACGCCAGATTGACTTGTTCTCCGACATCACTGGACAGGTCGTACAGACGTAGACTGCGATCTTCGTGGAATTCAATCAGACGATGATCGCCGGAACGAAGCGCGCTGTAGGGGCCGTCACCTCCCGCATGGTAGTGCGGATAATGCCAGTACAAACTGCGATCGAATTCAGTAGACGAATCGCGAAGCAGGGACAGCAGACTGCGGCCATCGACTGAACGATTATGCACGGCGTCACCGGACGCATCGGCGATATCAAGAAACGTGGGATAGTAGTCAATCGTCATGATCGGCGTGCGGCACGTCGATGCAGACTTCGTTACGCCGGGCCAGCGAATAATCGTGGGGACTCGAACCCCGCCTTCGTAGGCCGATCCTTTTCCGCGTCGCAGCGGCAGGTTTTCGGTAAAACCATCGTGATTGCCGTAGCGCTGCGTCAATCCGCCGTTGTCTGACGTGAATACAACCACTGTGTTGTCTGTGAGATCATTGGCCTTCAAGTGATGCAAAACTCGGCCGACACTCTGATCCAGACTGGCCACCATCGCAGCATAGGTGGGGTTATTGTGTGTTGCGCCCGACTTCACTTTCCGTTGAAAGTACTCAACCAGGTCGGCACGTCCCTGAATCGGGGTATGCGGAACGTGGTACGCGAAGTACAGAAAGAAAGGGTCACCCTTCGATGCGTCGACAAAGTCACAGGCCTTGTCTGTCAGCCAGTCGGTAACATAGTTCGTGCCGGCTTTCGAGGTTGTCCCTTTCTTCAGATAGTACCCCCGTGTCCCGTCCGGTTTCGCAATTGAGAGATCAAATCCCTGACTGATCGGATCAGTTCCTGCGGCGTCGTCACCTTTGCCTTCAAGATGCCACTTCCCCACATGAGCCGTGCGATAGCCGGCGCCGCGCAGAGCTTCCGCGATCGTGATGTACTTTGTGTCCAGACGCTTGGTCCAGTTTGGAATGCTCATTCTGGCAAACGGCCGGTTCTGCCCGGCAATAAAATCCGTGCAACGAAGCCTCGCCGGATACATGCCCGTCATGATCGATGCACGCGTGGGAGAACAGACGGTACAGGCGGCGTACGCACCCGTGAACATCATTCCTGATTCGGCCAGTGCATCCAGATTCGGCGTTTCATACAGATCACTGCCGAAGCAGCTCAGACCTGTCCAACCGAGATCGTCCGCCAGAAACATCACGATGTTCGGCTTCGCCTGGGCCAGACCATCGATCTGTGCAGCGCAGAACATCAACATGATGATGAGTATTCGAGTTCGCATTGGGTACATCCTGATCGATCGCAGTAATGCGCGTGGTTTCGTTTCAGATTGAACACTGGCACATGACGTGCCTGATATCCACCCCGGCGCGTACCTGCGGTCCGACAGCTTCCCCAGCCTCTCCTCCGAACGGGGTGCAGTCACGGATTGTGATATTGGCAGATGGGTGGCCGGCGGCTGGACTGAGCCTGCGAAGGAAGCCCCGGGGTTTCACTCGTTCTTCGCTCCAACCACTGGCCCCCCTTGGGCGTTCACAACTTTCCGTAACCGCACCCCCTCCGGAGATGACTTGCGTGACGCTGGAAAGTCTGTGGCAAACTCGACACACTGTTGGTCCCTCCTCCCCCAATCAGAAGCACAAGGTGTGTCAATGCTCTCGCTGCTCATACTTCTTGCCCTCCTGCCCCAACAATCCGACAGTCTTCTTGACGCCGTCAACAGCGAACGCGGTGGTCGCCACTGGATTGATCAGAAACCGGATCCTCCGAAAAATGCTGACGATTCCCAGAAGTGTTTCCAGATAGAACCGGGCAGCCGTATCGAACTGGTCGCAGCGGAACCACTGATCGTCGACCCGGTGTGGATCGACTTCGATCAACAGGGACGCATGTTTGTGGTCGAATACAGCGATTACCCGGTCGGCTCCGTCAACGAAGACGGCACAGAAAACAAAGACGCCCCGCCGCTGTCAAAAATCGTATTGCTGGAAGACGAAAACGGCGATGGTCGCATGGACAAGCGAACGGTGTTCGCCGACGAACTGACGTTCTGCCATAGTTTCATGCCGCTGATGGGCGGACTGCTGGCGGGAGCTCAGACACAGATTATTTTTCTGAAGGACACCGACGGCGACAACGTAGCGGACGTCCGGGAAGTCTGGTTCGACGGTTTTACACCTGCTCATCCGCAGATGCAGATCGGATGTCCCCGCTGGGGCATGGACAACTGGATTTACCTGACCTACGCCCCAGGTAACGTGCGCTGTCGTCGCCCGGGTTTCGAAACCGAACAGCCCGTGAAGATGCCTCGGCAGGACATGAAGTTCGATCCGCGGACGATGAAGTTTGAATCCATCAGCGGGATGGGACAGTTCGGCAATACGATCGATAACGACGGCAACCGTTTCTTCTGCACAAACCGCAACCCGATCATGATGGAGATCATTCCGCAGAACGCTGCGACGCGAAATCCGTTCGTCACAATCAGCAAACGCCACACCGACGTCGGACCTTCAGGCGGTGACACACTGGTGTTTCCGCTGGTCGCCATGAAAAGCAACTATCTGTCTCATGCCGGAACTCACACGTCTGCCTGCGGAGTCACGGCCTATCGAGGCGACTTATGGGACAACGATTTTCAGCACAGCGTGTTTGCCTGTGAACCGATCGGACATCTGGTCACACGATCCATCATTGAGCCGCAGAAGAACAGCCCTGCCCTGACGGCTCGGCGAGCACGTCCGGACGCGGATTTCCTGGCGTCCAGCGACACATGGTTTCGTCCGGCCAGTCTGCGTACCGGCCCGAACGGTGGGTTGTACATTGCTGACATGTATCGCATGTGGGTGGAACACCCGAAGTTTCTGCCACCGGAAATCGCCGCCAGGATTGACTGGCGTGAGGGCGAAGACAAGGGTCGTCTCTGGCGTATCGTACCGGAGAAGGACGAGAAACCGGAAAATCCGTTTGTGCCACCCACATCGAGTCAGGACCTGGTGAACCTGTTAAAAGACAGCAACGGCTGGCGACGTCAGATCGCTCAACAAGGCTTGGTCGAATCGTCCGATCCGAAGATCGCGGATCAGCTGCGAGAGCTTCTAAAATCATCCGAGACACCGCTTTATGCGCGCGTTCAGGCGATCTGGTGCCTGCACGGACGGAACGAAGTGGAATGCCGCGACATCACTCGATCGTTTAATTTCAGTAACGCGACAGAGAGAGATCAGCAAGTCAAACTACAAATGAAGATGTGTGAAGGGCGACCGAAACAGTTCGCGATGCAGGCGGCCGCTCGCAGTTCGGATCCGTCTGTACGATTCAAGGCAATACTGTCATCCACCCATGAAACACAGGAAGCATCCCAGCAGCAGTGGACGCAGGTGCTCACCCGACTTGGGAGGAAAGATGGTCGCGATTCGTGGTTTCAGGATGTACTGCTGGTCCACTCAGAAAACCGTCCCCAGGACCTGTTCAACGTGACGTCGCGCGTCAGCCCGTACAATCCCGGCAAGCTTCGGTCGGCACCGGAACACAACAAAGACGATGCAACATTCCTGTTTCGAATTGCTCAGCTGGTTGGAAGGTCCGGCGGTGAAGCTGAGATCAGCGGAGCCATTTTCAACGCAGCGTGGGCCAGCGGTGCAGCGGACTGGATGACCGCGGCCATCCTGAAGGGCCTGGCCAGTGGACTGCGATCGAATAAGAACAAGGAGACGCGTGGGTCACTGGCAGGATTCCTGAAGGATCCGCCGGATCGAGCCGCGAAAGACTGCGCTAAAATATCAGAGCTGCTACAGCAGCTGACAGATGTGGCAGTGGACAGTTCTGCGAAAACTTCAGACCGTAAAGCCGCCATCGAAATGCTGACACTACAATCCCGGACTGAAGTGACCAAAGTGGTGGAACAGCTGCTGGTCCCCGGCACTTCCGGTGAGCTGCAGCAGAGTGCGCTGGAAGTCGTTCGTCAGACCGGAGCACAGGAAACATCGTCAACAATTCTGCAGCGGTGGAACACTCTGGCACCGACTGTGCGATCAACGGCTCTGGCGCTGTTGATGGCAAGGCCAAACACAACGACGGATCTGTTGAACAGTATGATCAACGGCAGCGTGCCGTCTGCGTCGATTGATATCGATCAACGGATGCGATTGTTGCAGCATCGCGACCAGAACATCCGCAAACTGGCCGTGCAGATTTTTGGCGGCGTGGTTTCAGCGAACAGAAAAGCAGTCGCCGATGAATATCAGCCAGCACTCACGATGGATGCTTCGGCCGAACGTGGAGCCGCCGTCTTTGCGAAAACATGCATCAAGTGTCATAAGATTGATGGCAAGGGACACAACGTCGGTCCGGATATCAGTGATACGCGACGACGTTCGCGCGACGCATTACTGTACGACATCCTGGATCCGAATCGCCGTGTCGACCCGCAGTTCAGCGATTACGTCGTCGTCACGACCGACGGACGAACGTATAACGGGCTGCTTGTCATTGATTCGGGAGCACAGGTCGTGCTGCGGCAGCCGGAAGGCAAAGAACAGACGATTGCTCGTACCGACATCGAGGAAATGCAGACGACGAACAAATCCCTGATGCCCGAAGGCGTCGAAAAGGATGTTTCGGTACAGCAGATGGCCGATCTGCTGGAGTTCCTGAAGGCACGATAGAGGACCCATCGTGGCCGAAACGGACGGACGTGCAGCGATCGCTGCAGCCGTCGACCGCTGTCGATGCATCAACAGCGTCTGGAGGTCCGCTGCCCCGATATTCCATGGGCTGAGCAGCAATTTTGACATCAATGCCGAGCAAAACAGCCCGCCCATTTTCTAGGCAGCACCGGAGCGCATGTGCGCAATGGCGATGAACCGACGTCGCCAACGTGATTATTTTGTCATTTCTACAAACAGATTTTCGCAACGATTTATCGGTCCAATGGTCCGAGCGACGCCGGTTTTGGGTAATCACGCACTCACTTTGGCGCGATGCTTGCCTTAGGTGCATCCGGAACAACGTTCAGATGTGATTGAGCGTTCACTGATTGACATGAATCGCTGCATCAGCGACCCCCCAAAGGACAGGCGAAAATGATTACAACAACGAAAACAGGACTCCGCTGGCTGCTGCCGCTGGCGTTCGTTCTGATGGTACTTGGCGGTGGCCAGACGTTTGCTCAGGAAGAAGTGGCTGCCGAAGCCGCGGCGGCCCCTGAATTCTACGAGAAGGCAGAGATCGACTACGTCGTCAACACTTTGGTGATGTTCGGATGTGCGGTACTGGTCCTGTTCATGCAGGCCGGCTTCGCCATGGTCGAAGTCGGTTTCAATGCGTCAAAGAATGCAGTCAACATCATCTCCAAGAACATTATGGACCTGTCGATTGGCGTCATACTGTTCATGCTGGTCGGATACGGACTGATGTATCCGGGAGACGCAGGAGAAGGTGGCTGGTTTGCGTATGGCGGAATCTGGGGAGAACGTGACACTGTAGACGCCGTCAGTGGACTGGGTGATTACAGTGCCGCTGCAGATTTTCTGTTCCAGGTAGCATTTGCTGCAACAGCTGCAACGATCGTATCCGGTGCGGTTGCGGGGCGTATGAAGTTTACCGGTTACCTTTGCTACAGCGCTATTCTGACAGGACTTGTCTACCCGATCAGTGGCATGTGGAAATGGGGCGGCGGAGCATTGGCTTCATGGGGATTCGCAGACTTTGCCGGATCTGTCGTCGTACATGCAGTTGGAGGGTTCGCCGGGCTGGCTGGAGCAATGGTACTGGGAGCTCGTATCGGACGGTATTCGAAGGATGGTAAATCCCAGCCGATGCTGGGACACAATATGCCGCTGGCGGCTCTGGGAGTGTTCATTCTGTGGGTCGGTTGGTACGGATTCAATCCTGGCAGCCAGCTTACTTACTCCGGTGCAGCCAACGCTGAAGTCACAACGTATATCGCTGTGACAACAACGCTGTCTGCTGCAGTTGGAGCCTTCGTGGCCATGCTGCTGTCGTGGATCATGTTCAAGAAGCCGGATCTGTCCATGTGCCTGAACGGTGCACTGGCCGGATTGGTCGGCATTACAGCCAACTGTGACCAGGTCAGCTTGGGCAGTGCAGCCATCATTGGCGGTGTTTCTGGTGTGCTGGTTGTGTTTGGAATCCTGATGCTGGACAAGCTGAAGATCGATGACCCGGTGGGAGCCTTTCCGGTACACGGAATCTGCGGTGTGTGGGGCGGAATCGCCACTGGAATCTTCGGGACGGCACTCCCGGAAATTGGCGGTGAGACTGTGACTCGAATGGGCTACATCAGCATTCAGGTTCAGGCCACGCTCATCATCAGCCTATGGGCATTTTCAACAATGTTTGCCCTGTTTCAGGTGCTGAAGGCACTTGGCCTGCTGCGAGTCACTGCGGAAGAGGAAATCGAAGGTCTGGACATGGTTGAGCACGGCATGCCCGCCTACCCAACCGGAACACTTGCAGGTGGCGGTACAAGCCCAGCCACCGGCCTGGCTTCCGCGATTGTTTCATCAAGCGTCTCGCCTGTTCCCGCTCACGAGGGCGCGTAGCCCGAGCGGGAAGCTCCTGTCGTGAGTCTGCTTTTGCAGTAATCGGCGGAAAGGCGGGGAGGATTTTTCCTTCCCGCCTTTTTTGTGCGCACTGTGAACCGGCAGCGCCCCCTCCACATACGACGCACAGGAGGGGTGGCTCGCCGCAGGACTAAAGACACTGGCAATCAATCCGGGACCGATTGCACCCAAATTTCAGACGTCAGTCGCGACTTTGACTATTTCCCACAGTACGATGGATACGATACAGCACTTCATGATGTTCGCGAGATGCATTTGCGGACAGCTCTGCAGCAGCAATACGGAATAGTCAAAAGGTTCAGATATGTTACCGGGGTCCCGCCCATCTGTGTTCCTGAGTTTAGTCGCCAGCCTGTGCATATTGCTTGCAGGCAGAATAGCCGCCAGCGGCGACGACACTGCAGTCGTCGCCAACGCAGCTGCGGCAAACGAATCCGAAATGAAACCATACGCCGAAGTAATTGATCACACGGATGTCGTCATCGACATGCTGCCGATTAAGGGCGGAACATTCATGATGGGCAGCCCGGCAGGCGAAAAAGACCGAAACAAGGATGAAGGGCCGCAGCATCAGGTAAAAATCGATCCGTTCTGGATGGGAAAGTATGAAATCACCTGGAACCAGTACGAAATCTGGGGCGAGAACATCGATATCGGTCGGCGAAAAATATTCGGCACACCCGCCACTCCGCGCGACGGCGTTGCCGATGCTGTGACACGACCGACGCCCCCCTACACCGATATGAGTTTTGGCATGGGTAAGCAGCAGAAGCCGGCGATCTGCATGACACAGCATGCGGCTCGAACCTATTGCAAATGGCTGAGCGCCAAGACCGGACGATACTATCGACTTCCGACCGAAGCCGAATGGGAATACGCCTGTCGCGCTGGAACGACGACCGCATATTCCTTCGGAGATGATGTCGCAAGACTCGGCGAATATGCCTGGTACGATGAGAATACAAATGACAACTATGAGGACGTCGGCCAGAAGCAGCCAAATCCTTGGGGCCTGTATGACATGCACGGCAACGCAGCCGAATGGGTACTGGACCAGTACCTACCCAATGCCTACAGAAAACGTTCTGGTGGCGTGGAAAACCCGCTGGCCATCCCTTCAAAACTCTATCCACGAATTGTTCGTGGCGGAGGCTGGGACGACGACCCGTCGCTGTTGAGAACTGCCGTGCGGGAAGGATCCAGTGAAGAATGGAAGGATCAGGACCCCCAGATTCCTCGCAGCATCTGGTATCACACAGACGCCCTAGGCGTCGGCTTTCGAATTGTTCGTCCCATAGTGGAACCTTCAGACGAACAGAAGACCGCCAAATGGGACAAAACCGCTCCGCTACAGATCGATCCTTTTGTCGAATAGGACGTCCCGGAACAGTCTGGCGGCTTGATGGTTTACCACGGTCAGAGTCGCTCTGATCAAAACTCTCCCCGAGATTACAATCTCCACATCCCACCTCAAAGTCAGGAGCACTTATATCATGACATCCGAATCGTCAAACTCTTCCCGGCGGAACTTTCTCAAAACATCGGGCAGTGTGGCTGCTGCATCGACTGTGCTGTCAACATTGGCACCGCGAGCATACGCGGCCGATGAAAACACACTTCAACTTGCCCTGGTGGGTTGTGGAGGCCGAGGAACAGGTGCGGCGACCAATGCACTTTCGGTTGACAACGGCCCCATCAAACTGGTGGCGATGGCCGACGTCTTCGAAAGCAATCTGGCGAATAGTTTCGGCAACCTGGACAAGAGCTTTGGTGAGAAAGGAACGCTGGATGTTCCGGAAGAGCGGAAGTTCATCGGCTTCGATGGTTACAAAAAAGCAATGGACTGCCTGAAGCCAGGCGACATTGTGATCCTGACTACGCCGTGCGCCTTTCGATGGCTGCACTACACCTATGCGATCGAACGCGGCCTGAACGTGTTCATGGAGAAACCTCTCACCCCCGACGGCCCATCGACTCGAAAGATGCTGGACCTGAACGAAAAGGCGCTGGAGAAGAATCTGAAGGTTGCAGTCGGTCTGATGTGCCGCCACTGTGATGCTCGCCGAGAACTGTTCGATCGCATTCAAAGCGGTGAGATCGGGGACATCAACATGATGCGTGCCTATCGCACAGCCGGCCCCACTGGTTCCGCAGCCGCTCCGCCGAAACCGGATGGTATCAGCGATCTGATGCACCAGATCAAACACTTCCACGGCTTCCTGTGGCTCAGCGGTGGCGCTGTCAGTGACTTCCTGATACACAACATCGACGAATCATGCTGGATGAAAAACGCCTGGCCCGTAGAAGCCAAGGCCCTCGGGGGTCGTCATTATCGCGGTGATGCAGTGGACCAGAACTTTGACGCGTATTCGATCGAATACACATTCGAAGACGGCACCAAGCTGTTTGTCGGTGGACGCACGATGCCAGGCTGCCATTCAGAATTCGCCAGCTTCGCGCACGGGTCCAAGGGACTCGGCGTGATCTCCTCCCGTTCGCACTGGCCATCGCGTGCTCGTATCTACAAGGGGCACAACATGGACAAGAACAACCTGACATGGGAATACCCTCAGCCTGAAAAACACAATCCGTATCAGGCAGAATGGGAACACCTCATCACGGCCATCCGAGAAGATCAGACGTACAACGAAGTGCAGCGAGGAGCCATGGCCAGCGTCGTCACATCAATGGGACGCATGGCCGCTCATACCGGGCAAATCATTACTCTGGACCAGATGATGAACAGCCAGCACGAGATGGCACCTGGCATCGAGAATCTGACACTGGATTCTGAATCACCACTACAGCCCAAGCCCGATGGTAAGTACCCAATTCCATATCCTGGTTTGATCAAGGATCGCGAATACGCTTAGCGATTCGTCAGTAATGAAGTAAAGCACAGTGTGCCACTGGCTCCACCGGTGTTCTCGTAGACGTCGAGACACTGGCAGAGCCAGTGGCACACTTCATTTCAGGGCTGAACGCACATTGGCACGCGCGTCGATTGTCCGGGTATGGCCCCGCAGGACGAGGCTCGTCTCGAGCTTTTTGCAGACAGGCACAATCCTGGCGACACAACGGTCGAGGCGGCCTTCGAGCCGTTGCTGTTGTGGATCCGGTTGACTCTTTGTTTCGCAGCACAACAGACGGCGCCGACATCGCTTTCATACTGTATGCGTCGAAAACCGCGTGTGAATACACCGTCAGTCCGTCACCGTTCCGGTCGTCGATGGCCGCGATTCAGCGGACTGAACCGCAACAATCCTCCAGAGAGATGTCACTCTTTGTTCCCGTCCTGCCATTCAAACGAAACTTCGAAACACGCATTCAACGCAAAAACAATAAGCCCGCCGTTCCAGGGGTTAGAACGACAGGCTTTTACTGTTACAGAACAATCGGGGTGTCTCTGACATGCACGACACCACTCTGTCAAAAAACGCCGTTGGGATTCAGGATGCTCCAGTACCGGTTAAGCGACGGAAAATGGCGATAGTAGTTCAGACGAACACCCGGACGAATAAATGCATCTGGATAGACTCCAGGAACTCCCGTGCCAACGTAAGGCGTCGCGGGTCGTTGCATTTGCTTTCGTGTCCCATGCCGCACGATCGTCTGATGCCGGCCATTACCCGTCAGAATCTCCATCGCTGAATCGTGCCGGTATGTTGGGTTGGCATTGTACTCTGCTCGACTGAACGGAATCGATTGATAAATCCGTACGTAGTCAGCGGGGCTCACCTGGATGGTACCGTGATCGTCACTTTCGACGGGCACTGCATCAGATGTAATCTCAGTGACTGCAGCGGAAGGCACTGCTTTTTGTGCCGGAGTGATTTCCATTGTCCAGTCCGGCGTGACTGCGTACGAATCAGCAGCAGCCCACTGACCGCAGGCCGTGACAGTAATCCAGGCAATCAGACAGACGCGAAAACGTAGTGACATCAGTTCCTCCTTATGCTCAAAACCAACGCCCGTAACGGGCATAAATGGAAGCTTTGAGAAGAGAATTGGAGGATGACGGTCAGGGACACCCTGTGTCAATTATCGAAATGTCAATTTGATTCTTTTCATTTCGGCGTTTCTGAGGCCACTTGTCGTTCCGATTGTTCAGGCTTGTAGCCGATATACACCGTCGCAATGCCACCAGTCAGCTTGTGAAAGGACGTTCGTTCCAGTCCGGCCTCTTCCATGATCTGAGTCAGCTGATCACCACAGGGGAATTCCGACACCGATTGCGGCAGGTATTCGTAAGCGGCCTGGCGATTGCGCACCAGCAACTGCCCGATCCGCGGCAGGATATTTCGAAAATACCACTGATAAGCACGACTCAGCAGTCGGTTATCGGGCAATGAAAATTCTAGGACAACAACCCGACCACCATGGCTGCAGACCCGAGTCATTTCCCGCAGACCACCAATGGTACTGGAGATGTTTCTCAATCCGAAAGCCACCGACACCAGCTGAAAATGATCGTCCTCAAAGGGAAGTTCCTGAGTGTCCGCTTCCATAAAGACGACGTCTCGATCGACACGTTTCTGTTCGGCCAGCTTCAGCATCCCATGGGTAAAGTCCGTGGCCATAACTGACGTAGCCTGTCCTGCTGCCTTTCGCCAGGCGAATGCCAGGTCGCCAGTTCCCGTACAGACATCCAGAATCGGCGCGCTGCCGTTGGGTGAGGCCAATCGCACGGTCCGCCAGCGCCAATAGACGTCCGTGCCTCCGGACAGAAAATGATTCATGAAGTCATAGCGGCCGGCGATTTCGCCAAACATCTGGCGAATGCGACTACCGGACTTATCAACGGGCATGGCAGAACTTTGTCAGTAGTTAAATGAAGGTGTGTGTGCCACTGGCTCTGCCAGTGCTGTCATCAGCCTTAGACCACTGGCAAAGCCAAGTGGTACACATCAACATGAAGGCTGACGATGGAGGCACATTGCGGATCCTGTCAATCCTCCGCAGACTCCTGAAACAATTAACAGCTTCGCTGAAGCCGCAGTCAGGAATATCACTTACGCATCTGAGCATGGCGAACAGGCAACGCCGACACGTCGTTCAGCGAATTAGAAATCGCTTGGCATTACGAACCGTTTTGGGATCTTTCTCTTCCAGCAGCTTCAGGTGCTCAGCTGCTGTGACAGCATATTCAGGAGGATCTTCGACATCTTCATCCCTGTCTTTACTGCAGTAGAAGAAGTAACGCACAATGGCCCGCTTGATGGATGGAATATCAAAGTCTTCAGCGTCGTACATTGCCATCAGCTCATCCTGCACGCCCCAGTCCTTCCAGCGTGCGAGATCTGCGATCACAAGGTCTGCCAGTTCCGGACGGTCCAGCAGAATTCGCATGGATTCCTTCAGGCGTTCTTTAGGAATCCGGTCCGGCTCGTACGTCCACATAAATCGAAGAGTCTGCATCACCGCGTATGTTTCACTGAACGGAAGTTTGACTTCTTCGCCGTCCTTATTGACGTATGTCTTCTCCTTCATTTTGCTGTCTTCCAGCGTTTTCAGACCCTCCTCACCAGCAGTAATCAGATAGCCAGACATAACACCCTCAATGCCGAGCCGAAAGTCGGTGTCGGGCGTCAGAATTTTCTGTTTCATCGCTTCGGCATCTTCTTCTGTGCCACACAACCCCAGCAACAGACCATACAGACCAATGCGAGTCACGGGCGTGTCAGGATCGGTAACCCAGTTTCGCAGCTTCTCGCGGGGCATACGATCCTTCAAAGGAACGATGATTTCATAAGGTGCTGCAGCGAATTCTGCATAAGCATCGTTGGATACGGACAGTTCGTCGTGCTGCAGATAGTCAAGAAAATACGCCAGACGCTCAATCTGCTCTTTCTGATCGGTGACAGGCATCGGCAGTTTGGAAACGTATGCCCATGACGACTGTGTGGCTTCACTGGGCACGTGCCAGTCAATGAACTTAACGTCCGGTCCCATCAGGATATACACGGCATCTTTGTTGCCGGCAATGTACTGAGGCAACTCTATTTCATCGCCCTTCTTAAAGGCGTCGCCCTTGGTCTTGGCCACCTCAACAATCTCAAACCGTGCCGTGCCAGCCGTTTCATTGGTCGGCTTTTCACCACCAGTCCACTTGCCGAGCACAAGATGGCCCACCTGGTCAACCTGCTCAGCAAGTGTCAGCGAAGGTGCGTCGCAGAACGGACAAAGGGCGCACTCAGCAGTCTGACCGCTCAACAGGAACGCAGACAGGCAGACAGACAGAGCAGAAAACGTTTTCATCACGACCTCCAACCTACAAAACGCGTCGGCACAGAAAGAGCAGAACTCCTGGCACAGAGCCACAAGACAGAGCAAATCGTCCGCGCAGGCCCGGCTGCTCAAACCGGCGGCCGACTGGACTCGGCTGGTCTATTGTAACCGGATTCCAGGCAGTCGAGTACAGGACACGCGTTTCGTTTACATTTTTGCCAGGGTGACGCTGATCGCTACTTCAACACTTTTGCGTCTGCGATTCGGTACAACTGGTATAATTCCGTATCATCAGCTTCCGGCGCAATCTGAAAAACACCTTCGACATCAAACGGTTTTCCCTCGATGTAATCCGTTGTCTCGCCATCGGCAAGGCTGATTCCGATGATGTCGTAGATCTTCGGCTGGCGGACGAAACAGCAAATGCCGTTATCCCTCGCCATCGTGAACGCAGTCAGTCCCGTGGCTTCAAACGTGGGATACATGAACCCACGAATGCGAATACGCTTTCCGCTCAGATCATTCAGCCATTCGGGAAAGTGTTTGTCTGCGTCATGCGGCACAGGTTCCATATTCAGAATCTTCAGCAGGTCGATATCGTCATACGTCAATCGCAGCGCTTTGGAATCCCCCTCGGGAAGAAGCCGTTTTTCAGAAATCAACAGCTTGATTTCACGAGGTTCGGCTGACTGCGGGTTTTCCGCATCGGCGCTGTCCGGGCCAATCGTTTCGATTTCGGCTGCGGGAACTTCCGCACCGGGCACATTGACTGCTGCTGCGGACTGATCCGTCTTATCAGGAAGATTGTCGCCGGATGGCGTTGTGGATTCAGCAGCAGGGTCGTCCTCAGTCTTCGACACTGTCTTGACCACAGGTGATGGTGTCTGATCCGTCGCTACGTCTTCCGTCGCTACGACCTCGGCATTCGGATCGGTGTCTTTGTCAGACGCTGAAGACGCCTGCGGTTCACTCGCGGACGCAACTGCTGGTTTGTTATCCGCAGCCACAGATCCCACAGGCGTGGACGGTGGATCGCTCTGGATCTGACCATACTGTACGTAGCCATCACCACCTGCGTCTGAACAGCCAATGCAGACCACGCACACGACAGGCATCGTCAGTGCAAACATGAGTGCAGTCGTTCGTTTGCCGAATTCCATTCTCAGCGTCTCCTGCCGTTTGGGAAGACTCGATGTTGCAAATGTGCAGAACGGACAAACGTCACTGCACTCTAAAAACGAGTCTGCGCTTCCTCAACAAGTACTGCATCAACAGTATACACGGGCTCGCCTTCCTTAGCGTTCACATTGGCGTTCAGAACACCTGCGACGGCGACCATTCCATTAAATGCTCTTGCTGTGTTGCCGTCTGTCATGTTCACAACCATCATATCAAACGGCTTGGGGGACCCGCCAAAACAGCACTCGCCATTGTCCTTCAGAAACACAAAGTTCTCCAGGCCTTCTGACTTCTGGGTCTCCCACATGAAACCCTTCAAGAATACCTTCTGACCAATCAATGGAGCCACCATCGGATGCAGCCTGCGAACTCCACCATAATAGGAAAACTGCCAGTCTGAAATATCGTTGGGAAAATTGACACGCTGAAATCCGGGCGGGCACTCTGTCTGATAGGCATGAGCCATCTTCAACGACCCCAGACTCAGACACAGGATCGACAGAATCAGTCCCGCAATCGCGAATCCTGTCCCCTTCACCATTGGTCCCCCCGACCCAATTTTGAAAATAGCTGCGAAGCCAACACAGACGCCGACAACGGCCAGTCCCAAACCAAAGATGCCAAAAAATCCCGTCAGACTGCCAATGCCCAGCACCAACGCAACAGGGCCCCAGGGAGACACCGGGATATAGTCAAATTCGTCAGGATCACCCTGCTTTGCCCACGAAGAATTGGCCGTTTCGGACGCCGTCTCGCTAACGCTGTTCATCGTGGGACTGAATGATGTGTCTGACATGTTTAGAGCCCGCTCGAAATAACTAGACGTAAGTACTTTTGTATAATAAGTTTAATACAAATCCACCATGGTCGCCGAAGCACGATGCCATGCCCGGAGCCCCAAGTATTTTACGTTGGCAAATCGCGTTTCGTTAGCGAAAACAGAGCGATTCGCCACAACGGACCAGTTCACCTGTCATGACATGGAACTGACCCAAAATACCGGCAGAGATGCTGACACCTGCTGGCGTTGATCACGCCCTCGCACCAGAATGCGGCACGACTTCCGCTGTTATTTAGCAAAACTAAGTTTAGTCCCTGTTCGGAATATTTGAGTCATGACCACGGCAATTTCTTTTGTTTTCTTTACTGGTCTGGTCGCTGTTGTCGCCTGGATGAGAACACACAACGACGACCAGGAAACGTCAAGCGGCTACTTTCTGGCCGGTCGCAGTTTGTCGTGGTTTGTCGTCGGTGGTTCCCTGTTGCTGACGAATCTATCGACTGAACAACTGGTCGGACTGAACGGTGGTGCCTATCGGAACGGCATGGTCGTCATGGCCTGGGAAGTCTGGTCTGCCCTGTCGATCATTTTGATGGCCGTGGTGTTTTTGCCCCGCTACCTGAAAAGCGGTATCACGACAATTCCTCAGTTCCTTGACTTGCGCTACGGCCCGCAAACAAGAACATTTACATCCGTCATCTTCCTGGCGTCGATCGTGCTGAACGTACTGCCGTTCGTGCTGCTTACGGGCGCCGAATTCATGATTTCGGTGTTTGACGTCCCGTCCATCATTGGCACGACGAACATGACCGTTAACCGTGCTGTGGTATGCAGCCTGCTGGCCGTTGTTGGTGGATGTTATGCGGTGTTCGGAGGCCTGAAAGCTGTGGCTGTATCTGATACCGTCAACGGCGTCGGCCTGGTGATCGGAGGACTGTTGATTCCCATCCTGGGCCTCAGCTATATAGGCAGCGGCAGTCTGGCATCCGGCGTCACATTGCTTACCGATACATATCCGGAACGACTGTCGTCACTGGGCGACCGAAATTCAGATATTCCGTGGGAGACGCTGCTGACGGGAATGACGCTGATCACAACCTATTACTGGTGTACGAATCAGGGAATCGTGCAGCGCACGCTGGCGTCAAAGAATCTGGCAGAAGGGCAGAAGGGAGTGCTGTTCGCCGCGTTCATGAAACTGGCTGGCCCTCTGTATCTGGTACTGCCGGGAATCATCGCCTGGCACATCGCCTTCGGAACAAACCAGCCACCGCCGGCGGGTGCCGATGCAGCATACGGATATCTGGTCAATCTGGTGCTGCCGGAATGGGCTGTGGGCTTCTTCGCCGCCACGATCTTCGGAGCCATCCTGAGTTCCTTCAACAGCTTTCTGAACAGCGGCTGCACACTGTTCAGCCTTGACCTTTACAAAGGTGTCATCAACAAAGAAGCCGAGGACCGTCAGGTGGTCCGAACCGGCAAGTTGTTCGGAATCGTCATGGTCCCGGTCAGTGTTGTACTGGCGCTGGTGCTTTCGCCCTTCGCGGAAACAGGCCTCTTTAACCTGATGAAGTCGATTGCGGCTGTGTTGAACATCCCGTTGCTGGCGATCGTCTTCATGGGCATTATCAGTAAGAAAACACCTTCGGTGGCCGCGAATTTCGCACTGCTCGCCGGCATTATATTTCAGTCGATCTTTGGAATTTATCTGGGCAACACACTGTTTGGCATCGAAATGCACTGGCTGCATCTGGCCGCTGTCAACTTCCTGTTTCTTGTCATCGTGATGACGGCTATACGTTTCATCCGCCCCTTGACGGAGCCATTCGTTCAGAAGTATTCAGAAGATGTCGACATCACGCCGTGGGCACTGGCAAAACCTCTGGGGCTGACGATTGTGATTCTGATCACGGCCATGTATCTGGGAATGTGGGCGAAATTCGGCATCACACCGGGCGCACAACTGGCTGACGAGTACGAACAACTGCATCCACCGGCGGCAGAATAATTCGTATCACATGGCCCGGTCGGTACCCGCGTGAAACTTCTGACACGATTTCGCGACCGTTGAACTGCGAGAGCAACGCCCCGCATTGCGTGAGCCGAAATCGAGGCCCGATTGGCAACGCGGTTAAACGAAGCAGGCAGGGAGTGTGCCTGCACGCACCCTGCGTAGCGAAAGCGGGTGCTACAGCGTTTCACGCTGCCTTGTGGCCTCGAAGAACGATTTCCAGTAGCAGTTTCGTTGCTCCCGCGAGCGAGTATCGTTCACGACAATAAGTAAATTGCTCTAGTTCTCTTCCCGGATCGGGGCGAACTTAATGCGGCTGATGTAGCGGACCATTTTCCCGTCCACCATCTTGCCGGAACACGCACTGATGGCCTCGATGATATTCTTGTAATGCAGGCCGAAGTCAGGATCGATTTCCACCTCCTGTTTCTCAAGAGCCTCGGGGCCGGCGGCCTTCAACGCATTGACGGACTTGAAGATCTCAAGGTTCAACCGCTGAAATGCAGTTGAATCATTACCCATCGGCTGACCGTTGAACAACAACTGAGACAGTGCACCAGTGGCAGGGTCGGCCTCCATGCGCACCTTGAACGGTGGCAGATCGGGATCGGTGACGGACGACGTCTGCGGAGCACCCAATGGCATGTTGATGTCAAAATCACCTTCGGGTTCAATGATCTTGAGCGTCAGCATGAAGAAGATCAACAGCTGGAAAACCACGTCAATCATAGGTGCCATCTGCACCTCGATTTTTTCGCCGCCTTCGTTCCGGTTGCGAATCTTCATGGACTCACCTTCTGTGTTGCCTTGAGTGCGAACCGTTGAAACTCAATTCCTTCTTCCTGACACTTTTGAATCAGCGTCTGGACAAGGCCGGACTGAACCTCCCGATCCGCCCGAATCTCTACGGTCACATCTTCCAGAGGAGTGCCGATTGTCTGGTAGAACTGAGCTTCCTGCCGCAAACGATTCGAACTGTTGGCCACTTCGATCTGTTCGTCGCCGAAGAAAATATAGGGCGTTCTGTCGATGATCTCGCCCTGCTTATCCTTCAGAAACCCCACGTTCAGTGTGAATGCATCGTCACGTTTCACTTCCGGTGGTTTGGCCAGCTGATTCTTGGGCAATGTCACTCGTTCGTCAGCCTGTTGCTGCTCGAAGTTGGAAATCACCATAAAAAAAGCAATCAACTGGAACACGATGTCGATCATGGGCGTCATGTCGACATCGGGAGCGTTGGAGCCGGATGACTTGATTTTCATGGGAATGATACTCCGGTCTTAAGACCCGACGGAGGACACCGACTCACGTTCGCAAGTTGCCTGCGTCTTCGCCGGGGCTTTAAACGACACGCTGCGGATTCAAATCGAGTGTCGTCAGGCAGGCTTCGTGCTGGATCCACTGGCTCCACCTTTGCCGACAGCAGCGAAACGACTCATCAGGCCTTCGCTCACCATGCCGATTTCCAGAACCAGTCGCTGAATGCGGTTCTTCAGGATGCTGTAGAAGACCATCGCAGGAATGGCGATGCCCAGACCAATCAGCGTTGTGAACAGTGCCGTGGAAATCCCTTCGGCCAGTTCACTGGGTTTCGGTGAAACGGCAGACGACGCAATCTTGTCAAACGACGCGATCATCCCCTGAACAGTTCCCATAAGCCCCAGCATCGGAGCCACTGTACCGATGAGTGCCAGGAAACTGAGTCGGTGTTCGAGAGCCATGTTTTCGTCTTCGCCGGCTTCCTGCATTCCTTCCACAGCTTCCGGATAGCCACGGCTGAGTCGTCCCATGCCGGAAGCGAGAACACGCGCCACGAACGAATCGTCGTTGCGGGCAATCTCGTAGGCTCCCTGAAAGTCCTTACCGTTCAGCTTCTGTTCGAATTCTTCGACAAAGTCGTTGGGCAGCAGAACGTCACGGCGAACCTGCAGCAGGTTCATCATGATCAGGGCCACCATCACAAAGGACAATGCCGCAAAGACCAGCATCCAGAACCAGCCAAGGGCATCGATCATCCAGGTCAGAAAGTTTCTGCTCTGCACGGGAGCGTCGGCGGCAGGTGCCGCCGCACCACCGTCACCGGCATCAGCCGGTGGTGGTGGTGCGGCCGCCGGTTCTTCATCCTGAGCCACAGCCGATGACGACATTCCGGCAAGCGGAATCGCCGAAACGACAACGGTCAGTGCCAGCAGAAATACTCCCCAGCTCCGCAGGGATCGATGCCGCGATACTCGTTCAGAAAGACTCAGCATGTTTAGTTATCTCCGGATTATCAGATTTACGCTGCTCGGTCAGCGGCGACTGCGTATCAAACGATTGAAAAGGAATGTAGCCGGTCAGGTTAGCAGAGTCATCCAATTTGCCCGTCCCGCCGCAAATGTCTTGTGATTTTCCGCTCGCCAAATCGACATAATAAGAATTGCCGTGGTGGCACGACCTCCAGTTCAGCGATGCAGCTGAACTGGCAAGCCCCTCCAGCCCGGCACATGGTCCACAGGGCGACCTATCCACCACTCTGTTTGGCCCACTGACTGTTTGGATAGCGTTCGGCCAGACGTGCAGAGGCATCGACAGCTCGATCCTGATGACCACCAGGCCCCCACAGCTGGGATAGTCGCAGCAGTGCCTCCGCATGCTGAGCCGGTTCGCCGGAATACAAAACGTCGACGTGCAGATAGGCCATCAATGCCGCTTTTTGCCGTTTTTGCTGACGAAGACAATCGCCCTTGCGGACCCACGCTTCAGCCAGAGTACGAGTTTCGGTAGGCGGCGCTTTTTCGATGACCTCTTCCAGAGTCGTGATGGCATCATCCAGACTGCTCTGCTGTTTCAGACACATCGCTCGCCCCAGCAACCCGTCGTTCATAGCGGCAGTCGCCGATTCGTCACCCTGGCTTTTCTGAATGACATCATCAAAGGACTGCAGGGCACCAGAGGCGTCATCGGCAATCAGCAGCAGACGTCCCTTATCAACACCGGCCTGCAGCTGAAACCCCTTGACAGAAGACGCCTGCACTTCATCCAGCAGCAACTTGCCTGCATCCGTCTCTCCGCCCAGAGCATGGATCGACGCCTGCAGCAGAGTCGCTTCCAGATACCGAAAGTTATCTTTGTTGGCGGTGCGGAATTTTTCCAGTGACTCCTTCGCTGCGTCGACTTTTGAAAGATCCGTCAATGCCTGTTTGCCAAGCACGCGTGCGATCATGAATTCGAGATCCGTCTTCAGTCGCTTGTCGCCTCCGGTATAAGCACTCTGCACCTCTTTGAAACGCGTCAACGCCACTTCAAAGGCACCACTTCGTTCGTTGGTGCGCGCGGGGTTGAGTTCCAGAGGTTCCTTGTCGAAACGAACGCCCTTCAGATTTGACACGGAAATCGTGATTTCCTCACCGTTCGTTCGCTTCAGCACGATCTCGTTCAGACGCATGCTGGTAATTTCACCACGCAGCTGAGTGTTGTCGCTGCGGCGGGTCACGATGTCGACTGCGAACACGGAGTGCGCCGACGCAGTCACCAGCAGGGCAGCTGTCAGCATCGTTTTGGAAATATTGAAATCTATACCCATTTCGGAACACCTTGTTGTTTCGTGAAACTACGCTAAACGTGTTATCTGAACCACACCGTGAGGACTTACTCGGTCGGCGGCTGTGGTGATCGTTTTCGGACCTTCTTCTTTGGTACTGCCGCAGAATCCGAAGCGACACTTTTCTTCACCCGTTTGACTGCCTTTTTCTTTGGCGCGGCCGCTTCTCCACCTTCTCCTTTGGTGGCGGCTGCGGCAGCTGCACGTACTTTAGCGGCCTTGGCGGCCTTATATCGGGCAGCTTCTTCGGGCGTCAGTACCCGCTTCTTCTTCGCCGGACGCTGCGTGGGATCAGTCGCGGATTGTGAGCCTGCTTTAGACGCAACTTTCTTCTTTCGCGGCGGTGCAGCCACGGCAGCTCCGGTGGCCGCCCCAGCCGCTTCCAGTGCTCCGAAGTCAGGAGCACCACCAGTGTCGCCCCCCCCTGCACCGCGTGGAGGTGTAAATGAACCAACCCCGGGCTGAAGAGCAGGTCGTCGCCGCTGTAGTGGTTTACTCATCAGTTTGTAGAAGGCAAACCCGCCACCCGCCGCCAGTGCCAGCAAGACGATTACGACAATCAGGCTGGTCCCTTCAGCTGGCGGTGCAACGGATTCAGTGGTCTGCTGCTGTTCGGCCTCATCCACACCCTCCGTCTCTTCCTGAGCCATCAGGACCTCCGGGGCACTCGGTCTTTCCAGCGGAGTCTGCGGCTGCCCAAGTGCCAGTTGAGTATCCTGATACAACTTATCGAACTTCCCGAACCAGGCGTCATCAAGATCAGTGAACACCTGAATAAAAATGGTGATCTCCGCCAGACCGGACTTCAGCTGCACGTCGCCATCGGACGCTTCGGTTTTTGCGTAGCGGAAGCGACTGTTCACATATTCGAAACGAGCTTCCAGAAAACGCTCTTTCAACTGCTCCCAGTCCGCAGAACTCTGCCGTGCCTGAAGCTTGCGGGTGATGCCCGACCAGCCCCAGATCGATTTTTCACCCTTAGCATTTTCTACGCCTTCAATGGCCGCCAGCAGTTTGTCCGGCTGACCACCCTCGGCGGCCCCCCAGTCGGACAGCGTATGAGCCGCCTCAAACTGAACATCAAGTGACAGAGGCGTTTCGTTCAGAATGGACTGAGCCAGACTGACACCTTCTTCGAACTGTCCCTGAGCACGGCTGCAACGAACAATTCTGAGTTTAACAGCGATAACACTGCCGCCCTCGGCCAGGTTGCGGTCCAGAATATCTTGGTACGCCGCGTGCGCTTTCTGGAAGTAGCCGGACGCAGCAACGACGTCTTCCTGAGTGCCCTGCCCCAGCCCAAAATAAGTCTCGCCGATCCAGACCAGCGAGTTGTAATCCATGTTCTCGCGATTCTCACTGACTTTGCCGAGAAACTGTTCAAACGATTTTCGCGTGGTCGCCAGCTGCTCAGCTTCTCCGGCGGCCTTCAGACGCTTTAGCTCTTCCTGCAGTTCCTGTCCCAACTGCGTGTAAACGGCCGCCGTATCCTGACCACCGACAGCTTCCAGCTTGTTCATCGTCTGCAGCGCTTCAGCCACTTTCTGAGTGCCTACGTAGGCTCGCAGAAGAAGACGGTAGGCCTGACCGGCAAACGCACTGCTGGTAATGCCGGTTTCGGGCCGAGCCTGCCCCTTGGCCACTTCCAGAAGTTTCAGTACGGAATTGGCTCCGCCCGCATTCAATCGTTTGATCGTTTCCGCGAATTGTCCGTTCATGTTGTTGATCGTGGCCAGCGACACTTCAGCGGCCGCGATTTCCGGAGTCGGATTCGCGTTGGCACCCAGCTTCGCTCGCGCAGCAGTAATACCTTCCAGCATCAGCCCGGCAGCATCGGTCTTCCACTTTTTGACCGTTTCCTCATCTTTCTCTGGTTGTACTCCGGATTCGATATCCGACATCGCCATGACCCACGCCAGCCAGTAGGACTGACCGGCCTGCATACGTGCCGAACCATATTCTGAATAATCACTGGGTACGGTCAGGTACGTGTTCGCGGCATTCAGCGGTTCATTCAGGTCACGGTAAACCTGCCCCAGACGAATGCGAGCCTCGTTGCCGCGAGCCGACTGCGGATACTGTTCCACAATCAGTTCGCAGATCCCTTTCAACAGATCCAATTCAAATTTCTTGTCCGTGCCGGCATCGTTAAATGCCTGCACGGCGGCTTCGATCGCAATCTCTGTCGCACTAAGCGCCGAATCAGGATCGTTCAATCGATCCGTCGTCATGCAATATTGTGCCAGAATGATGGCGTCGAAACTTTTTCGCTGCCGCATGTAAACGTAACTCAGCAGATACCGGGCCTGTGCGACAGCTTTCGTGTCTGTCTTCTCATCCCGCAGACTCAGGGCCAGAGCGAATAACCGACCAACTTCGTTCAGCTGAAAATCTATCGCCTGTCTTGCTTTCTGCTTTTCTTCGCTGGATTTCGCCTTTTGCAGGACTTCGTTCAACCCTTTCAACTGGCTGACCATGCCGCGAGCACGTTCGAATGCCGTATCGAAGTCTTTCGGCACGGCATCTTTTTCGCCGAGTTCCGCGTTCAGCCGACGGCCCATTGCCACTGCAGGCTCGCGGTACGGTCCGGGAAAACGAGCCACCTGTTTGGAATCCGTCAACGCCTGACGCAGCATCGTATTTCGCAATCTTGCTTCGATAGCCCGGTCCTGACCGAGCTTTTCTTCGGCGATGGATTTCTCCCAAAGGATGCCCAGACCGATTTCGGAAAAGACTCGGGTACGATTCGACTTATCCTTCAACCACACCTCAGCTTCCTGAAGCACCAGCTGAAAGTCGTTCTTCTTTTCGTGGTTCAGACAGATCAGCCGATACTGCAAAGCAATGGACTTCAGCAACTGAACACTGGGATGGTCCGACTTGTGACTCAGCATTTCGTTGTAGATGCCCAGAGCCCTGTTCAGATCATCCTGTTCCTGAAAACACTTGCCCATCATCAGTCGCGACTGGAGCCCGATGGGATTGCTGCGACGAGCCGTATGAATGGCTTCGAATTCCGTCGACGCACGCACCATGGTTTCGGTACGTTCCTTCGAACCTTTCGGAAACGTCTGTCCACGTTCGTAGGTACATCGCACCAGGCTGAACCAGGCACGCAGGTACTTGACTTCGGCATTCAACCGTTCCAGGTAAGCGTCCTCATCCGTGGTCCTGTCGATGAACGGTGGAAACGCCTTATACTGGGTCTCGTACTGGTCGTGTGCAGTCTGGTAAATGGCCTTTGCCTGTTCAATTAATGTACGCGCCTGCTGCTGCAGCTGTCCTGTCGTGTCAGCATTTGAAGGTGATTCCGCGTCCCAGATCAAAGACCGGGCACGTTCAAATAACAACTCGCCCAATTCCGAATTCGCAAACGCTGCACGAACGTGTTGAGGATGTTCAGACGTAAACTTCTTAAGGGACTGTTCCGCTCGAGTAAGTGCCTGTTCGCGATCTTCCGGTACTCTGGACGCCGCCGCCATTTCGCGATACGTGACACCTCGTTCCAGATCTAGGGTATCCGTCAACTCAGCAGGCAGGTCAACCCGTTTCGCGAGGGCGTCCACATACTCCAATGTGGTGTCGAAGAACTTTCGCTGCCTCAGCCCTTCGATGAATGCAGTGTGCGGTTCATCAGCGTGAACCGGGGTCAGCCCGGCAAGTACGGCCCCGGCAATTGCCGCGCACAGTATTAAAGTGTTGCCCGCGGCCCTGGGGAATGCCCCAGGGCAGCCACCCGTCGTGCCGCAGGCGATCGCTGCAAATGGGGTTAAGGACCATGCTCTCAGCAATTTGTTAGACAAATGAGTCCACCTGAAGGGTCTGAATAGCTGCATGTCTGGTGACCGTAATGCCCCCCGCAACATAAAGTGCCGATGCGGGAATGATGTGTACGTCGGTGAATTCAGGGACAGGATTCGTCTTGTGCACAATACGCAGAATAGCCGGAACGGCAACAAAACGAGGCCACATGAGCGACCGATGACTGGTAACAAACACCATGATTAACCGGGAAATCATCGCCTGATTCCATTGAGAATACTAAGTTTTGGGGGAAATCGCAAAGATGTCAGTGGATAAAGCGGGTTGCCTTCTGCGGCTGGGTGTTGCCGCCCAATCATGGCCGAAGATCCCGGTTTTCAAACATTCTGAATGCAGGGTGGTTCCCGACGTCCACGAACTGCAGGTCTTTTCGTTCGCCAAATAACCGAGACCCTTACTTCCGCAAAATGGCGGCACCGCTGAAAATCCGTGTATGATGGCGGATAACCGGGATTAAACACTCAGGATTTCCAATGAATTCCTACCCCTACTTCTTACCTGCCACGGCAGACTCAGACAGACCACCCGCCAGGGCAAACTTGCGGTCCCTGCTGCGACTGCCAGTTTTTCTGCTGCTGCCGGCGGTGCTCGCATGTCCTGAATCCGTCGCGGCGGATCCGAAATTGTCCGTCGATCGAGCGGTCATGGTAATCATGGCCCCCGAAGGCCCGGTTCTGGCCGAAATAAACATCTCAGTCGACGGGCAGGCTTATCGTTTGTGGGTCACCAACTTCCTGGCACATCGTGTTGACGTCAACAACGATGGCACTCTAAGCATGAGTGAGTTGCAGTTAATCCCGGAACGACTGCTGCAGCAAACAAACGCTCGCACCGCGAAGCGAGTCCTGCGCAGCGTGACGGGCGACAAAACGGCAGAAACAACGTCGGTCGATGATTTCACCAAATGGTTTGCGGACCAGTTAAGCCGAAGTTTTGACGTTGTCGCAGCAGCCGTCAATGCGTCGGAAGCAGTGCGACTGGCGGCGCTGGTCGACGGTGACGGCGATGGTGCCATATCGCGCGAAGAACTCATCGCCGGAAGTCACGCCCTGCGGTTTCGAGATCTCGACGACGACCAGACTTTCACAGCGGCAGAACTGATGCCGTTTCGAGACCCGCGAAATCAGAATGCCGCCGTCGTGCCCGATGCTGCCAATCTGCCCTTTGTGCAGCTTAACGACGAAGAGTCACTGACACGCACAGCCGAACAGATTGTTTCTCGTTATGGCGACGACATCACCATCGATCCGGCAAAATTGCGCCTTCCCGAGGCAGCCATCGCCGGCATCGACGACAACAGTGATTTAAAACTGAACGCCGCAGAAACGAAACAGTTTCTGGCCGCTCCGGTTTTTCATCTGACGCTCAACGTGCAACTGGCCGAAGCGGCCAACAGAAGTAACCTGGTAGCGGATGTGTCACCGGCAGCTCAATCCTTTGTGAAATCAACCACCGAAAAGCGAGGGCGAATGAAACTGGCCATTGACGACATGCCGCTGGAAATCCGTGCACGAGGCGGCAGCGCACGTTCGCGGGACATCATGGTCGACTTTCTGCTGCAGCGATCTTCGCTGTACGACAAAGACAAGAACGGATATTTCACAGATGACGAATATCCCGAGTTTCAATCTCAGATGTCCCAGTATCTGGCCAATGCCGATTTTCAAAGCGTCGACCTGAACGGCGACGAAATGGTCCTGCGGCAGGAAATCAAGACCTACATCGAACGCGATGCCATCGCCACACAAAGCCGCATCGAAGTCAGCGTTAAGCAGGACGGTAAGACCCTGTTCAAACTGCTGGACGATAACAAGGACCGTCGTCTGGCCGGCCGCGAACTGCTGGAAGGGTTCGACATCCTCATGAAATACGACCTGAACAAAGATCAGAAACTCACAGAATCCGAACTGGGAACTGCGTATTCTCTGCAGATCGGCCTCGGCCAGCCCGCCTCACTGCGCATGAATTCCATGCAGGCGATGAACATGGCGGCGCGTTCCACGGATGCCATCCTTCCCGGCGTCAGCGGATTAAGCGGACCGGAATGGTTCCGCCGCATGGACCGTAACCAGGACCGCGACGTATCGTATCGAGAATTCCTGGCGCCCCGGTCCATCTTTGAGCAACTGGACATAGACAACAACGGTCTGCTGAGTGCCACAGAAGCCGAGGCCCTGGCAGAATAGATCCGACGACGGTGTTTCACGATGACTTGCGGACGCGAAGAACGCAGGCACAAAGCAGTTTCGTCGCTCCCACGAGCCAGTACCGTCTCCGACAATACGCATTCCGCTCTATGCCCGACACCAACACAAAACCGCTGACGGTCGCAACCTACACGTCTGGCCCGCGAGCTCATCTTGCCAAATCCATTCTGGAAAGAAATGGCATTCAGACGGCCGTCGTCGGAGATCAAATCGCAGACACACTGGGGTATATTGGAGTCGTCGTCACTAAAGTCGAACTGCTGGTTCGTCACTCAGACGCAGAGGAAGCGCGTCGGCTGCTGTCGGAATGGGAACGGAACGGCAGCTCCGGAATGCAGGACCGCTGGGGCAGCGAAACCCGTATGGGCTGGCTGTGCAGTGACTGTTCAGAAATCAACGTATCAAACTTTGATGAATGCTGGTCGTGCTCGGCAACGCGACCGCATAATGCTGAACTTGTGCCGTTGCCGGACTACGTGGAAGCCAGCCCCGATCCCCCGGACCTCATCACAGCACCGGAAAATACCGATCCGTCTCCCTACCGAGTTCCGCACATCGAAAATCTGCCAAACCGGCCGGCCGCCGATGTACATCTCATCGACCGTACGTTTCGCAGCGCAGTGCTCGGCATTGGAATTCCACCGCTGGCACCATACAGCTTCGGTCTGGCATGTCGCTGCGTCGGTGCAGGTGGCCCCACATCGAAAGTCTGGGCAGCCATGTGCATCAGCGCCGTCACAATGCTGTTGTGGCTGGCGATATTCGTTTCCTGACAGACCTAGCCGCGGCAGTGACAGCGCGGTGAGCGCCGGTCATCAAACGCTGATCACCGAGCGACAGATCGAATCGGTCAATCCGACAACAGGCGAAACTACGGCAAAAGTTGCCGAAACAATTCGCAACCCGTGTGGGCTGCGGCCAGTTCGGTCGTATCACGGCGTCGGTCATGACGAAGATCCGGATGAGTTAAGAAATGTGGGCACTTTGCTTCGGCATGCTGCCGCGTCCGTGCCGACAGAATATTTAGCCCATGCTACATTTCATGTGGGCACTTTACGTGCTGGACGTACGTCGGCTGTTTCCGGAGAACGTGCAATGCTGTGCTTATTTTTCAAACGAAAATTCCTGGTGCTTGTTGCCTGTTCTGCCCTGACATCGAATGCGGCGCTCGCGCAGGACAACGGCTGCAGTGTCCTGGAAGGCTGCAATTCCTGTGATCGAGTTGAACAAATCTTCAGCCCGTGTCAGGTGTGCTGCGGCACGCTGTTCCAGTGGAGCTGTACCACGACCTGCACCGGCGGCCCCGATCTGGATGCACCGCTGGTCACCGACCGTCCTGACTTCACCGAAGCCAGTTCTACTGTCGGCAAAGGTGTTGCTCAGCTGGAAATCGGCTACACGTTTACTCGTGAGGATGATGCCACTCATTCGCATTCGTTCCCGGAGTCGCTGTTGCGCTATGGTATTATGCAGGACTGGCTTGAGCTGCGAGTCGCGTGGACAGACAATCTGCAGGAAACCAATGGCCGACAGGTCAGCGGAACAGACGATCTGTACCTGGGGTTCAAGATCGGCCTGACGCCTCAGCAGGGAATCCTGCCGGAAATGGCACTGATCCCGCAGATGACCATTCCCACCGGAGCCGCCCGATTTACGGCCAGTGATGCAATGCCTGGTGCCAACTGGATCTACGGCTGGGAAATCAATGACTTTGTGTCCACCGCCGGCAGTACACAGTTCAATCGCTCTGTCGACGACGGCAGTGGAGAAAACTACACCGAATGGGCACAGTCATGGACAGTCGCTTATTCGCTGTGCGACCAGATTGGGGCCTACACAGAATGGTTCGCGCTGATTCCGCACTCGGCAGATACCGCCATGACGGAACACTACGTGAACGGCGGATTTACTTATCTGCTGACCAACGACATTCAGTGGGATGTTCGTATCGGCACCGGCCTGAACGCCGCCGCCGACGATTACTTCATCGGCACGGGCCTCTCGCTCAGGTACTACTAACGGCCCGGTTGATCGACGATTTCGACAGGCTTCAAAAAGATCATCGGTGCCTCCCGTGCTCTTCATCTCAGGGGTACCACCGGCTCGGCCGGTGCCTCAGTGATTCAGCAGCTTAGCCAAACACAACACTGGCAAAGCCAGTGGTACCCAGCAGCCGGGGCACTGGCAAAGCCAGATGGGGATGAAAAGCCTGTTGCTCACGAATCAGCTACGATGCTGGTTGGTGAATTAGACAACACATCGGGAGCAACAGACATGACAAGTTTAACGGTGCACGCTGGAATTGACTATCACGATGACACAATTCGTGTCTGCGTACTTAACGACGAAG
>JAQWLN010000217.1 GCA_029247265.1 Fuerstiella sp.
CGCCAACTTTCGAGACCCTGATTCTGACGATTCAGATAATCGACCAGTTCGGTGGTGCTGAGAGTCATCGGCAGGGCTGGATCGACGTACCGAGGTTCTTTCTTGTGCCATGGCATCTGACAGCCGCTGCTGATCATCAATATGACGACTGCAGGCAAAATTCGAAAGAAGTAGTCGATCATTCCATGATCCTGATGCGGCTCTGTCCCTGGCCAACGATATCGTCACGCGGCAGCTTCGGCTGTTCCGCCGAACAGCTGGTCCTGTAGTTGCATAATCTGGTCTTCCGTCAATTCACGCTCCTCTACATCGAACGGCCCCTCGCCCCCGCTTCCGTTCAGACGCATGACAGCTCGATCATCGATTTCCATCGATTGTTCCAGAATCAGCCGGCGTTTCCGCAGCAGCAGCAGCGCCAGAACATACTGATAATCCTGTTCCACGGTATTCGGAGACTCACACAGCTGCACGAAATAATCAAACAATGAATCAGCATCGATCAGTTGCGGCCCGGTCCCGGATTCAGCAGGCACCTGGCAACACCAATAACCGACAGCTTCTTCCGGAGGCCCCGACCACGCATCCACAGAATAGTCGTGTCGTACCGTCTTGCCGTTTTCTTCAACCAGCACCGACCAGCACTCGCTGCCGGCCACCAGCAATTCTCCAGTCGCAGCGCAGACTTTTGATATGGGACGAATGTTGAAGTCCATCGACAAACGTTTCCTGGCCGGAGGCGTGAATGATATTCAGTGGAAATCCATTGAGATGCTAGAGCAAAAGCCAAGTTCGGCCAAGATGGAACCACCTGCAGGGCGCAGAATCAAGAGACACAACGGCCATCTGATATCGGAGAAATTCTACTCGCCAACGACAAGCCCCTGTGCATTCCTTGCGGCATTTACCCAGTCACACCAACTGTCCAGCAGACGCAGCCCAAAACTCACAGACCCGGAAGACGACCAAAACAAAGCAGCTTTCCCAGATTGCTGATTTTGTTGGCATTTTTGGTTGAGTCTGACTACTTTGCCAGAATAACGTACGGTGGCTATTGTCCTATTTTGGCTCAAACGGAGTTCCCATCGCCAATTCATGGGGCAATTTTCATATCCACGTTGACTAACGGATTTCAGAAGGCATTTAAATAGGTAGGGCGGAAGTCTCACCATTCGTGCTGCCTGATTAACATGTCACTCTACCAAGACAAAAGGAAAAACAATGAAAAGACTTACTCAACTGGCAGGCATTTGCCTTGCCATTTGTATCGCCGGGCCTGCAAATGCAGCAGACCTGACTCCAATTCCGGCGGTTCCAGGCGCAGTATTTGGGCCTACGGTCGGTGGACACGTTCTGAACGGTGCGGTTTATGTTGACGAAGCACCAGAACCGCTGTTTCAGTGTGTGCGATACGTCGACAAGCGAGAAATGCACCCGTGTGCTGTTCCGAAAATCATTCGAGTTAATGATCCCTGTGCCTGCGATGACCCATGCGGCTGTTGCGCTCCAAAGTGCGTATATATACAGATCTGCGTGCCACCATGCGGGTGCGAACAAGTGAAATGCCGCCGCCAGGGAGATCGCGTGCGGTACGACTACGGCAAATACGCCGTGGATGTTCGGATCAAGAAGGGACGCATCGTCGTCGACTATCAGAATTAGTTCACGTGATTTTGTGCTGCAGGAAACTGCAGTCCGAACAACAGACAAAACACTCGACAGGAAGCAACGATTCGTTGCTTCCTGTTTTTTTTGCTGAGTAAACACTGCATTCGCATTCGTTGCTGACCGGAAAAGCTTCCGTTTGCATACACAGGGTTATGGCGTCTTCTGTGAGAATTTTAACGCGACTGGGCGACATCCGTGATGTGAACGGCCGGATCACCTCGGTCTGCGAACCATACGGCGTGAGCTGACTTTTCCTGAAACCCGAAGAATCTGGAACTAGCTCCCGCACAGCCACTACCTGCGCCCTGGACTATGCAAATGCCCTCAACTGCCGGACCAGAACTCCAGGGGGACTACTGTCACTAATACTAGTGTCTTTGCGCCAACAGGATTTTCTGGAAACATCCGAATAGTCGAAACAATGAAACGGGTATTGTCCAACGTGGCACGCGCGATTGGTTTTTCGAAACGCTATTCATGGAAGGTTCGGTCTGATGATTCCGAACAAGCTGATGACAATCCTGGTTGCCGGTACTTTGCTTGGGGCGTCCGGATGCTCCGGTACCCGACTGAGAAATCTGATCACTCGATCGGATTATGTAAGTCTGGAAGAACTGGAAGCTCAGGACGCGGCAGCCGAGACGGCCATCGCCGAGTTAGGCGAATCCGAATCCAGCGAACAACTGGTGTCCAGCGAGCAGGAAGCAGCCGCGGATGATACGGATGCTGGGGACGAAAAGAAGAAATCATGGTTCAGCTTCGCATCGCTGCTGGGAAGGTCGTCGGACGATTCGGAATTAAGTCCGGATCCTTTTGTTGACGTCGAAGAGGCGGAAGCGGAAGAAACTGCCCCCATTGAGACGGAGTCCGTCATCGAATCTGCCGCTGCAGAAACAACGGATAAATACTCCGCCACAATGACGAACATAGAAGACCAGGCTCAGGGAATGTTTGAAAAGCTCGCTGCTGCAGAAGCAGAGACAGCTGTCGAGGAACGAGTCAAGTTGCCCGAAATCGTGCCTGCCTCAGGGGTTTCGACATCCGGCCAGCAGTCTTTCGCGGACTTCATTACACACCGTGGTGGCCAGGACGCTGAATCGGAAGCGAAGGAAGTTCCCACGGAAGTTCCCACAGCAGTGGCAACGGCTGTCGCGGAAGACGAGCAGACAAATCCATTCGCGGCAGAGCCTGTCATTGCCGCAACGAAAAATGAGAACGACATCAGTGATTTTGATCGCTTGTTAGGTCGCACATCGAACACGGCAGATACCGTGAGCAACGACAGCGAAAATCCTGCCAAAGACCCTTTCTCGTCGGAATTGTTTCCGGAACTTGACCAGTTGATTGCTGATGGCAACGCCGGCCCGTCAGTAAATGAGCAGAGTCGCGAGCTGTCCACATCGACGGAACCAGATTTCCAAAATCCTCCTGTACCAGACTTCGAGACACGGAACTCGGACATGGATCCATTTCAAGTGGCCGCCAGGAAACACGGGTTTGACGAAGTTCAACAGGAAGATCCGTGGGCGGCGTTTACGCGGCAAGATAGTAATGACACAGCCAGCACCAATGAAATCGCCAGTCGGGATACTGCTGCCCCCGAAGGATTTTCCTGGGGACATCAGTCACAGACACCTCAGACAGAAACGTTCACCGTCAGCGAAACAGCTCCCGAAAACGTTGACCTGTCGCCTCCTCAACCGGTCTTTCAGCAGGTTTCAGCACCTGATCGGTCTTCACGAGTCACAGGCGGCAGTCAGTTGTCTACGGACTTGAGCGCGGGTTTGACAATCCCAACGTCGCCTGCGCCTCAGGCCCTGCCAAACAGCGACTTCGAACAGTTTGCGGCAACATCAACGGAGCGTGTGCCGCAGACGGAAGCCCCTTTGGCTTTCCCTGAATCTGCGGATACTGGCTTCGACGAGGCCTTTGATGCGGCACTGAGCGGAGCCGGCCCGGATGCCCGAACCGGCTCCAGTGTGACGGCTACCGAAGGGTGGCCCACGCGAACATGGATCTTTCTAGCCGGTTTTGCAGTCGTGGCATACCTACTGTTCGCGCCTGCCCGGCAGAATCGCCCCAGAGCGTAAATCCGGAACGTGACGACGTCTCACTTACCCAACTTCTCCTGATCGAACCGCGCGCTCGGTCTGAACGGATCCTAGACTCCACATTGAACAACGCGACCTGATCTGTGGTCGCCTGCCTTCGGGCAGCATTAAATCATTGTGGAGTTAGTAATGACACAGGATCCATGGAGCCGTCCGTCTCTTGAAGATTTGAAGGACGTACTGGAGAGCATTGGCAAGCCGGACGTCACGAATCTTCGCACGAATGAACGACTTGAGCTGTCTGTGCCGGCAGAAATAAAGACACAGCGCGGAAACACGATTTCTGCCATGACTCGTGAAATCAGCCGAACGGGCATCGGAATGCTGCATCGCGGATCGGTTTCACCGGGTGAAGCATCGGTCCGGATGGCCAGTGAGACGCGAGAGTTTGAATACCGAGTGCTCATCGAGTGGTGCCATCCGTGCGATAACGGGATGTTCATGAGCGGTGGGCGTTTCCTGTCTGGTGACGATGCGTAAGAACACTCAGTGCGGGTTGTGTCAGTCGTTCCGTGTGCTACGGATCGTACAGCGACGGATTTACAGTAGACCTTTTGGGTCACGGAATCCGTAGCGTTTTAAGTGTTCAACCATGAACCACGGGATCTGCGGAGAATTCTGTGTGGCGAAATAAAGATTCAGCGGAACGCTATTCGCATCGCAATCGTCGTCACACAAGCTCGCTGTAAATTCGATACGAAGAACGGTGCAGAAGCAAATTCTCCCTTCTCTCGGCGCGTGTGCATGGTTTCAGACTTCTATATACGGCAATCCGTACCATTGCTGCTTTGCTGTCTCGTTGTACTGCCGGTCCTCACGTTCCTTGGCGAACAGGTTTCCTCAAACAACGATATCGAAACGTGGCTGCCTCGTAACAGTGAAATCCGAGACAACTACGACAGCTTTTGCGATACGTTTGGTCGTGACGAGACGGTTCTGATCGCGTTTGAACGGCCGTTCCCCGAGGCCGACAGGCTGCAAGCCGCTTCTGATCGGATTACCGGCCTTCCTGGTGTATCCGTCTGCTGGACACGACGCCGTATTGTGGAGTCGATGCTGTCCAACCATGTTCAGCAGGACACCGCCAATGATCGTCTGGTCAACCTGTTGACGACTCCCGAAAACGATCTTGAGACGATGCTGGTGTCGATCAACGAACACGGCATCGCCCGTCGCGGACAGACCGTTGCTGAAATTCGCGGGCAGCTGGCATATTGCGGTATGGACACCGCGATCCTTGCCGGAGGCCCCATTGTCGCCACGCAACTCGATCATCTGGGCAGCCGCAAGCGTGCTTCATTCCTGTTTTCACTGACACTGGTAATTTGCCTGGTGCTGCTGCGTTTGAATATCGGATGCTGGAAAACATCTGCGGCGTTGATGCTGACCAATATACTCTGCATCGAAATGACGCTCTCGGCCATCTGGGCCACGGGCTACGAAATGAACTTTCTGATGTCATCATTGCCGGTAATGGTCATGGTGTTCACGACGGCCGCGGCGATTCACTTCATTGGTCACTACCGGCACGATTACCCGCATGCCGATGCGGTGGAACGTTCGCTGTCCAGTGTGATTCGCCCCAGCAGCTTTGCGACGTTGACCACGATCATTGGCCTGGCCTGCCTTGCAGTATCTGATGTGGGCCCGATCCCTGCATTTGGAGTGGTCGCGGCCATCGGAACGTTCTTCAGTTTCATTGTTGGGGTTTTCCTCACACCAGCGGTGTTGGTGGCTCTTAAGTACGCACCGTCTTCCACAAACTACACGCGGGAACGATCTCTGCAAAAACTGGCGATGTTCATCGTCAACAGGCCTTGGCGCGTCATCGTGCCGGGACTGGTCGTAACAGCTGTTTGTGCCGTCGGCCTGCAGAATCTCAGATCGCTGATTGACCCACTTGAGTTTCTTCCAGAAGACGATCGAGTGGTATTGGACACCCGTCTGCTGGCTCGAACGTTGACAAGCCCTACGTCGATTGAGGCTGTCGTGGACTTTGGCAAGTCGGACACGTCTTTTGTGCATCGTCTTCGTGAAATTCGTGATATTGAATCTGCCGTAACAGGCGTCCCAAATGTTTGTCACGCGTTTTCACTGGCCGATTTTTTCCCGGAGGAGCTTTCGGAAAACACATTGTCGCTGTCAAGTCTTGGAGCAGCATCAGGCAGCACGGCCGTTGGCGGACTGATGGCAGACGGTAGCCGACTGTGGCGAATCTCACTGCGCCTCGACGACGATTCTCCTGCTTCTGTTAAGCAGACCGTTGCGGCATTGAAGTCTCGATGTGCAGACATGCCAGTCGCGTTTACGGGCATTGGCCCGCTGCTGGAGAATGCCCAGGTGCAGATTTTCGACGGTTTCTGGAAGAGCTTTGCATCTGCGTTCGTACTGATTACCGTTGTTATGGTCATTGCTCTGCGGTCGCTGACGGCAGGCCTTGTGGCCATGATTCCCAACCTGACACCGATCCTGCTGGTCTTCGGCGCGCTGGGCTGGTGGGACTATCCCATCGACATCGGAATCATGATGACCGCCAGCATCGCGCTGGGACTGGCTGTGGACGGAACGTTTCACTTTCTCTTCAGCTATCGCGACAGTCACACCCTCCAGGGCTGCCGCTATCGAGCCGTCCGGAAAGCTCTGCTGCAAACCGGCATGCCAATTATCTCGTCGGCTGTGATTTCAGGGACCGGGCTGCTGGCGCTGGGATTATCACCGTTTCGCCCCACAATGCGTTTCGGCGTGCTGATGTTCTGCCTTCTGATCGCGGCGCTGGTCGGCGATTTGATCCTGCTGCCGGCTTTTCTCGCCATTGGCTCACGACGCAAACGTCTTTCGCCACAGGTCTCTGCCTCGGAACATGAGACCCCGCGCGTGGCCGCCTGAATCCAGGACCCGCAGTTGTCAAATTCCCGATCCGGAATCTCTCCCGTGGATGCTGTCAGCGGCCTTCCGGCACCGCCGAAATTCACACAGCGCAAAACGCAGCCCGAATAGTGTTTTTCCAGCTCATACGACACGCTGGAGCGGTATCACGGTGGGCCGTTTTCTGCTACACTCGCGGCTCGGAAGAATCGGCCACTTCACACGAACATCCTGAGACACCTCAGGCCGTCTGGAGAGGACCGATCAATCTTCAGAACTGAAGTCCACGCCACGTTCCGTCGCATGATTGGCGACATCATCGGAAGTAACAGACAATGCAGTTAACCTGTGATCGAGCCCTGTTTTCCACAGCCTTTCAGGCAGCGGCCTCGGCGGTTCCGACTCGTACCCCCAAAGACGTCCTTCGGAACGTATACATGCATCTCAGTTCCAGCGGAGTGGAACTGGTCGGCACAGATCAGGAAGTTGCGATTCGTTTCAGCGTTGATGGCGTGACCACGACGTCTACCGGTGAAGCGCTGCTTCCCACGGCTCGTGTATCTTCCATTCTGCGTGAGCTGCAGGACGATCAGTTTGAAATTAATGTGGAAGAACAGTCACTAACGCTGAAAGCTGCGGGTTCGCAATTTCGTCTGTCTTCAGAAGATCCTCGGGACTTTCCGCCCGTGCCGGAATTCAGCGACAGTGATTACTTCAGGATTCCAGCATCCGTCTTTCGCCAAATCATTCGGCGAACGTCATTCGCCACGGACGTCGAAAGCACGCGGTACGCACTTGGTGGCCTGCTGCTGGAATTCGAAGACGGCAAAGTGACCGTAGCGGCGACCGACAGCCGCCGCCTGGCCGTCGCAACAGCCGCCTGCGAATCCGAGGGCAGCCCTAAAGCTCCGGAGAAGACAACCGTCGTACCAACCCGGGCAATGGCATTGCTGGAACGGTCGATTGATGCGGACGCCGAATTTGTGGATGTGGCCGTTCGCGAAAACGAGGTGCTGATGCGGACGGGACGTTGCATCATTTACAGCCGACTGGTGGAAGGCCGTTTCCCAAAATATCGAGACGTCATTCCGAATTCGGGCAGCGTCAGCATTCCTCTGGCCACCAGCCCCTTTCATGCGGCGGTTCGACAGGCTCAGATCGTTACCGACGAAGAAAGCCGTGGAGTTGACTTCGTTTTTGCCAACGCCCTGATGACGCTGTCCAGTCGGGCTCAGGATGTAGGTGAATCAAAAGTTGAACTGCCAATTGAATTCGACCACGAAGAAATCCGCATTACGTTCGACCCGCGTTACGTCGCGGATTTCCTGAAAGTCCTGCCGCCGGAAACACTGGTGGATCTGCAACTCACCAGTGCCGAGCACGCGGCAGTATTTCGAGTCGATGATTCTTATACATATGTGATCATGCCATTGTCACAGAATCGTTAGCTGGTCTCAGCTCACTTGCGGAAGGCTGCGAAGGCCTTTTCCTGACGGTCAATGACGCGGATCGCCGGTATCGTTGAGTTTAAGACGTCGAGCGAAAGTTCACGGTAAACCGCATGGGCGGATAATGAGCCATTACGAACAACCATCACGGCTGGGGCAGTTGCTGCAGCGTATTGTGAGAACGAAAGGACTGGCCGAACAGACGTCCGGTCAGGAGCTGAATGAAATCTGGAAAGCGGTGGCTGGTGAACGTGTAGCCGCCAGAAGTCACGTTCGGCGTCTTCGCGGCGGCGTTCTTGAAATCGGCGTCACGAACGGAACGATTCTCGAAGAACTCCGGAGCTACCTGCAGCATGAATTGCTCGTCACGATGCAGCAGCGAAATCCGGAACGACAAATCAAGTCTCTGAAATTCATTAAAACTCGGTAGCTGTGCTTATTTACAAAACGTGTCGACGCTGAGTCAGTCATGGTGACCGGCAGAAACAGGCGTCGGTTTCGAACAGCAGCTCACATGATTTGAGGCAGCGGCCTCTTTAGTTTGTTCGCGGCGTTCAATACGCTCAGAAAGCTCTAACGTGTCAGAAGTGGTTCCTTCAGAAAACGACTACACCGGTGACGACATTCAGCATCTCAAGGGTGTTGAAGGAATTCGCAAGCGGCCCGCCATGTATATCGGCGGTACAGATTCGCACGGCCTGCACCACCTGGTCTACGAAGTGGTCGATAACAGCATCGATGAAGCGGTCAACGGACATGCTTCGGAAGTGAAAATCCAGATAAACGTCGACGAAAGCATTTCCATCTCAGACAATGGTCGCGGCATCCCTGTCAGTGAGGTTCAGGGGGATGGCCGTCCGGCCGTGGAAGTCGTCCTTACGGAAATCCATGCGGGCGGAAAATTCGACCGAGACAGCGGTTACAAGACCGGCACTGGCGGTCTGCATGGTGTCGGAATCACGGCCGTGAACGCAGTGAGTTCATGGCTGACCGCGGAGATTAATCGCGAAGGCCACGTCTGGGTGATGGACTTCGAAAAAGGTGTTCGCGCGTCAGACCTTCGGCAGCTGAGCCGTTCCGACAGGACAGGGACGAAACTGTCCTTTCTGCCGGACGCAGAGATCTTTCCGGAGACAGACTTTTCGTTCGACGTGCTGACTCGCCGCCTGCAGGAACTGGCGTTCCTGACGCCTGGCATCCGTATCACATTGCAGGACGATCGCGCCGATCGAACGGAAACGTTTCACTACGAAGAAGGGCTGGTCGAATTCGTCAAGTATCTGAATCGAACTCAAACTCCGATCGTGAACGATGTGATTCGAATCACTGGAGAAATCGAAGGCGTCGAAGTCGACGTCGCGATGCAGCACAACGATGGCTACACAGACAACGTGCGAGCCTTTGCGAACAACATCTGCAACGTCGACGGCGGTACGCATCTCAGCGGATTCAAGGGCGCCCTCACGCGGTCACTGAACACCTATGCGAAGAAAAATAATCTATTCAAGGACTTTACGCCGTCAGCCGAAGATTTTCGGGAAGGCCTGACGGCCATCATTTCCGTCAGGGTGCCCGATCCCCAGTTCGAAGCGCAGACAAAGGTTAAACTGGTTAATCCGGAGGTCGACGGGATTGTTCAGTCAGTCGTGGGCGAAGGGCTGCTGAAATATCTGGAGGAGAATCCGGCCAATGCCAAGAAGCTGATTGCGAAAGGAATCAACGCAGCGGAAGCCCGCGAAGCCGCCCGCAAGTCGCGTGAAATGGTGCGTCGAAAAGGTGCCATCACAACCGGTGGCCTGCCTGAGAAACTGCGAGACTGCCGCAGCCGTGATCTGGAATCAACTGAGTTGTACCTTGTGGAAGGTGACTCTGCCGGTGGTTCTGCAGACACTGGCCGTGACTCGAACATTCAGGCCATTCTTCCGCTTCGCGGCAAGATTCTGAACGTCGAAAAAGCACAGCTGGTCAAGGTTCTGGACAACAACGAAATCTCAAATCTGTTTCGTGCTATCGGGGTTTCGCCAGGTGCTGGCGGCGAAGAAATGGACATCAGCAAACGTCGCTACGGCAAGATCATCGTGATGACCGATGCCGATGTTGACGGCAGCCATATTCGAACATTACTGCTGACGTTTATTTTCCGTCACATGCGACCACTCGTGGACGGTGGATTCGTCTACATCGCACAGCCGCCGCTGTACCGAGTCATTCAGAAGGGCCGTAAAACTCCACGTTATGTTCAGACTCATGAAACGATGATGCTGGAGCTGACGGATCTCGGTCTCGACGGAGCAGAACTTGTCGCAAAAACCGACGGAACAGTCTTCGATAGTAACAATCTGAAACGAGTTGTTGCTGTGCTCCGCGAAATGGAGCACCCACTGGAACTAATGGAACGCCGCGGAATCGATCTCAAGTACCTACTTGTCAAAGGTGGAGCAGAGGATACGCGATTGCCGAGATTTCGAGTGTTGTGGGGAGATTCCGAACGTTGGTTCTTCGAACGCGACAAAGCAGATACCTTTGTCAATGAGCTGGAAGATGAACACGCCGGTAAATCGCCGGCAAACGGCGACGATGAAACAGCAGATGAGCCAGACAGCAGCGATCAGCCGTCGGACGAAGCCGAACCATCCTGTCAGCTTGTCGATCTGCACGAAATCAAGACGTTGAACGAACAGCTCGCGAAGTTGAAGGACTTTGGCTTCACATTCCCCGACTTTGTTTCCGCCGGGATGCAAAACGCCGAGCAGGTCTACCCATTCCGCATCGAACGAGATGACCAGACAGTGCCCCTGACGAGCCTTCGTGAAGTTCTGCCGGAACTGAGAAAGCTGGGTGAAAAAGGCCTGACGCTGACACGCTTCAAAGGTCTGGGCGAAATGAATTCCGAAGAACTCTGGGACACCAGTATGGACCCGGAAAAACGCGTACTGCTGCAAATCCAAATGGACGATGCCGCGGCGGCCGATGAAATTTTCCGAGTCCTCATGGGTGACCATGTTGAACCGCGACGAGAATTCATTGAGAAACACGCGTTGGATGTCAAAGAGCTGGATATTTGAACTCTTACTCCGGTGCAGAATTCGCCAGCCAGGGTGCGTCGGTCGATCAAAATATCGCTTCTTTGCCGAGTTGGCGACGCACAATGACCCACTGACCAAGATGCATCATCCAGTGAGCTGACTGACCACCGATCACCGCTCCAACCGTGGCGCCGAACTGCTGAATCTTTTCGGGAGCAGGTTTTTCAAGCTCTTCGTCGCTCAGCTTGTCCAGCAACGCCAGTGTTGCAGCGCGCTGTTCCTCCAGCAGTCTGAGGTATTCGTCTTTCGTGCAGAAATCACCCGGTGCGTCGCTGGATGCCGTTTCTTTTTCGTGCTTCTCCGTGAATCCGTCTGGCAGCGGCGGCATTGAATCGGGACAGACCATGTTGTTCAGGCTGTGTTCCGCAACGATTAGATGACCAAGCTGCCAGGCGATATGATTCGCTCCTTCGTGCGGGCGAATAAGCAGTTGCTCGTCCGACAGATCCTGCAGATACGTCGGCACCACAAATGACGGAAGATTCAGCGATGTCTTGATGTGAGTGGCGATACTCATGACTTGCCTTTCCGGGTTTAGTTATCTGATAGCCGACGCATTCGCTGGCGTCCTGGAAGCACTTACAGGTCCTTCTCTGTTGGTGGAAAACGCTTGCGGCTGTCGCTGTCAACGGGTTTTCCGGTTCGCAGACTCCACCATTCGCAAGATCGCTCTGAATTGTAGTGCGGATTGGGATATGGCATACGAGCGGTGACCTGCTGCCGCCAGTTCTGCAGTTTGCGTTTCAGGTCAGCGGCTCGGCCCGGCTTTTCATCAGACAGGTTGGTCGTTTCGCCGATGTCACTGGTCAAATGATAGAGTTCAATGTCACCGGTACCGTCCAGGTATTCAATCAACTTCCAGTCCCGCTCTCGTATGCTGCTGGCGGGCCGATCGTGGTGATAGTGGGGATAGTGCCAATGCAGCGCTGTTCGATCCAGTTTGACGGCTGGTTCCACCAGCAGCGGCTTCAGGCTGTGACCGTCAATCGTCTGTTGTTCGGGCAACGAACCATCTGCCAGGTCAACAAATGTTGGATAAAAATCGAAGCTGATCGTGGGTTCTGAGCAGACCGTTCCGGGTCTTGTCAGCGGAGGATACTTCACGATCAAGGGAACCCGCACCCCACCTTCGTGCAGTGAGCCTTTTTCGCCTTTCAAAGGTGCCAGGCTGCTGACGTTGTCATCGGCGTGTTCACGGTAGTCGTAGCGGCGATACAGACCGCCATTGTCAGACGTAAATACGATCATCGTATTTTCAGTCAGGCCTTCCGCCTCCACTGCGTCAACAATTCGGCCGACCATATCGTCACAGTGTTCCACCATGGCGGCGTACACTGGATGGGGCAGATCTCGCTTCAGCTCAGCGGCCTTCTTTGTGTACTTCTGCACTTTTTCTGACATCGCACCAAGCGGGATGTGCACAGCAAACGGAGAGAGCATAAGAAAGAACGGCTTTTTGTGCTGCCTGCGGCCAGCAATGAAATCGACGCACAGATCCGCTTCAAAATCAGCCCGATACTGCCCCGGCTTCGGCTTGAGCAAAGGGTTGCCCTGAACGCGATACTTACCGGGCAAATGCGGACCTCCAATGACTGCAGAGAATTCGTAACCCTGGCTGTCGGGCTGAAACTGCGGACCGCTGGCGAGATGCCATTTCCCGACGTATCCAGTCCTGTAACCGGATTCCTGCAGCGCTTCGGCCACCGTTACGGTATCCAGTGGCAAGGCCATGGTGGTCAGCGGAGTAATCACGCGTTCGAACGGTCGCCAGTGCCCCGGGATATGTGCCGTGATGCCGATCCGTGCCTGATTCTGACCTGACTGCAGAGCACATCGAGTCGGAGAACATACAGCGCCCGCTGCATAGAAATCCGTGAATCGCAGGCCTTCAGCCGCAAGCTGGTCGATCCGTGGCGTGTCGATAAAATCGTTGCCATAACAACCAACATCCTTCCATCCCATGTCATCGATAAAGATAAGGATGATGTTCGGCTGATCGGCCGAACTGCTGGCGACAGTAACTCCCAGACAGGCACAGGCTAAGAATAAGTTCAGCATGGGTTTCATCGTCGTTTCCCTACATAGCTCGTTGGCATGCAGCTGCAACCATAGCAGGATTATCGGGCTACCATTGTGCATGGGCAGAAGATTCTGATCTTGTTGCAGACTTTGCGTCTTAGACCATTGAAATCAGTCCGGCTTATGCCTCAACTGTTTTGAACCTGGTGCCCCAGGAAGTTCTGTTTCTCGGTCTGACAACGTCGCTGTCGTGAACAACTGTGTTCCAGGTTCTCGAAAACGTATGCCCGCATATCAGTAGAGCCCCACCTGCCATGACGACCTCCACCAGACGCTACCGGATTGCGGATTTTTCAGACATCAAAGGGGTACCTTGTCCCTGCGGTACAGCGCGGCGGGCATTTCAGGGCGTCGACGAGTTTCCGGGAACACTTCACGTTACAGAGATCAGCGAGAACGCCAAAAAGCACTATCATAAGACGCTGACGGAAACCTACTACTTTCTGGACTGTGGTCCTGATGCAAAAATGGAACTGGACGACGAGATCATTCCCGTCCATGCGGGGATCAGCATTGTCATTCCGCCCGGTGTTCGCCACCGAGCATTGGGGCCAATGAAAGTCCTGATCGTTGTGCTGCCGGAATTCGATGCGGCCGATGACTGGTTCGATTGAATTCGGAAACCGTCGCCCACCCATGAAGTACCACACGATTCCGACGATACTGCGTCCACCCGCGTCGGCCGTTCGGCAGTTTTTGCCGCATAAAATGCGGTAAACAGTCTCACTGAAGAGGCGATCCGGTCTTGTCCGGAATCGCCAAACACCGATATAGTTCTCGCCCGTCTCTTCATTCCTCGCCCCTGTTGCATGGAAGCAATTGTGGCTCGCAACTCACACTCACGACTCAGCGCCATGCAGCGACGCCATGCGCCATTGCTGCTTGTTGTTGTCGTATTGCTGTCCGGTTGTCAGGGGAAAAGCCTGGTTGACGACAATCCGGTCTTCGCGGAAGCGCCGCCCCGTCGGTCGTTGACGAACAAGTCAACGGTGGCTTCTTCAGATGACGAAGAAGGTGAATCGCAGATACAAGCCGTCAGCTTTACAGGTTCGTCGAAAACGAAGATCGTTGGAAATACGGTTGTCGCTGAGGTCAATGGTCGCCCAATTTTTGTGGACGACCTGATCGGCAGTCTGCGACTGGCGATTGAAGCTGAAGAAAGCCTCTCGGATGAACAGCGGCAGCAGATTCTGGAGAAACAGATCAAAGGACGTCTGGACAACTACATCGAACAGGAAATCGTTGTCCAGGCTCTAAAACAGAAAATTCCGGAGGATCGCCAGCAGGTGATTGAAGAATCTCTGGAAAAACCGTTCGGTGAAGTCATCGCAAACATCAAGAAAGACCGCAAGCTGACCACTGATGAAGAACTCAATCAGGTCCTGTCGACTGAGGGCCTTTCAGTCGATCTGCTGCGTGAAAGCTTCTTTCGAATACAGATGGTGAATGGATACCTGTCCACGATTGCAGAAAGCCCGGACACAATCAGTCGCCTGGAAATGCTGGCACACTACGACGAACACAGCGAAGAGTTCACAACCCAGGAACGAATCCGATGGCAGGAACTGGTCGTCCTGTTCACCAGCAACGACGGACGTGAAGGTGCTGAAGCCAGAATGACTGAGGTCGTGCAACAACTGCAGAAAGATGTTGATTTTGCAGAATTGGCGACGAACTACTCTGACGCGCTCAGTGCCGAAAAACGAGGCGACATGGGGTGGCTTACTCGCGGCAGTCTTTCGGACAACGCACTTGAGGAACAACTGTTCAGCCTGCCATCAGGTGGCATGACGAAAGTTTACGTTCGCGACGATCGCTTTGAGGTCTACCGCGTTGTTGATCACCAGCCAGCACGCACGGCTCCGTTTCAGGAGATGCAAAAAGAGATCGAACAACGCATTCGAGCTGAAAAAGCCAAAGCGGCGCGACAGAAAACGATGCAGGATCTTCGAGCAAAAGCCTCGGTGGTCACAATGTTTGACAACGAGCCAAAGAGCTAAAACGTTGTCGCACATTAATTCGGAGTGACACCGAATAGGCGCCGCGCCTGCAGCCAGCCTTCTGCGTAGCCTTGACGCCCCTACGAAAAACTGGAGTGTCTGATATCGCGAGCACGACAGATTCCCCGTTCTTCGTAATCCGAAGCGCCAGCGACACAAACAGCATTGAGTATTTTCCCTGACTCATGCTTCGGGTTTCCAGGGAATATCAACCGGGAACGCTCACGTTTGGGCACACAGTCCTGATTCGCCGTCGCACCATGACAAAAACGTGCAGCTCCCGCATCGGACTGCCGATTATCTTACTTAGCACAGACAACCACAGAAGAGAGACAACAGCTCTTCACAGCGAACATCAGACATTTCGGATTACCCCGACGGAGGTCTCAAATTATTTGCGTAGGCCCGGACCATTCATGAGTGCACGCTCAGCGTGACTCGGTTCTCGCCTGACTCGCTGCGTCTCCAC
>JAQWLN010000231.1 GCA_029247265.1 Fuerstiella sp.
CCCATGAAATCGCTCATGGCAATCTGAAAATCAACAGGACGCTGGGATCTGTTATTTCACGCCTGATCGGTTCCGTCCTGGGGATTCCGTGTACCGTATATCGAGAGGTACACATGAGGCATCATGCTTACCTGAATACGCCACTGGACTGGGAGATGTGGCCATATAGTGATCCGGATGCGTCGCTGCGATTTCGCCGAATCTTTGTGTGGTTCGATATTGTTTTCGCGATCGTTGTGACTCCAATTGCCTGGGGCCGCATCTGTTTTTCGTCCAAATCACCGGTTTCGGAGGACATTCGCCGCAGGATGCGCAGAGAGTATTGGGGCGTCGCTGTATTCTGGTTTGGTGCGATTGGAACAGGAATTTGGTTCCATCAAACTGGACGTTTTCTGTTTGAATGGGAGCACCTGATTTTTGCCGTTCCACCTGTCGTGGCCACCATGTGCAACGGTTTCCGAAAGATCATGGACCATGTCGGAACAAGCAGTTTTGATCCGTTGCACGGCACGCGGACTGTTGTTGGCGGAAACATCATCACCAAGGCATTAACCTGGTTCAATTTTGACCTGGCCATTCATGGTCCACATCATCGCTATCCAAAACTTGATCACGCCCAGTTGAAGGGACGGATGTCGGAAATCACTGACGCAAATCCAGACCAGACTTTCCCTGTCTTTAAGTCTTTTTTGTCGGCCATCTTTGATACATTTCGCACTGCGATCAGGAATCCTGGCGTGGGCCTCAATGCCGGTTGCACGGCAGATCTGAGTCATCTGCCGTCCAGGCAACCAGCGGAAACGCCACCCGCGACTTCTGTCAGCGGAGGATCCGTCAGCTGACAATCTCCGGTCGGCATCGTTCTGTACAGTTGTCTATTGGCATCGCAACCACAGTCCATTCCCTCTGCGCTTCCCTGTCTTTCCATTCCGGCCGCAAATGCAACTGTTCGCTCGAATCTGTGTCGACCACCGTCTTCTGGGCTGGGTGCTCGTTTTCGCACTTGGTATTCCACCGACGCTGGGCTTCCTTGGTTATCGGGTCGCTGACCCTTTGCCAGCGGGCTGGGTGGCGCCCGAAGTATTGGAAGAGTTGCAGGAAGCTGAGGCAAAATTCAAGTCCAACACGCCGTTGGTACTGGTGCTGGAGCACGATGAGTTTTTTCAGCGTGATCGAATCGCGGCACTGCACGAAACGGCTGCTGCTCTGCGGGCAATGGATGAAGTGCTGCACCTGACGTGGATGGGTGATCTTCCCGAGGTCAGTCTGCGCGGAGCACAGAAGCTGCTGTTACCGGAATCCGGCGATCACCTTACTGCCGATCAATTGGCGGAATCCAAACAGGCCCTGCTGGCCCATCCTCTGGCTGTTGAGAATCTGATCTCGTCCGATGGCCGGACGGTGCTGATGCTGGTCGATGCTCGCGTTGAGTCGCACGTTCAGAAAATCCGGTCGGTCGCCGTCCAGCATCTTGCATCCGTGGGCATTCAGACAAGAGTCACCGGGACGCTGGCCCTCTATGACATTCATAATCGAGCGTTGGCTGACGATCATATTCGCATTCAGCTGCTTGCGTATTCGCTGGTGGGTGTATTGCTGATTCTCATATTTCGACGTCCCATGGCAATCATCATCGCGGGCAGCGGTCCTGTTGTCGGTGTCATCTGGACGCTGGGATGGTTGCAGCTGATTGGTCAGTCTGAAAACGAACTGGCAAAGATCATTCTGCCGGTGATGGTGATGATGATCGGATTCACCGATGGCGTCCATCTGGTCGTGCGTCTGCGACAATTGAGATCCGTTGGAACCAGTGTGCGTGATTCGGTCCACCAGTCAGTTCTGCAAACCGGACCTGCGTGCCTGCTGACGTCGATTACCACGGCCATCGGATTCGGCTCGCTGATGCTTTCGAATTCGGAAATGATCGCCGGTTTTGGCCGTACGGCAGCCATCGGCGTAATTGTCACGTTTCTGGCCGTGATCCTGATAAGCCCGCTGCTTGCCGTTTCGTGGATCGGACAACGGATGCATGTCAGTCCGCATCAGGATTCGCTGGGCCTGTTGATGCACCGCCTTGTAGGAGTCATCAGTTTTTCATCGCGATACGCGAAATCCGTCACGGTCACCGGCGTGGTGATCACCGTCGGATGTTTCGTGGCCAGCTCGCGTCTTGTGCCTGACGATCGTGTCAGCGATCGAGTTCCTCACGGGTCTGAAGAATGGCAGGCCATGCACATTGTGACATTCATGTGGGAGGAATTCGAAGTTTGCGGTTGATGATTCACTGGCCGGAACAGATGCCGCGCAAGGACGTCTGGGCTGTGATCCGTGACTGCGAACAACTCATCGTGCAACAACCGCTGCTTGGACAGCCCTTGTCCATTCGCACGGCACTGACCGTCATTCGTGGTCCGAATCGCCGGGATCAGTCTGTCCTAGCGAACCGGCTTCCCGATGATCTCAAAGCTCAGTTCTATCGCCCGGACCTTCGGTTAGCACTGGTGGCGACCCGCACGCAGGATCTGGGGATCGCGACATTCGGTCCGATCTTCGAGCGAATGGAATCTCAACTGCGTCAGATGGAATCTGACAATCCAGGCGTTGAAGTGAAATTTGTCAGCGATGTGATTATCGAGGGAAGAGTTGTCAGCCAGATGATCGACGAATTGATGAGCAGCCTGATGATGGCGGCAGTGGTGATTTTTGGAGTGCTGGCGATCGCCTTTCGTTCGTTAAGAGTTGGGTTGATTTCAATCGTGCCCAACCTGATGCCTCTGGCCGTGTCAGGCACGATGCGTTTGATGCTGGGTGATTCGCTGGGAATCGCCGGAGCCTGCTCGTTTGCGATCTGTCTGGGAATTGCGGTTGATGACACGATCCACTACCTGTGCCATTTCAAACACGAACGCCGGCTCGGCAGTAGTCCATTGGTGGCGAATCAACGGACATTTATCACAGTGGGTAGCGCCTTAATGTTGACAACCGTTGTAATGACAGCGGGATTGGGCACCGTGATGACCAGCCAATTGCCCCCTCACGTCAACTTCGCCATTATGGCCTGTACAACTCTGGCCGTGGCACTGCCTGCCGACCTGCTGTTTTTGCCAGCGCTGCTGACATTGTTTCCTGGGAAACTCCCTGATGAAGCTGAGCCTCAATCCAATTACAGCGACTGATTCAGTCTCGATTCAACCGCGCGAAAAGGCTCGTAGTTTTCCCGACGAACCTTGAAAGGCGCGTCGATGGTGTACGTGATTCCTCGCCATGTGACCTGATTCGTTCTGAGAGCCCCGAGCAGACACCATGGATAGACAACAAGGCCCAGGCAAACGGCGATTGACAGGGTTAGTGGACTCATTCGGATTGGAGGCCTGCCTGCGGCAGCCTGAGTACGTCCAATGGTCCATTCGCCGACCCTGATCGAAATCGTCTGAACGATGATATAAACTGCCACGGTGGTCCACAGCAATACCCCCCCGGTCGTTGCTCCGGTTGCAAACATTGCGATCATCATCACGACGGAAGCCAAATGAATCACTGCGCTGGTCAGACCATAGACACACACCAGAGGAAACGAGCGGTGATACAACCGCAGAAGGACAAGCTGACGCTGAATAAATGAGGCGCATCCTCGGAAATCAGTATCTTCTTCATTGATCATCGCGACTCTGGGCACCATTCGAAGTTTGTATCCCGCGTTCAATATTGCGGTTGTTATCGTGGTGTCATCACACAATGATGATTCCCATTGCGAGCGGACGTCGGCTTTTTCGAATGCGTCTTTGGAGTACGCCAGTGACCCACCCCAGCCAATATTCATTGGCAGCATCTGCAGGATCGCGGCGCCGTTCCACACGTGTCTTGTGAGGCTTGCCAAGGTTGGCTTCTCGGGCGAATACCAGCGAAACCCACTCGCAATCCCCACTCCCGGTTCTGCGAGTCCCGCGACGAGGTCGCTCAACCACTCGGGATAGGGATACGAATCCGCATCCAATTGGACGACCACTTCGCAGTCGTCAGGCAGGGTGTCATATACCTGCAACAGAGCGGCATTTTTGAGGCCGCAGGTATCCGGCTTGTCCCGCAGGATCTCAAGTTTGATGTTGTCTGAATTCGTTTCGCTGAGAATCTCTTCAACCGCAAGGCGTGCAGGGTCATTTTCATTGTCGACGATGATGTGTACGACGAAGTCGGGATAGTTTTGCGTTGTCAGGGCGAGCAGGCATCGTTCTAAATAAGGATCAGGTCCGCGAAGCGGGAGAAGAATACCGACTTTGGGTGAATAGTCGCCGCGCTCGAGCTTTTGGTACCGCGAGTGGTACATCGCAAAATTCAGACCGAGGACTGTCATGATGAGCAAAAGGCCCATCAGTAGTGCGCAGAGTGTCAGCGATATTGTGAACATACGGAGAGAGAATCTGGACAGAACGCCGGTTGATTGTCAGGGAATGAGTTTCGTAGTGGATATTCAGCCGTGCATTGCATGTTTGCCTTCAGTGCAAAGTCAACCAGACAGCGCGTTTCGCTGGACTCTTTGTAGAAAACTTTCAATTAACGTTCGTTTTTCGCCACAACTCGGCTCACAGATTGTTCATCCGTGTTCTGTCGGCCCATCGAGTTTCAAATTGCCGTGAAACGAATCAAAACACCAAGAAGCCGTGCGGCGCGAGGTTGATAGAACGGGCGACATGGACCGGTTTCCCTCAGCGGCGTGCACTCGTGGCGACGTTTGGACGGGTCTGGAAGCGGTCTGCTTGTTCGCTTCGGTCCGACACATCGACGAAGCTATCAAGCTGATACAAGAGACGGCTGGATTGCATCCCGCCGCGTAATCGAAACGACGACACTCGCCATCTCGCCTGCGCGCTCAGGTGGGCGTGTCATGGGTCACTTGCGCCACCTCCGAAAGCGCTCAGGGCGGCAATACTGGCGAACTTCGAAGTTTCACGGATGACGCGTTGGTGCCGGAAATCCAAACGTATTGACGCTCAGCCAAAAAACACCGTATTTTGGAATGCGCCGTCTGAGGAATGATTTCTGGCGTGGCCCTTCTTTTCCGTTTCGCGCGAAGTCGACCGAAGCGTGCGTGCGAAATGGAATTTCGTATGTCGTCGGTGCCGACATCTGCAGATTAGCGATTTCAGTTTCTTTTCGTCCGTTGCTACATGTAGCAACCAACTCGTTGCTGATGTTCAGAATGCACCGATACTTCTCCTGTCATTGGATACATACCAATCACAGGTTGAAGCATGTCCGAGCTCTCTGATCAAATCACAACCGATACACAGAAGCCTCAGTCCATCTCAGCGGATGGTGTGACGGTTACTCGGCGGTCGTTACAGGAACAGATCGACGTTGATCGGTATTTGCGGGATGTTTCCGCGACAGATCCAGCGAACAAAGGCCCCGGCTTTCGCATCAATCAGATTGTTCCGTCCGGAGGTCCGCAATGACCTCTATCAAGGATCGTATTCAATCTGCGTTCCGCGGCCTGTTTGGCGTGCAGACTCCGGTCACGGCAGTTCGCCCCCCTGAAATTCAGGCAACGTTTGATCTCGCACAGACAACAGTTCATAACCGCCGGCACTGGGCCAATGCAGACAGTCTCGCCGCGCGAGCGTCCATGTCACCGGCAGTGCGGGCCATCATCCGAAAACGATCTCGTCACGAATTCGATAACAACTCGTGGTACAGCGGAATTCTGCGAACTGCTGCCAATCACATTGTTGGGTGCGGACCGCGATTACAGGTGCTGACTACAGATCATGACGCCAATACCCGACTTGAGAAAGCGTGGCTGAAATGGTCTCGGCAGGTCATGCTGGCGGACAAGTTGCGGATGATGTTCGAAACGTACTGGAAAGACGGGGAAGTCTTTGCCATGCGAACCTCGCTTCCCAGCCGGTGGCCGATCAGCCTGGACATTCGAACATTTGAGGCGGAACAGTGTGCAGCCCCGTGGATCGGCCAAAGGCTCGGCGAACCATACGCGGATGATGGAATTCGCACGGACCCCAACAACAACGAAATCGAATACCACTTCTACGATCAGCATCCCGGCGACGTCGTGTTCACACCGACGTTGAGCGGCAAGTGGTTCCCTGACAAAGACGTCGTGCATCTTTTCCGGCGAGAGCGTCCGGGGCAGGTACGAGGAATCCCGCGAGCGACCAGCGCCCTGAACACTTTGCCGGTCATGCGTCGTCAGGAAATGGCCACACTTTTGGCATCAGAAACTTCAGCCTCTTTCGCAACTTATCTCAAGAGTACGTCGCCCGCTATTCCGTCGGTGCAGTCTCCCGAGGACTTCGCCGAGCTGGAAATTGCATTCAATATGCTGACGACTCTGCCGCAGGGGTGGGATATTTCTCAGGTGGACAGCAAACACCCGG
>JAQWLN010000272.1 GCA_029247265.1 Fuerstiella sp.
CTGGACACGGCAGGCACAGGCCTTCGTTGTGCCTTTGTGTGATTTGAGCCTTGTGGTTCTGTCATGTCTGGCCTCCCTTGTTCATCTACCGTTCCTTGTGCTTATGCACATCGGGGCAGCATCGACGCTGCCGGCCTTCGATAATGCTCTCATCATGTCGGCAACCAGCATGACGGTGCTGTGGCTGGCGGCCGCAACGGCTACTCTGAAGAGTCGTTCCACCGGCTTCGCAGCGACAATCGCACTGCCGTTATGGGTATCCGCTGTGGCCATCATGGCCGGTCTGCCGATCACGGCAGCGTGGATGCCTGTCGTGTGGGCCGCCGTATTGGCGACGATCTATGTTTTGGTCAATGCGTACCGATCGGACAACGCGTTGCCGTTGAGCGAAACAGGTTCCTCTATCGACGGTACGCCGACGTCGGTCAAATCTCTTCCGGCATTACCCAATGCTCCTGTGTACGCAGTCGTCATTCGAGTCAGTGAGGGACTGCTGCAGGCGGTTCTGATTCTGGCAACGTTCGTCGTTGTCGATCGACGGAGGCTGGATACTTCTCGCATCAGCTTCCTGGCGGTAGCGACGAATCTTCACGTGCTGCTGGGTGCAGCCGCTCTGGGGGGATGCAGCGGAATCGTCGTGAGCATTTTGACTTCATCGACTGCGGCCGTTGCAATGCCACTGGTGTTCCTGACAACAGCCCACAGTCTTGTGCTGTTTGACAGTGAGCGAAAATGGCTGGACCCGATCGTGGCAAGGACGTGGTCAGCTCTGCTGCGGGTGGGCGTGATTGCCATGATGGCAGTTGCCGTGTTCAGCGGAATCTACCCACTCTCAGCCGTCGTTGTCATTGTTGCCGGTTTCACGATTGCCGTGTTCGCAGAGTTTACACAGGCGGTTCGCAAACGGGAAGAGTTCCACGTGTGGAGCAGCGTTGCTGTGTGTGGCGTGGCGACGATATTTCTGTTTTGTCAGGGTGTGATTCAACTGGGAACGGGCGTCAGCCAGTTTGTATTACTGGCGGTTGCAGTCACCGGACTTGTTGTCGCAAAACTTTCAGACACGTACCAGTATCTGAAGATCGCGAAACGTCCCATGTATGCAATCGGCCAGTTATCGCCGACCGTTGTAGCGATGATGGCGATCGTTCGCGAGTGCAGCGGCATGACGGGGGCCGATACGGCGGCGAATGCTCTCTCGCTGATGGTGGCCGCAGGGATCTACTTCCAGCAGGCCATGATGACTCATAAACGACGATTCGCCGTCATGGCGGCAGCGATCATGAATGCAGGCCTCATGCTGCTATGGCGATCAATGGACCTGAACGCACCGGAATTCTACCTGGTCCCCGTCGGCCTGTCCGTTCTGGGCCTGGTGGAGATGCTGAAGAAGGAATTACCGAAGAGCTCTCACGATCCTCTGCGATACATCGGAGCTCTGATCATTCTGGTATCTTCGATGTTCGAAGTCCTCGGTGGCAGCTGGGCTCACATGCTGGCACTGATGGTGCTGAGTGTTGTTGTGATCCTGCTGGCTATCGGACTGCGTCTGCGAGCACTCGTGTATGCGGGGTCAGCATTTCTGCTGGCTGACCTGGTTGCGATGGTCGTGAGGACTACGGTCAGCCATCCCAGCCTGCTGTGGGTCTGCGGAATTGTACTGGGCGGTGGCGTCATCGCTCTGGCGGCCTTTTGTGAAAACCATCGCGAAAAACTACTGGCTCGAATTCGACTCGTTTCTGCCGAACTGGCAACCTGGGGCTAACGTCCCGATTCACCACGTTTCCCTGAAGGAAAAATATCATGACATGGCTCACACAATTCAGTCTCGTAATGCGATCCAGCCTGACGTCACTGAAGGACAAAATCGAAGATCCGGAACGTATGCTGCATCAACTGATAATTGACATGGAGGAAGAACTCGATCGCGTCCGCTGTAGCGTGGCTGAGGCCGTGGCTGACGAGATTCAGATGCGCAAACGAAGTCAGCGAGAACGCATCGACGCGGATAAGTGGATGGAACGGGCCTCCGCTGCCATGAAACGAGGCGACGAATCAACCGCGAAGTGGGCTCTCGAACAGAAGATCTCTGCACAACAACGAACGGATCAGTATTCGGCGGAACACCAGAAGCAGAAAACGGAAGTTGAGAAGCTGCAGGCGTCCGTTCGTGATCTGGAAGACAAGATTCGTCAGGCCAAACAAAAGAAGACGCTGTTGACAGCCCGCATGGCCCGCGCCACGTCCACCCAGAAGATCAATTCAGCCATGGAGAGATCTCACAGCCAATCGGCATTCTCTCAGTTCAATCGACTGGAAGAACGAGTCGATCGGTCGATCAAAACGGTCGTTTAACCACGTGGGCATCGCCCCGCAAACTGAAGAAGATGAGGCCCGCTGGGCACGCGGTTAAACAATCGTCTGTCCCGCCGTCCTGTTCATGAAACCTTCCAGCGCCCCGACGAATGGAAAGGCTGTCAGTGAAGCTCACTCAGTCACTTCTGCACTCCGTTAGGCAGCTGCTCCGCAGTTGGTATACAGTTGATCGAGTCAGCGTGTCGCCAACGGCAGGGCGGCTGTTGAGCCTGCGAGTGGACGATCGGGTTCTCATTCGGGATGACGTCTTCACAGTCGTGAGTCGACAGACCATTGCGTCACGTCACGGGATTCGGCTGGTCTATCAACTTGCGTCAAGCGATGGCGCCGCTGATTTGGAAGTGGAATCAGATTCTTCGTGCATAAAGCATCTTGCTGAGCTTAGGACAAAAAACGGCACGACCGCCATTTACGAAGACGATATCGTCGAACTGGGCAGATCCGTTGAAACGGCCGGCAATCGGCGCCACGACGATTGACCTTTCTGCCAACGCCTGTAGCTTGAGTAATTGAAGTCGCTGTGCAAGTGGAAATTCTTCGAACTTCTGTGTCGATAGTGCCGTTCTGCAGCGTTATACAATTCCCGCCTTCAATCTTTCAAAGCCCCGCCAATGTCCCTTCGAAGTCTCTCGACCATCGTATTTCTGGTAGTCTTTGTCAGTTATGCAGCCGCAGAAGATATTAAGCTGCAAGCCAATGGTGAGAGTCAATGGTATCGCGGCAACATGCATACCCATTCGTTGTGGAGCGACGGTGATGATTATCCGGAAATGATTGCAGCGTGGTACAAGGAACACGGTTACAGCTTCAACGTCTTCACAGACCACAACGTGCTGCTGCGTGGTGAACGCTGGATTGATGTTGAGAAAAACAAGGGCGGCAAGGTTGCCTTTGATAAGCTGACAGCGAAGTTCGATAGCGAGTGGGTCCAGACACGCACGAAGGACGAACGCTTGCAGGTGCGATTGAAGAACTTCGACCAGATCTTTGATCGGCTGGCGATTCCTCAGAAGTTCCTGCTGATTCAGGGTGAAGAAATCACCGACGGCTACAAGAACATGCCGGTGCACATGTGCGTCACCAACACGACGGAACTGCTGCCACCGCTTCACGGAGAAAGTATCGTGGAGGTCATGCAGCAGAACATCAATGCTGCGATATCAAGGCGAGAACGTACCGGTGAAAAATCACTGGTCCACTTGAATCACCCGAACTTCCATTACGCAATCACGGCTGAACAGCTGATGCAGGTAATCGGTGAAAACTTTTTCGAGGTCTACAACGGACATCCCACAGTCAACGATTCCGGTGATGACACCCATCCATCCACGTCGCGAATGTGGGACATCATCAACACCTGGCGGCTGGCAAAACTGGATCTCCCGCTGATGTACGGTTTGGCGACGGACGACGGCCACGCCTATCATCGAACCAAACCCGGCGACGGCGCGCAACCGGGCCGGGGGTGGGTTATGGTGCTGGCAAAGACTTTGACTCCGGACGCACTCGTCACAGCACTGGAAGCGGGACAGTTCTATTCATCCAGCGGTGTGTCACTGACCAGAGTTGCAGTGACCGACGGACGTTTGTCAGTGACGGTTGCCGCTGATGCTGACACCGACTACCGCATCGACTTTATTGGCACACGAAAAGGCTTCGATGACACAACAGTACCTGCCGTCGACGACCAAGAGAAAGCGAAAAGGCATTCTCTTCGGTACAGTAGTGACGTTGGAATGGTGTTGCAGTCCACTACCGGAAGCTCGGGTGTGTACCAGTTCACAGGTGACGAATTGTATGTACGGGCGATTGTGACGTCGTCACGTCTACATTCAAATCCATCTGAGCTGGGGGATTTCCAGCAGGCCTGGATACAGCCGGTTGTGCCAAATACTCCGTAGTGCCATGGTTTTCCAAAGCTGGCGCAGACAACTGCATTTGCAATGGTTTAAGATTTTGCGGCCTCTGGCGTTCTTTCAGCTGCAACGGAAGTTGGCGCACGTGCGTTCAATTTCCCTTAGATAAGTTCTGCGTCTGCCCGGACGCACTTAGTCAGGTTTGAAATTCGTTTCAGGAGATTACGGATGACTCAGTCAATGTTTGCAGATTATGAAGACATTGGCACCGCTGCCGGTGTGCTCTGGGGCTTTCTGAATGACAACGGGGCAACGTCGCTGACGGCGCTGACCAAAGGAACGGACCTGCCCAAAGAACTCGCTCTGCATGCGATCGGCTGGCTCGCCCGCGAAGACAAATTGGTCTTTGAAAAAACAGTCCGTGGGCGACTAATCGTGCTGAAAGGCATGCAGCAGCTGTGTGAAGCGGCGTAGCACAAACGGATGACGAAGTTTCGGTCTGGACCGTGCAACCGTCAGTGGCGGACGTTTAGACGACTGATTTTGTAGTCGGTGGAGATCCGTCTGTGCGATCGCTGCCTGATGATCACCATTGTGCTGCACATGGTTTGGCGTAGGATACTCGTTAGTGGCAGTTGAAAGGCTGGTCCTGTTGAGTTTCCCAGGTCAAAACATGCGGCATCCCTCTCGACGTGATTGGCTTCGATTCGGCGGACTTGCCGGATTGGGGGCGACTTTCCCCACTATGGTTCCGCCACAGATCCGTGCCGCAGCGACGATGTCTGCAGGCGCCGCTGGATTCGGACGGGCGAAGTCAGTCATCGTGGTCTTCGCGAGCGGTGGGCAGAGCCAGATTGACACATGGGACCCGAAACCCAATGCCCCGCTGGAAATTCGTGGAGCGTTCGATTCGATCCAGACAGCGGTGCCCGGAACGCGTTTTTGTGAGCACATGTCGCAAATTGCGAAACTGGCCGGCAAGCTCTGCGTCGTGCGCAGCATGTCGCACGAAGATCTTGACCATGGGACCGCATTCTACCTTTCGATGACCGGCCGCTACCATCGTCGTCGATCCGGAAATCCTTTACCTTCTCCCGTGGACCATCCTTGTCACGGGGCGATTCTGCAGAGAGTTCGGCCGTCAACAGAGTTTGTGCAAAGTGCGATTCATCTGAATGGTCCCGCTGAAGTTCCGATTATCATCGGGCCTGGTCAGTTCGGCGGTTTTCTGGGCAAAGGTTATGATCCGTTGACTCTGGGCGACGTCACCGGGCGGGAACTTGCCATTCCGTCGCTGCTGCCCCTGGCTGACGTGCCAGTCAGTCGTCTGGAGTCGAGGCAATCGCTGCTGGCGTCCGTCGAACGATCGATGACACGTTTCAACGGTGACAAGACGGCATTGGACAAAAAGGCATTGTATCAGCAGGCATTCAGCATGCTGTCAAAGGACAGGACTCGATCTGCGTTCGACCTGAGCGCCGAACCTGAGGCCCTGCGAGATCGATACGGACGCAACCGTTCCGGGCAGGCGTGTCTGCTGGCCCGGCGACTTGTCGAAGCCGGCATTCCACTGGTCACGGTCATCTGGAATCATAACAACCGTGGTCAGGACAAGGCCCCATCGAACACCGACACCTACGGATGGGATAATCACAACGACATTTTCACCGGGTTGAAGGATCACTTGCTGCCCCGCTTTGACCAAAGTTTTTCGGCGTTAATCGAAGATCTTGATGAACGGGGAATGCTGGATGAAACGTTAGTCGTCTGCATGGGGGAATTTGGACGTGCGCCGCTTGTGAAGCTTGAACCGAATTTCGCAGGCGCATCGCCGGGACGCAAGCACTGGCCGTCTGTCTATTCGATTGTGTTCGCCGGAGCCGGTGTGGCGCCGGGAACTGTCGTCGGGGCGTCAGACGAAACGGGCGGCTATCCGGCGTCTGAGCACTTCGGTCCCTGGGACACGACGGCGACCATGTTTTCTGCGTTGGGAATCGATCCGCACCAGGAATACAAGGACCAGCTGAATCGCCCGTATCGGATTTGTGAGGGCAAAGTTATTGAATCGATTTACTGACAGCGAAGACGTAAATTTATTCAGCGTGCAGAACTGACCAGCACAGGGGATTGAACAGAAAACGGTGTTCGTCCGGTTCCAGAGCTTGACTCGGACCGCTGCGACACAGGAAACTAGTCAAATGCTCAACATACTTGGCAACTACGGCACAACCTGTGATCGCCGCTCGCGTCGCAAAGCACTGCAAATCGGTGGCGCTGGATTGTTCGGACTGAGCGTTCCGAAGTTGTATGCCGCCGAAGAAGCTCAGCCGTCTGTGAACGGTCGCGCGAAGTCCGTGATCTTTCTCTTCCTGTTTGGCGGCCCCAGCCAGCTGGAAACATTTGACATGAAGCCCCAGGCTCCGGATTCGATCCGCGGGCCGTTCAAGCCCATCGCCTCCCGAACACCCGGGCTGCTGATCGGCGAACACCTTCCACTCACCGCAAACGTGACCGACCGTTGTGCCGTCATTCGCACGATGAGCCACGACTTCAACGACCATAGTGGCGGAGGACATTACATACAGACGGGACATCGGTGGCATGTGCCGATTGGGCAGGGATTTAACGTCACACCGAAGGACTGGCCGGCCATCGGTTCTGTCGTGGAACATCAGCAGCAACAGGTGTCGTCGGCGTCAACGATGCCGGCTTACGCCGTCGTTCCGAATTCTCTGGGACGGCTGCAGGATTATAAAGTTCAGCTGAAACGACCTGGTGAAACAGCCGGCTGGCTGGGACGGGCCTTCGACCCGCTGACGACACGAATCCAAAAACGTGACGCAAAAGACAATCCCTACTGGCGTGAATGCAATGATGAGGAATTGACGTTTCAGATCGACGGCCTGGTGACTCACGACTCGCTTAACTTGGACCGCATGTCGAAGCGTCAGTCACTGCTGACACAGTTTGATGACGCCAGACGCAGCCTGACAGACAGAACCGTGGACACCTACAGCCGTCACCAGCAACGTGCACTTTCCCTGGTGACGTCAGAAGAAGCCCGGAAGGCGCTCGACATCACCGCCGAACCCCCCGCTCTGCGAGATCAATACGGGCGACACCTGTTCGGGCAGTCCACGTTGATGGCTCGACGACTGGTTGAAGCAGGGTCCCGGTTCGTGACGGTTCACTATGACTGCGTGGACGGCTACAGCTGGGATTCGCATCGCAACAGCGACGATGTCAAAAAGCACCTGCTGCCGACAATGGACCAGGCGCTGTCGGCATTACTACTGGATCTGGAACAGCGAGGACTGTTGGACGAAACTCTGGTTGTGTGCCTGGGAGAAATGGGCCGCACGCCGAAGGCAAATGCTCAATGGGGGCGCAATCATTGGAGCACTCTGTTTCCGGCTGTGCTGGCGGGCGCAGGAATTCGTGGCGGCACGGTCTACGGCGAAACAGACGCGGACGCCGCTTACGCCACAACACCGCCTGTCAGTCCGGAAGACCTGGCCGCGACCATTTACCACGCGATGGGCATTGACCATGAACTGCGGGCTCTGGACGCACAGGGCAGGCCCACGGCAATTGTGGATGGTGGGCAACCGCTGCTTGAGCTGTTCGGCTGACGAACAGACTGGGCGGGATCGAATGAGTTACCGGGCGCGATGCCGTTACTGCGTGCGTCCGGCGGCCTTCTTTTTCTGCCTGCCGAAGGCCCAGAACTCAGAAGGTGTATGAGCCGCCGCGAAGTACTTACGTGCCCGCTGCACATGTTCGGAGTGATCTGCGGCAACGTTATTCTCCTCGCCCAGGTCTGTGCTTAGGTCATAGAGTTCGACGCCATCCTGCTGGTCGACTCCTTTCAGATTCAGCTGCACAGCCTTCCATTTGCCGAAACGAACCGCCCGCTTGCCGCCGCGTTCATAGAATTCCCAGTACAGAAATTCATGCGGCTGCTGACGTCCTGTGCCTGTCACTTCCGACACCATGCTGATGCCATCCAGCCCGCCGGGTGTTTCCGCACCAGCGAGTTCGCAGAACGTTGGCAGCATGTCCCAATGGGCAGAGATATGTTTTGACTCTGAGCCCGCCTTCACGTGCCCCGGCCAGCGAACGATCAGGGGCGCCCGAATCCCACCCTCGTACAGGTCTCGCTTATGACCTTTGAGCGGACCGTTACTGTTAAAGAACAGTGGGTCGTGTCCGCCTTCTTTATGAGGACCATTATCGCTGGTCAGAAACACGATCGTGTTGTCGTCAATCTGCAGATCCTTAAGCAGTGTCATCAGTTCCCCGACACCTTCGTCCATGAGAGTCATCATGCCGGCGAAGGCAGCGATAGGATTCTTTACCAGTGGGCCACTGTACTTGCCGATCTTGTCCTCAAACTGCGGAAACTTCTTGCGCCACGGAGCCACATATTCTTCCGGAGCGTGCATGGCCGCGTGGGGAATTGTCAGCGGAAGAAAGGCAAAGAACGGTTGTTCGCTGTTGTCGCGAACGAACTGAAGGGCCTCGTCCATAATCATCGTGGCTGTGTAGGTCTTGCCGTCCAGTGGGATTCTCTGTTTATTCTTCCACAGGTGAGTCGGGTAATAGCTGTGAGCCTCACGCTGACAGTTGTAGCCGTAGAACAGATCAAAATGTTCCGCAGGATCACTCGGCGATGACGGTGCTCCCAGTCCCCACTTGCCGAACGCTCCGGTGACATACCCGGCCTTTTTCAACAGGCGCGGAATCGTGACGATGTCAGCGGGCATGGCTGCCTGCCCCTCCGGTTTTACTTCCCGATTACCACGCACATTGGCGTGGCCGGTGTGCAGTCCGGTCATCAGACTGCAACGTGTGGGCGCACAGACGGTGGAGCCTGAATAATGTTGAGTGAACTTCATCCCCTCGGCGGCAAGCCTGTCAATGTTCGGAGTACGGAAGTGCTTTTGTCCGTAGCACGACAGGTCGCCATAACCAGCATCATCCAGCAGGATGTAGATAAGATTGGCCCGGGACTCGTCGGCTGCAGGCAGGGAAGAACCGACAACAAATGCGCACAGGGCGATCAACACGTTTTTCATATGTCTGACAATCGATAATCGGGAAGGGCCTGTATCCAGGCACCAGCAAGGGGCACCCGGATTCAAGGCTTTGCTTCGCTGCAGTAAGTTACAACGTAAGCTGCTTCATTCGGAAGCGGAGCTCCCGGAACATGCGGCCGCAAACGGAGTTTGAGGCCGAGAGCAAATAACTACAGGCAAGTTTACAGCATGGTCGCCACGATTCAACGGTGTCTCACCGGGGAGCCGGTACCAGAGTCGTGCTATGCAATGACGTCTTCGACGACTTCGCCGTGAACGTCCGTCAGGCGATAGTCTCGACCCTGAAAACGGAAGTTCAGATTCTCGTGATCGAATCCCAGCAGTCGCATGATCGTGGCCTGCAGATCGTGTACATGGACTTTGTTTTCGACAACGCCGAATCCCAGTTCGTCGGTCTGGCCGTAGTTGTGACCACCCTTCACCCCGCCGCCAGCCATCCACATTGTGAAGCAGTCCGGGAAATGGTCTCGACCGAGCACTTTGCTCTTTGCTGTGCGCCCTTCGCGAAACGGCGTACGACCGAATTCGCCGCCGCAGACAATCAATGTGTCTTTGAGCATCCCGCGCTGCTTAAGATCCTTGATCAGAGCGCTTATCGGTTTGTCGGTGGCCGCCCATTTGTTGGTCAGCCCCGAACCCAGGCCGTTGCCTTCGCCGGTTCCATGAAAGTCCCAGCCCCAGTCGAACAACTGCACGAAACGTACGCCCTGTTCAACCAGCCGGCGAGCCAGCAGACAGTTGTTCGCAAAGCTGGCCTCACCGGGTTTCGCTCCGTAGGCTTCCTGAGTCTGCTTTGTTTCCTTTGTGATATCCATCACTTCCGGCACTGAGGCCTGCATCCGATACGCCAGTTCGTACTGGGCGATTCGTGTCAAAGTTTCCGGATGTCCAAGATCCTTCGCCTGTATTTCGTTCAGTTGCTTAAGAGCATCCAGCGACCTGCGACGCAGATTACGATCCATGCCCCTGGGGTTGGACGCATAAAGAACAGGATCACCTTTGGAACGGCACTGGACTCCCTGAAATACAGATGGCAGAAAACCGCTTCCGAACGAGTTAGCGCCTCCATTCGGCTGAACTCCGCTGCTGATCAGCACCACAAATCCTGGCAGGTCCTGGTTTTCTGTACCCAGGCCATACGTCGTCCATGCGCCCATCGATGGCCGTCCCGATCGCGGAGATCCCGTATAGATCAGCAGTTCGGCTGGAGCGTGATTAAACTGATCCGTGTTCATCGAATGAATGAAACACATTTCATCCACGACGTCTGGATCGTGAAAATTAGGCACAGCGTCAGAAAGCCACGTTCCGCCTTCGCCGTACTGAGCGAACTTGCGGGGTGTCCCCATTAACTTCGGCACGCCGGACGTGAAGGCGAATGTGCGGCCTTCAAGAAATTCCTGTGGACAGTCTTCCCCGTCGCGCTTCACCAGTTCGGGTTTATGATCGTAGATATCCAGATTCGGCGGTGACCCCGTAAGGTGCAGATAAATTACGCGTTTCGCCTTCGGTGCGAAATGTGGCTGACGCTGGGCCAGAGGCTGCATGGCCTCAATAGGAATATCTGCAGATGCCGAACCGCCGGACAATGACGACAGCGCCATCGCTCCCAGGCCGACGCCCGATGTGGAAAGAAAATGGCGGCGCGTGCGATCCTGCAGTTGTGCGAGATAGGGGTTCATGTCTTGTTCGCTTATCTTTTCAGGAACATTTCATCAAGGTTCAACAGAACATTGCACACGACGGTCATCGCAGCCGCATCCAGGGTGTCGATACCTTCCGGCAGAGCGCCGATGGGATCGGTCGCCAGCTTCATGGCTTCGTCATCGCTGCCCTGCAGACCGTTGCTGGAATCATCAAACAAAGCGGTCAGGGCAGTGATCTCGTTACTGGTCGGCGGACGCAGCACACAGCGACGAAAGGCCAGCGTGAGTTGCATTTCCAGGGAACCATCATGCTTCAACGCAATCCTTGCCAGCGATTGTGCAGCCTCCACGTACACCGGGTCATTCAGGGTCACCAGCGACTGCAGCGGGGTGTTCGTGCTGTTGCGGCGGACGGTGCAGACTTCTCTGTTGGGCGCGTCAAAAGTTGCCATCGATGGATACGGGTTGCTGCGTCGCCATGTCGTGTAGAGACCTCGGCGGTAGCGATCCTCACCTTCGCTGGTTTTCCAGTCAGTGGAGCTTCCGAACGCTGCCGTCAGCCCCATGCTTGGCTGCGGCGGCTTTACGGGTGGACCGTACATTTTCTCACTCAACAGTCCGGCAGCAAACAGTGCCTGATCACGGACCATCTCGGCGCTGAGTCGCACTCGTGAGCCACGGGCAAGCCACCGGTTGTCGGCATCTGCGGTCGCAGTCTGTGGCGTAACTTTTGACGACTGTCGGTAGGTTGCGGACGTGACCAGAGTGCGGATCAGGTCTTTCGTATTCCAGTCGTTCTGCATCAGTTCGATCGCCAGCCAGTCGAGCAATTCGGGATGGGTCGGCGGCTCTCCCTGAGAACCAAACTCTTCGCTGGTGACCACGATTCCTCGGCCAAAGATGGTCTCCCAGAATCGGTTTGCCAGAACTCTTGCAGTTAACGGGTTTTCATCGTCGACCAGCCATTCCGCCAGTGCCAGGCGATCAAGCGGCCTGCCTTCCGGGGCGGCATTGAAAACAGCCGGCAGGCCGACTTCCATCAGTGGCCCCTTGTCCAGGTAGTTTCCTCGAAACTGCAGATGTGTGTCACGGCGTTTACCAGCCATTTCACGCAGCACCGGCACGGAGGTGGCAGGCTTCATCGCGGCCAGTTGTTTTTGGGTGGCCTGCAATCTTGTTCGTTGTGCCTTAAGTTCGACAGCGACGTTTTCGCGGAAGTACGCGGCCAATTCGGCTGCGGCTGTTTCGCTGCGACCGGCGACAGGTAAGTCAAGCGTTGCCAGCTGCGTTTGCGGAAGTCGTGATCGTTGAATAGCGGTTTCGTCACTCGTTGTGGCGAATCCAAAATGACCGAGCAAATGGTGCTTATGTGACGAATTCTGTTCAATTGTGATCCGCAGTGTCGCCGGCTCGTCCGCGATAATCGGTCGATTGGGAACAAGGACTAACTTATGTGGTGTCGTTGTTGCTCCCCCGATAGCCCAGCCATCGTCGTTGCCGGTCTTTCCCGTCAGAACGTCGGTGGGCTCAAATGTTTCCTGGTGATGATCGGCAAAGGCCGTGCGGAACGTGATGTCCCGCACGTTGCTCGGCGAATAATCCGCTGATGGATTGGGGGACTCTTTAATCATCTGCTTCCAGATCACCTCACGGTCAGCGTCCAGCAGAGCGACCGAAAAATTGCTCAGTCGAGTGTGCAGTTTATTGTCCGTGCGATTCCAGATGGCAATGCGTTCAACAGAGCGTACATCGCCGAGGTCAACTTCCCACCACGGGTCGTCGACTGTGTCTGTATGGGTGACGGATCTCTTCTGAAAGTCACCATCGGTGTTTCCATCGATCGCCAGTTCCGGTGGACCAGCGTAGTCTGTGGAATGCTGAGTCGCCTTGCCTTCCGGAGCCACGTTGGTGCCAGCGCTGAAGATCTGAACTTCCGCCAGCGACAGAATCTGTTTTTTGCCGTTGTTCGTAATCCGAACAAACCGCGCCTTCGGAGCAACATCGCCATCGGGAACGATCTGGGCTTTGATGCCGGTGATTACAAAATTTCCGCCACCGTGACCTGTGCCTTTGCCGGGAAGCGATTCGTGCGGCAGAGTAGTCAGCCGCAGTGCCGCAATGGGGGCGGCAGCCGTTTCACCGCCGCCCGATGTTGGCAGCGGTACGTCAACCGTATACGTGTCTGTTTCGCTCGCGGATTCGACCAGGACTGTGCCGTCGTCCAGAATCTTTGCAGGCTGTTCACTTTTTCGAAGCACGCCTTCTGGCTGCAGCGTCGTCCATGTAGAAGACGCCCTCAGGCGTTTCTCCCATTCTTGCTGCGAGGCCGACAATTCGGGCGTTGGTGTGCTGAGAACTCTGTTCAGATCAGCGATCGCATTCTCCAGGTTGCTCTTTTGCCGCTTCTGTTCGTCGGTGTAGATTTGTATCCGGGGGGAATCGTCTCGGCGATCCGCGTCCTGCGTGTTGTTCAGAATTGCGAAGAAACGAAAGTACTCATTCTGTGTGATCGGATCGTACTTGTGAGTATGACATTGGGCGCACGCCATCGTGGTCCCCATCCAGACAGCGGCCGTCGTATTAACTCGATCAACGATCGCGACGTTGCGAAATTCCTCGTCCTGAGTTCCGCCTTCGTTGTTGGTCAATGTGTTCCGGTGAAATGCGGTGGCGATCAACTGGCTTTCTGACGGGTCTGCCAGCAGGTCACCTGCCATCTGTTCGATAGTAAACTGATCGAAAGGCATGTTGCTGTTAAACGCTTTGACTACCCAGTCACGATAGGCCCAGATTATTCGTGGCGGGTCATCGGCGTAGCCGGCGCTATCGGCGTAACGAGCAAGGTCCAGCCATTTTCGGGCCCAGTGCTCGCCGAAGGAAGGACGTTGCAACAGGTCGTCAACGAGATTCTCGTAGGCTTTCGGATCATTGTTGGCGACAAAGTTGTCGACTTCTTCAATCGTTGGCGGCAGCCCGGTCAGATCCAGAAAGACTCGACGAGCCATAGCATAGCGCTCGGCTTCCGATGAAGGCTGCAACCCATGATCCAGCATGCGTCTCAGACTGAAATTATCGACGGCGTTCCGGGGCCAGTTCGCATGTTCTGTCGGAGGTGACGGCAGCTCGTGACGAACGGGTTTCGCATACGCCCAATGCTGTGAATATTTCGCGCCCTGTTGAATCCATTTCCGCAGTGTCTCAATTTCATCGTTCGTCAGCCGAGCTCCATGCTCAGCAGGCGGCATGCGCAGATCGTCGTCGTTAGTCGTCACACGAACAAGCAAATCGCTCAGCGCGGGCTTACCAGGGACGATCGCCGTGTTTCCGGATTCCAAGCGCGAAGTGGCGACGTCCGGCATGTCCAGTCGCAGGCCGGATTGCAGAGCGTCCGGATCAGGGCCATGGCACAACAGGCACTTGTTGGAGAGAATTGGTCGAACGTCGTTATTGAAGTCCACATCGTCTGCATTTCCACAGGGAGTGGCCACAGACACAACGAACGGAAGAAGCAGGTAAATGCGTCGCATTGGTCGTGCCACGAACGGAGGCAGGGAGGGGATAAGCTGGACTCCCAGCATATCAAATCCGGCGACAACAATCACCAGTCGAAGTCCGGCACCACACCGATTGCAGGGGATTCACGGGCAAATCCTGGTGGCTCATCGACCGTCGCGCTCCGGTTGGTACATTACCCCAACAATCGCGGAGGCTACCTGGTGCCCATGTACTCGTCGGGCACAACAGAATTTCCGGTGCGCAGGCATTGCACAATGATCTCGATCCAGGCCGTGGTGTTGCGGAACGACAGACAGATGCGATGCAGCCGCTGGAGAACCCAAAGCTGATGCTGATGTTGTGTTGGAGCGTCCAACATTGATCCGAACCTGATCGATGGCGAAGGAATGAGTCGTGTTCGAAAGATGTCATCGAATATGGATGGTGTCGGAATTGCGGGCAGTTGCGCAATTCGCGGACGCACCGGCTATGCCGCGCCACATACACCGATCGATCCGCATCTGTGAGTCATTCGATGTGTAGTGATGAGTTAAAGTGTGCTGGTTGTTCCCGAAATAACAGGTCGTGAGCAACTCAGTTGGCAACCCGATGGATGGTATTCACGCTGCTCGGGACAGTTCGACTTGGAAACTGCTGTCTTCCTGTGCAGATCACTCGAGTGTCCAACCGTAGTTGTCTGTTGAAAACCGGCGGAATCTGCTTGCAGGTCTTCCCTCCAATCTTTCTGCTCCGTCGCCCGGCATGACAGATCGGCCGCAATCTCCAGCCCGTGGGATTGATATTCGATACAGCTTGGCCAGCGGAGGTCACAGTGACCGAGGTCGCATTTGCAACATCTCGCAAATGGTGCCCCGCCTGACCCCAGACTGGTGGTGAGAGCATCTCATATGTCCAATCAGCCGAATTCGAACAACGGTTGCGACGAAGTAATTCCAGAGACACGCGTGAATCGAGCTCGATGGAGCGTTAGACTAAATGCTGACAATTTGGGCAGACGGAGCGACAACACGAGAAAGACTCAGGAGATGTGGCATACATCAGAAGGAGATCGGTTTCTAGAGGCGGCGGAAGCTCGTCTGTTCAAGGCAGGTGTGACCGGGCTTGTTGAACGTGTCAAGGAAGATGCTCGCGTTGAAGGCAGTGGCTACAGCATCGCTTTGTTTGATGACTTGACGTGGTCTCAGCGCCTTGCCGTGCTGGAGTCTGTCGCGACGCATCTGCTGACAAAAACAGATCATATGCCGGAACTTACCGCGGTGAATGAAGCGGCCATCGGAAGCGTGTTCGATCACATCAGTTTCGAAATCGATATGGAAATCGAGAATATCACATCGGGTGCGGCGTGGCGCCAATTGGTTCTTGATGCCTGTCACGAGTGCTTTGGGGATGAGCTGCTGGAACACGACGAGACGGACGGAGAAGAATCAGCAGAGGACGATGCGGACTATCTGCCGGAATCAGCCAGCTGTTCGCGGCCGGATCTTTGGCATCAGTTGGTGCAGTCTCTGGCTGATCGGATTCTCTGGGACAGGGATTATGAGTTGATGGGGGAGTTTCTGGACGAACCGCCCGAAAAGGCCGCGATGCTCCGACAGATCATGGGCATCGGCGATGACTACTTCGCTGCGGCTGCAGTCGATCTTCATTCGGATCAGGAAGCCGGGGATACTCTGCGCCGGCTTGCCGGCATTCTGCGATAAGTCGACAGGAATAATTGAGTCGTATCCTATTCGTCTGACGGCGGCTGTAATTCTGCCATCGCGCAAGTTACAGTTGTAAACTGGCGCCAGGCGAAGATCCGGTGGTTGGGCTCAAGCAGCATGAGTCGGGCGAGCGTGTCGCGTATCGCCGAGGACGCTCCACACATGGCCGTCTCACCGCCGAGCCGGACGACTTCTCTGCTGAGTTGGATGAAAATCCCGACAGTCAGGGAATCGAGCATTTCGCAGTGCGACAGATCAATCAATAGTCCCTGCCCCTCGTTTCGTCCGATTTTCCTCATGACCGAGTTGTATGCTTGCTGTTTTGACCCATCACTGATGCTGCGAGGATCCGCCGTCGGCTTGACGACAAGAACGTTGCCGAAGGATTCGCTGCTCAGAAACCATTGGTCTTGTAGTGAATTGGTCATGTCGCCCCCCGGCTGGGATTTTCGCATGAGATCGTCTGCCGTCGCTGCTTTGGTCCTGGCGGCACGGATGCAAGGCTTCGATGCGTTGCTGGATGTGCTGCCCCAATCAGATCGACATTTGCGGGGATACCCCGCCATCTGACTGCTGCAGCATATGAACGCAGAGTGGCCAGATCGACGGATCTGTGTACCTCGTCTCGTGACCATCAATGGCAGTAAACGCCGCTCGGTTACGGTATTTTTGTTTCTGAATCCGATTGGCGCCGTGTTTTGAAAGGGCTGTGATGTGACACGAAACAGGTTTCCGACCATAATCCGCTTATGGAATCATCAGCCGAACAACGCGTCACGAATGTGGCATTAGTCAGTGAGCAACGTCAGCGAGTACGCGACCTGAGTGGGTTCAGGAAGGCGCACTCTGTCCCGTTTGCCAATACTGATCGTACGCAGAGTTTCGTCGGCCGAATTGCGTCCGACGAGATTGGCGAAGATCTCGATGCTCGTTTCCATGAATTTCGAAAGAACTTTCGCTTCAAGCGGAGCGAGCTTATTGTCTCGGAGCCCCAGGATGGCGAGGGCGCAATTACCACACCATGGTTCGAGTACCGCATCACGATTACTCACGACTCGGATGCTCCATCTGAAGTTACGTGGCGGCGACAGATCACTCAGTTTCATGACCCGGTCCCATTATTGTCGCCGGAATTTGCAGCCGTTTTTGGCACGGTGTTCGACACTGTGGAATTTGAGCCTCAGGAGCCTATTCACATTGAGGCATTTATTGACTCGATCGAGGATCGCGATGATGACTCGATCAAGCTGGAGTTCGACCGTCAAAGCACATGGTGTGAGCTGACAACGGACTTGATTCCCGGTCGACTGCTGGTCGAAACGGACTGTGTCGCCTTTGTCACCAATGAGCCGCAGTTGCCTGCACGGCTATTGAATGCCTTCTTCCAGTTTCGCACACAGTTGACGGGGCTCGAATGTTTCTGAGTTTGATCGAACGGCACGACTCACGTTTCGCTGCCAAAACAAACTAAGCCCGCTGCGCCCGCGAAGAAACATCGTTCCGTCGCTTGCACAGCGGGCTCAGGTGTTACCCACGTTTCGTGGATCAGAGATGCTGAATATTGTTAACGACCAGCACCGTTACCGCTGAATCCATTGAACAGGAAGTTGAACTGTGCCATGCCGAGCAGCACGTTGCCTACTTCTTCTGCTGCTGTGTACCTCAGCAGAATTACGTCGTTGGGGTGAATCAGCACCCGCCCCGCCGGGCTCTGCAGGGCGTCCTTCAGGTTGATTTTTATGGTAATCGCGTTGCCGCATGGCAGTTCACGAATCAGGATGACTTGTGATGGCTGTAACCTCCGCCTCCGCCGCCCAGGCCGCCGATTCCTCCAATTCCGGTCCCGGAACTGCCCAGGCTTCCTCCGGCCTTGGCGACTGCCCCGACGACGTCCAGATCCTTGTCTCGTGGCAGAGCGTGTTCTCCGCCCGGAAGCAGGCCGCCTGTAAAGTATGTCTCGTTGTCGCGACTGAGCTACGGCGTCGTCCCTCGACGAAAGTCAAAGTGTTTTGGTTGACGTCGTTGTGAAATGAGATCGTCATGAGAGTTCCTTCATCCTCATAAGTTGAAGACGTCTCAATTTTCTGCCGAAGTGTTCGATGAATTCTCAGGTCGCCAGAGCCATCTGTTCTGCAGCTGTAAGCAGCCGCAGAACATGTCAGTGCAAACGCGGAGGGAATTATTCGTACGGTCGAAGCTGAATGGGCCGATTCGGGTTGCGTGGAAGTACTTGCGGATCATTTTCGTCATCCACCGGAGCCAATAGCACTTCTCCGTTTTCGCTATTGGTGGCATCGATGGCGATGGGCTCGCCCGTCTGTTCGTCTTCGGAAAGCATGTTCTGCTGCGGGCGCCGTCGTGCCGCTTCAATATTGGCTCGTGCTGTTGGCGAAATCGGGATCTGTCCCAGATCGCCATATCCGTCCTGCTTGGCTGCCAGGGCGCCATGCGAGAAACTATCAAACCATGCGTGGATCTTGCATTTACCCTCGAGCGTCTGATAGCACGCCTTCCAGTAGCACTGAGGTGGAATCGTTGGCTGACAGCCGGAACCACCATTCAGGACGTTTATGTAACCTTCCTTGAAGCCCTTGGCAAAGTGCCACGGGTACTCAAGGTCGTCATAAACCCATGACCAGTGGCCCCATGCTTTTTGCGCGAGCACATCGTTGCGGACGTCCATTTCCATTTCAATGATACCGTCGCAGATGGCAGCGCATCCGGTCAGGCCTGAAGTGATGGCCATCAGCAGCGTGGCAGTTATTCAGCGTTTCATCGTCCTTGACTCCGCTTGTGAGATTACCCGCGTCAGCAAATCGGTTTGATTCAGAACAATTCTGCGTCGCGAGTGACCTACTCCACAACCGGCAGAAACTCACTTTGGGTCTGGACTGGCACGGGAATCTTGAACAGGTGGCAGGCTGACCGCCGTATTCCGTGAATGGCCGTGAAGGATTCTCTGTAAAGCCACACTCACGGCCTCCAGCACGTATGGGTCCGTGTGCGCGACCGCCAGTTGCTGTAGATCTCCACAGGTCCCCGCCGCATGTCCGCCAAAGTCTCCCAGCGTCAATGCAGCCATGGCCACCACGGTTACGTTTTCATCTGACAGCAGCTCAACCAGCCCATCAACACATCGTGTCGTCCACTCTGAGTCTGCACAATTGCGAAGACTTGATGCCGCGTGATTCTTGATGTTTGCATCGCCATTCGCGAGGAAGGCAAGCAATTCGTCGATTCCTGCGTTCGTGACGGCACCTCGCTGAATGAGCGCGTCGAGAGCGGTCACTTTCAAGAGATCAGACCCTTTTGCAGCTGCATGCTTAAGGGCTTGGTTGATTCTGTTGTCGTCGTCAGAAGCGTCCGTCAGCAGGACAGCGGCCAACGCTTTGACTCCATCATTTTCACCGTACTGAAGGGCCTCGAACAGTTCGTCGCTGTAGCTCAGTGGCTCTTCCATCCAACGGGCGACCTGTTCGACAGTGATAGTACGGTCAGCCAGTGTCCAATCGGATGCCAGTGATACAGAATTGACATCCTGCCCCTCGTAGCCAACCGTAGTGATTGGACGAGACGGTTCAGGCGTGACATATGACGCGACTCCCTGGTCGTCTGCGCCCGGTGCAAACATCAGACGCGGAACGCCTGCATCATGCGGCTCGGTTACGATCTCGGCAGGCTCGACAGAAGCATCTGCATCGATAAGCAGGCCCGTCGCCGCCGATGTCGCGACGTTTTCGGTTTCCGGTGTTACAGCGGCCAGTATTTCGACTTCAACGTCGTGACCATTGTCATCAACCGGAACAGCGATGCTGATTTCGTTTGGTGCGTCAGTCACTGCGACGATCAGTTGTTCCGCGGTTTCCGGAGTTGCATTCTGCAATGTCGATTGACCGCTCAGTGGTTGCAATGAGTCTGCAACGGCGATTGCCTGGCGTGTGTTTCGATTTGTTGCGTCGAAATTTCTTTCCGACTTCGAGGCCGCGATATATTCCAGGCGTTCACGAGCGACAATATTGCCCGGTTCGGCCTTCAGTACCCTGCGGTACATTAATTCAGCCTTTGCCAGGTGTCCCTGGCTCTCAAATATCCGGCCGATGGCCGCCATTCGCTGCGGCGCCACACGTTTGGCGCTACTTCCGACCGCTGAATTGACGACCGCGTCCACCACTGCACAACCGACTCCGAACATGCATAGCCCGGACCCCAACAGGAAAACCCGTACGGAGCGTTTCCAATACATCGCCAATTCCCCCCTGACAAATGCTGTCACCAATCTGACAACTTCGTCTCTTCGCAGTTGCGAACTCAAAGGCTTGGTCCTGTTGACAGCGTGCCAACAGCCAGTACTTTGATGAGTCTTAGTCCCCCAAACACCTGTTTCCTGTGGATAGAAGTCGGCAACGCGGGCTCTCCCGACGGCACTCCGTATCCGACATAACAGACATTTCTGGTATACTGATCGGTTCCCCTACATTCCGACGATGCATGGAAATCAAAAAATCCGGGGCATTCGTCGGAATCCAACTCGTTAAGAAAAAACATTAGTCTTCCAGCAATGCTGACTCAAGTCAGCTTTTGCCGGTTGATTCCTGCCACGGATTCTCATTGCTGCCGCATGGCAGTTCGTTCGTTTCATGAATGTTCTTGCCATACCTTTGTTGCTGTTTGTCGCCTGGCGAACGTTGCGCCTGACTGCAATCACGCGGGCCACGACTGCGGCGGGGGCTTGGCTCTGGGCAGTTGCGGCTACCCTGACCTGCCTGGCCGCGGCGGTGTGTCAACTCGATGCTCTGTCGTTTACTGATCGGGTTGTTTCTGTTGTGCAGTACCTGTCCGCGGTTCTGCTGCTGACACCATTGATCCATATCCTGGGCGCACGACGTCCGGGGATTACAGCATGGCCGTGGTTTGTCGTCTTGCCGCTCATTATCGTGCTGCAATGGCCGGCAGCGTCGGAACTGCTGGGTGACAACTCTGATACGGCAATTCGAATCCCGTCGCCAACAGTTATTGGCTACCTGCTGATGCTGTTGATGGGAAGCGGCAATTATTTCGGAACTGCCTGCACGTCGTCGATGCTGTTCGGAGCATCGGGCGCCACGCTGATCCTGCTGCCGGTCACCGAGTGGGCCACGTTCTCGGACGGGCGGTTCTTTCTGCTCGGAACAACAATGCTGGCTATTTCTGCGGCACTGTTACCTCGGCATTTCTTCCGTCAGGACGCGGCAAACATGACGCCTGATCAGCTTTGGAGTGATTTTCGAGATCTCTACGGTATTGTCTGGGCCAAGCGAGTGATGGATCGCGTCAACCAATTCGCGGTGCGCGAGCACTGGGACGTTCGGATGACGCTCGACGGTTTTCAGGCCGTACCTGCCGAACCGGAACGTCATGCGGGGCCCGTGTGCGAAAGCCAGGCGGAGGACCGCAGTGCGGAGTTCTCTGAAGCTGCACCGACAGCAAGATCGTGGCAGGTCCTGTGCTGGGTGCTGCATCGTTTTGTGGAGCCGGAGTTCCTTCGGCGGTATCTAACAGATTCCGTCGAGCTGCAGGATGGACCAGTCAACTGACTGGCGACAGGGACGTCGTCGGCAGACATGGTCTCCGACTCCGTTCTCAGTCAGACGATTTCGACGGTTTGGTGGCCTTGTCTGACTTACCGGACGACGAATCGCTGGAAGATGATGAGTCTTTCGATGCGTTTTCCTTTGCCTTCTTATCAGCCGAAGCACCTTTCTTGTACGACTCGCTGCGATAATCGGTCTGATAGAAACCAGACCCCTTGAAGATGATACCACCGCCAGCGCTGATAATGCGTTCGGCTTTGGACTTACCACAGTCGGGGCACTTTTTTGTCGGTGGCGCTTTGATCGACTGGAAATCTTCCCACTCGTGGTCGCAGGCATTACAGCGGTATTCGTATGTCGGCATCCGAGGATTCCTGTTGGTGTTGAAGTTTTGCCGTCGCAGGCCACGTTCGCGGGCAACGGTCTGCCGGAACACTGTTCAGTTTATTCTTCTGGCTCAGCAGCTTCCGGCGGGGCACACGTCACGATCACCTTGGCTGGTCGAATAATGCGGTCATGGATCCTGTAACCGACTTCAATCACCTGGCAGATAGTCATCGGAGCGTGTTCGGCCGACGGCACCTGACTTAGGGCTTCGTGCAGATTCGGATCAAACGTCTGACCTTCCGGATTAATCTGTTCCGCGGAATGCGACTTGAGAGCGTCATACAATTGCTGAGACACCATCTTGATGCCATCAACCAGGTTCTGCGTGTCACCGGACTGTTCGACGGCGTCAATTGCACGCTTAAGATTGTCAATACCGGGCAGAATGTCGCGTATTAAAGGCAATGATTGGTATTTCATTCCGTCGATGGCTTCTTTCTGGGTGCGCCGACGAAAGTTTTCCAGTTCCGCCTGGATGCGCAGTACCCGATCCCGCAGTTCTTCATTTTCACTTTGCAGTTTCTGCACATCGTCACCTGTTGAACCCACAGCGCCGTCCGGTGCGGCTGACGCTTCGGCATCCACAGTACCAGCGCCTGCGTCGTCCGCGTCGGTCTGCCCGTTGTCCTGTGGTATTTCGTTTTCTGGTTGGCTCATAGCTGATTCGTGCTTCTGATGAATGCTTTCGGCGGCGGCGGGCCACCACTTCGTTATTCTTTTTCCTGGTCGTCATCGCCAGCAAAGAAGTTCTTTACGTGGTC
>JAQWLN010000275.1 GCA_029247265.1 Fuerstiella sp.
AATGATTCCTGCATACAATGTCACGCCGTCCGAGGCCGACCGGACACCAATCTGCTGACAGAAATATTTGACACGTCGGTTGTTGATCTTGGGATTGCCTGCGAGGCGTGCCACGGACTAGGACAGCGGCACGTAAAGTTCCGACGTCAGAATCCGTCCGGCGCACCTGAACAGCCTGCGAGCACCATGCTGAACCCGGTACAACTGGACCATCGCCGGTCGTCGCAGATTTGTGGTCAGTGTCACATTCAATTTGCATTCTCTGATCTGCCTGGATTCTTTATGGACGGACTGGCGTATCGAGCCGGAGACGATATTCACGAGACCCGTTACATGCACGCCTTCAAGGACGACCACGTGCACAAAGCCCCTCTCTATTGAATGGATACTGGTCGGATGGAACCATGCGACTGGCCGGGCGTGAATTCACCGCAATGCAGGATGCGGGTTGCTATGTGAATGGAACCATCGCATGCACATCATGTCATTCGATGCATGCCTACGAAGATACCGCAGATCAACTTAGCCCCGGAATGAGGTCTTCCAGGGCGTGCCTGCAATGCCATTCCAAATACGAAGGCCGTATTGCAGAACATACACATCATGGTGCTTCGTCGCCGGGATCCGATTGCCTGAACTGTCACATGCCGCACACAAGTTTCGGCCTGTTGAAGTCGATTCGCAGCCACCGCATCGACAGCCCATCGTTGGCCGCTCTTGATCGTCCCAACGCCTGCAATCTCTGCCACCTTGATAAGAGCCTGGACTGGACTAATGATCACCTGTACAACTGGTATGGCATCGCGCTTACGGAAATGGCCAGCGAAACGGACACCGATGACCTTGCTGCGGCAGTCGGATATCTGCTTTCCGGGGATGCCGTTCAGAGAGCAGTCATGGCCAATGCCTTTGCCTCAGAAGATGCTCGCGCAGCTTCCGGCGACGAGTGGCAAATCCCGCTACTGGTTCATTTGCTGGACGACCCGTACTCCGCCGTGCGTTTTGTTGCGGAAAAAACGATTCGCAGCTACGACGGGTTTCAGGACGTCGACTACGACTTTCTGGCACCATCGACAACAAGACGTGCGGCGGCAGATCAGATCTTCCTCCAATGGTCAAATCAGCAGAGTTCACTCGACGGCATCAATCTTCGATCCGTGCTGCTGAATGCTGACGGCACCGCCAACAGCGAACAGGCAAAACGGCTGCATGAGCAGCGAGACCGTCGTCCCATCGAGCTTCCCGAATAATGCGACTTCTGTCGTACAGAACATGGTGACAGTTCCGTTTGCTGAGTCTGATCGAAAACCATACACTCACAACAATATGTTTCGGAGTATCGGAGAAAAAAACAGCGTGAGTGATCAGTCGCGTACCCCGTCTCGAGTTGCAGCGCTTATCACACCATTCGTTGATGTCACCTGTGGAGGTGCGTTGTCTCTGATCGCGATTTGCGGCTTCCTGATCTATGCGATGGGCATGCCCACCGTCTGGGGACAACAGATCGACGTCGGCGAGATCATGGTGACAAACATCCTGATCAACTGGCCGCATTTCCTAGCGTCCTATCGGATTCTGTATCGAACGCGAACAAATGTCCGCAAACATCTGTGGGTCGCAGTGGTGTTGCCCGCGTTCCTGGTGGGAATATTCCTGTACGGCATTTCGACGGCCGGCCACAACCCGCGCGCAATGTCGGGTCTGGCCAATCAAAGCATGATCGACGTGCTGTACCCCTTCGCCATCATCTTGCTGGCCTGGCATTATACCGGTCAGTCCTGGGGAATGACCTGCTCCTTTGCCTATCTGGGCGGAGTAAAGATTCCCCCGACGGAACGTCTGCTGATTCGATCCGGCTTTCGAGCGATGCTCGTCTTTCACATACTGTGGGTGCTGCAATCGGACGACCTGCTGCCACTGATGGATTTTCTGTACCCAGGTCTGGCTGCCGTCACGGAAGGCATCTACACGTACTGGCTGTGGGTGCTGGCGGCCACATTCTGTGCCGGAACATTTGGTTTCAAACGCCTCGCGCGAAAGGGTGGCGCGTCTACGGCGTTCAGAGCATCCGTTCCGTGGCTGGCAACCTATGCATGGTACATGTTGATTTATCTGTATCCAAGAATGTTTTTTGTATTGCAGATTGCCCACGCACTGCAATACATGATCTTCCCTCTGCGAGTCGAAATGAATCAGTACAATCAGCAGCAGGGTAGAGAAACTGGACACGGCGTACGCCACACGGTCTACTATTATCTTATACTAGTTGCGGTTGGCGCCCTTGCGTTTGATGGAGTTCTGGCGGCGACAAAGGCTGCCGATCCTCACCGTCAACTGTCGCTGCTGCTGAGTTTCGCGATCAACATCCATCACTATTTCATTGACGGTGCAGTCTGGAAGATCCGGGACGTGGAAGTGCGACGAAGTCTGTTTGGGCATCTTGAGAAGCAGGGCTGACGGCGTGCAGCACGACACACAGAAAACCAGTGCGGCCGGCAGACGAACAACATCACCCGCCGACACAGACAACGATACACGGCGTGTGATTCGGTGGCTGCGGAAACCGCTTGCCGCACTGCTTGCCACCCTGTTCGCTCTTGCCCTGGGTGAATTGATCATCCGACAGCTGGACGTAGCCCCCAGGATGCAGGCGATCCGTCTGGAGGACGACAGCTCACCGTATGTACGCTCCTTTAATCCCATTTTGCGCTACGAGCTGCGACCAGGTTTTCATGCTCGCTTCACACCTCAACACGCATATTTGCGAACGCGGGCAAGCGATTTCCCACTCGGCACTGCACCGACATTACCTGGTGTCACAACAGTCAACTCCTACGGCCTTCGTGACAAGGAACGCTCCGTCAGCAAGCCGCCCGGCGTGAAACGAGTGCTGCTGCTGGGGGATTCCGTGGTCGAACTGGTGAACTATGTTTCAGACGAACAGACGATCGCCCACCGGTTGCAGCAACAGTTTGGCAATGGTGCTGTGGAAGTCGTCAATTGCGGTGTCGCCGGTTACTGCACGCTGGCGGAAATTGAGCTGCTTAAACACAGGGGATTACAGTTTTCTCCGGATCAGGTAATCATGCTGTTCGTGGAGAACGACTACTGGGGATTCAATCTGGAACACACGCTGGGGGGGGGCACGGTTAAACGCCCGGCCATGGTCGAATCACTGTTCGAACAGTCGCATTTGTTTCGACAGACGGCGCTCAGCCTGAATTTGTTTCATTTTGGTGACGAATTGGCGCCCGTAGAGTGGCATCGCCGGGCCATTGGCGACAACAACGTCGTGGAAGGACTCCGCCAACTTCAACAGTTGTCCGTGGAACACGATTTCGAAGTGCTGATTGCTGTCTGGCCGTCATTCACCAAAGACGGCATCGAAGATCGTCACTTTCTGCCTGACCAGAATGATTTGATTGTCGAACACCTTGCATGGGCCAACGGGTTCCCCACCGTTCGCCTTTCACGAACATTTCTGGATGACTGGGAGTCGATACCGCAGAAACCAAAGCCGGACTGGTACTACACCAATGGTGACGGGATGCATCCTTCACCGCGTGGCTGCCGAGTGGCCGCCGCCGCGTTACATAAGATCCTCACAGCCACCGACCCGCAATCAGTGTGCATTCGCACGAAAGATGTTGATGACGATTTCGCGATGATGCTCGCTCAATCGCTGGCCATTCACGAAGAGGCTGACACGATGGAAGCACGGATCAGGCGGGTCCTGCGGCGCCAGAACCGATGGGTCGAAGCAGAACACTACTTCGAACAGGTGAACTCCGATGCAGACGAGGATTTCGTCAGTGCGTTTCGTGACAAGCCGGATCTGCGGAATGAATATCATCGTACTGGGCTGAAATTTCTGGAATCCGGCCAGCTTTATGCAGCGTTGGATGTGTTCCAACGAGCGGTTGCCGCGGATCCGGACCATGTCTCCTCACATTACCACACCGGACTGACGTTGATTCAACTGAAACGCTGGGACTCCGCTCTGGCATCCTTCGCCAAAGTACTGCAGTTGGACCCAACACACGCTGAAGCTCGGCAGCATCAGAAGCTGGTGCATCAGGAGCTGAACAAGGTGGATAGCGACGGACAATAAACAGTGTCCGTACTGAACGCGGCGACCAGACAATGACTGGCCCTGAAATAAAGGTCTGCATCGGAACAACTGGCGTCTGTCTCGGACAGAGTCGCCCAGTGCAGTCAACAACCACCGAACGCGTTTATCGGACGACTGAGATCACCGGCAGCGATCGCCCCTGGATGATTATCAGCCGAATATTTGTCGGCACGTCGCGTACCTCTCGAACCTGACCGCCGGGCCAGCGAATTCGAACGACATCGACCCTTTCCACGTCACCAACGCCAATACGTTGAATATTTGAGCTCGTCGACAGGTAGCCGCCGTTGCGACCGACGTTGTGCACGGTCCTACCCGCAGCCGTTTCGACTTCGATGATGGCTCCCGTTGCCGATCGACAGGATGCTGTTCCAATCAGACGCAGATTCAACATATTGCCGACGGCCGCCGTAGTGTTCTGCAACAGCGACGCCGGCGTGTCAATATGACTGATGACAAGATCGTCAATACCATCCTCGTTAAGATCAACGCGACATGCTCCGCGGGCATGCCAGTCCTGTTCGAAATAATTCCCAGTGCCGCTGCACAGTTGTAAACCGCTGATTGTACCGCGAAACAAATGCGGACGTTGGGCCCATCTCTGTGACGGCATCTGAGTCACATGCCCGTTCGCAATAAACACGTCACGAAATCCGTCCAGATCTGCATCCAGCGTCACCGCGGACCACCCTACGCTGGCGCGGGTCGGCGCATCGATGGACGACCCCTGTGAAACATCAACAAAAGCCAGCCCGCCCAGGTTGGCATACAGCACATTCCGTTCGAAAGCAAAGTTCGTCGTCAACAGATCCAACCAGCCGTTTCTGTCAAAGTCTGCACAGGCAACGCCCATGGCTCCCATCGTTTCCCCCTGCCCATTATAGGCCACACCACGGCCGAGGGCGATTTCCTGGTATCGCCACGACGCAACCTGTCGAAACAGAAGATTGCGGTCGCCATCATTCGCTACGAATATTTCCTGCGCGCCGTCGAGATCAAGATCTGCCGTCGCGACTCCCAAACCATATTCCGCGAAGTCCGCGATGCCCGAAGACTCTGTACGGTCGACAAATTGATCGTTGCCGGTGTTTTCAATCAGTACATCCGGCATTCCCGCGTACGTACGTGGATTACAGTGAATTCGCTGCCCTTCAGATTCACAGACGGGCGTGGGCAATGCACGTGGCGTCTCAGCGTAGCACGTGATGTACACGTCAACATCGCCATCCCCGTCAAGGTCACTGGCAGCGGCCGTGGCGCACCAGCGACTACCGGTCAGCTGCTGCCAGTCAGAATTTTCTTGGAACGTCCCGTCACCCTGATTCATGAACAGCGCCGACTTCTGGTACCCCGTCACCAGCAGGTCGTCAAACCCGTCGTTGTCGATGTCCATCACAGAACATCCGTGAGCGTATCCGGTCCACGACAAGGACGCCGTGTCAGTGACCGGGCGAAAAAAAACTGCTCCGTGGTGGCGATACAACTGAATTCGCTGTTTGCGACTTGATGGCCACGTCACTGGGTCGCCACCATCGGCAAACACCAGGTCGACGTGCCCATCGTTGTCAAAGTCGAATACACCAACTCCACCACCGAGTGTTTCCGCAAGATGGAACTGACCGTCCGGTCCGTTTTCGTACACGAAGTCTACACCGGTATTCTGCAATTCTGCAAAACGAATGCCCGTGTCCGCTGCCTCAAAACTGGCAGGCTTTTCTGTGGTACTCGGCAACACGGCAGGCCGCACATTGAGCGAAGTAAACAGGTCGTGGTCGGCTGTCCAGACCTCGTTTTCGTACTGCAGATGTCCCACGCCATAGCCCAGGACCAGCATCAACGGCAACCACAGCAGAAGGAACGCCTTTCGCTTCATTGTTGATAATTGATTCTGAGAGAGCATGACAAGGTCGCGTGCTGCCGGGTTGGATTAGTTGCTGAGCATCAGGGGAAACGATGAGCCTGGAAAAAAGGGCAGATATCGCCAATGTTAACGTGACACAGTGCCGGAAACGATGAATGCGGCATTCGTAGCGCCAATGTCCGTACACATTTTGGCTATTCGTGCTGCCGTCGGACCATCCAGCGATGCAGTGGGACTATTGGCCACGTCCACAATTCCGGACAGTGTCTCCAGCATTTGCACCTGCATCTGCGCTGCACTGCCGTCTCCCTGTTGCCGCAAAGCTTCACAGTACCGAGACCGAAACGGAATGCTCAACGGGCGTTTTTCGACGGCCAAACTCAGGGCACCGGCCGCATCGGCCCACTGATTTCGACGCAGCGCGATTAATCCTCGAGCGTACCAGTAGTCGGCTTCGAAACCGTTCGCAGCCGAATCAGGAAGAACCTGTGCAGCTGCATCAGATTGGCCACCGGAGGCACAGGACAGCGCCAGCAGGGCTGCAGCCCCGGGAAAACCCAGATGTTGCTGGAGAACAGAATCACATTCCTGTTGTTTTCCCCTGGCAATCAAACATCGTGCGAGGCCCAGACGTGTGTCAAGGTCCGTGGCGTCGGCTTCCAGCCAGGCACGCAGTGCACCTTCTGCGGCCGACGCGTCCCGATGATTAATCGACGCGATTCCCAGATACAGCAGCACAATGTCTGACTGCGGCCTGTCGTGTTCGCATAGTTCTAACAGTCGCTGCTCCATTTCGTACGGATCCAGCCGAGCACCGGCCAGAGTTAATCGTCGGTGATACAGTTCCGCAGCTCGATTGTCGCTCGCCAGTCCGGCTTTCCAGTATTCATCGGCCAACCGCGCCAGATTTAGCGACAGAGCGACCGAACCGACCTCCGCAAACCGGTCTGCCGCACTACGTGATCCGGATGTTGGTGCCAAAGCGACCGCAAGTCGCAGTTCGGGCTGATTCGAATGGAACGCAAGCTGAGTCAGAACATCCTTAGCTCGTTCGGCTGTGGGTTCTTTGGCCAGTGCCCGTCTGGCCAGCTGTTCGGCCACGTCAATTCGGCCCTCATTCCATGTCGCCGTGGCCAGGTACTGCAAGTCGGCGGCCGTCGGACGAGTCCAGAACTGAACCGCATATCCGAACGCTATCGCAAAAAGTGTGACAGTCAGACGCTTCATGAGGTCGCACCGTGAATCAGACACCCAGTCTGACATGCGTGGAACAGATTAAGATTGAATGAACTTGCGCAACAACTCACACACTCAGGATAATATGCCCACAGACCATCAGCAATGATTCCGGAACAGCGAACTCCTCTTGGCATCTTAGCACCGTTCCCCCGCCAACATGTTAACTACGTCGATCCACAAGAATGTACATGCAGATTTTTCTTCCGCTCTATCTATAAAAAATCGATCACCGTGGAGCCGCTGCCCGGAAACTCGTTCATTTGCGGCAGAATCTCACACGCTTCGCCCAGAGACACCGTGCGGCCGATGAGTTTTTTCGGCTGCAGCCGACCGGTTTCGATCATTTGCAGCATGGGGGCATAGGCAAAGGCCTGCATTCCATGACTGCCGTACAATTCCAACTCGCGTGCGATCACCGTCGACATTGGAATTGGCGGATCCGCCTCAGCCCCCATCGTCAATCCAATCTGCACGTGTCGTCCCTGCTTCCTCAGACACAGAATTGAGTTGGCACATGTCTGGTGGCTTCCCAACGCGTCAAGGGACAGCGACGCACCGCCTGCCGTAGCATCGACGATAGCCCCGGGGACATCGTCAATCTGAGCAGCATTCAGAATCAGATCGGCACCACATACTGTGGCAAGGTTGAGTTTCTCGTCGTTAATATCGATCGCCACCACACGTGCGCCGGACGCCGCGGCAATCATCACAGCAGACAACCCAACGCCCCCACAGCCATGAACAGCAACAATGTCGCCGCCACTGACTTTGCCCTGATGAATGACGCCACGAAACGACGTCGCAAATCGGCAGCCGAGACTTGCGGCGGTCACACTGTCGATGGACTCAGGCACGGCCACCAGATTGACGTTTGCGTGGCGAATCTCCACAAGTTCTGCGAACGCTCCCCACGCCGTGAAACCGGGTTGCATGAAGTTGTCACAAATGTGATGCTGTCCCGCCAGACACTGGCCGCAGCGACCACAACCACAGCAGAAGGGAACGGTTACTCGATCTCCACGTTTCCACCCGTTCACTTCCTGACCAACTTCGGCGACCACTCCGGCAAGTTCATGTCCTGGCACATGTGGTAGCTGCACGTCGCTGTCGTGCCCCATCCATCCATGCCAGTCGCTCCGACAAATCCCACACGCCTCAACCTTGATGACCGCCGAATCCGGCCGCACCTGCGGATCCGCAACCTGCTTTACCTGCAGGTCACCCTGAAATGATTCAAAAACCGCAGCTCTCATATCCTGTCCCGAGAATTTGCTTCAAACAAAAGGGGATCGTGGAAAGACACAAATCACACACGGAAAGACGTGCGCCTTCGACACAAGTCAGCGTAATACACGTTAGTTGCGGGCCGAAACTTTCCCCAAGACCGTCTGTGCAGTAATGTCCGGTCCACCCGCGTCTCAGTCACAAATAGATCACATGGCCGATTCTTCAGAAAAGCTGCATCACACCATTGTTGAGGACCCGTTGCAAACGCCCGTGCAGTTTGTCCCGGGTGTCGGCCCTCAGCGAGCTACACTGCTGACAAAACTGGGAATTACAACCGTTCTTGATTTGCTGCTGCATCTGCCACACAGCGTCAATGATTTTACGGACATGCGACCGGCCACACATCTGGAGAAAGACATAGAACAGTCAGTGCATGGTCGCGTCGTGGATCGCGACATGCGCAATTTAACAAAAGGGCGATCACTGGTCGGCATCCTCCTGGACTGCGATGGCCACTTTGTTCGGGGCACATGGTTCAATCAGCCCTGGACGCTGAAAAAGTTTCGAGACGACGACCATGTCGTCTTCAGCGGAAAGCCAAAACGAGCGTCCGGCCGGTGGGAGTTCTCAAATCCTCGCATCCACTGGCTGTCCCCCGAGGACGAAGCCAGTGATATTGAGAATGCTGTCGGTGTTCTGCCCCGATATCCCCTAACGGAGGGGATCAAAATGGACGAGATGCGGCGAATGACGAAGTCGGTGGTGGACGCGTTCGCCGACGATGTGCCTGATCCACTACCCGAATCCTATCGAACTCATCACAAACTCCCGCACCTGCCGCTCGCGTTACGCGGACTACACACACCGGAGTCGAAGCAGCAGTTCGAAGCAGCGCGGCACCGAGTCATACTGGATGACCTGCTCGAGTTTCAGCTCGGTCTCGCATTACGACGAAGAATCTGGGGCAAAAACTCAAAATCGTGGCCGGTAGCCGTCACCGCGAAAATTGACGCACGCATTCGTTGTCTGTTTGAGTTCCGATTCACTGACGGACAGGACGACACGGTCAAAGAGCTGACAGCAGACCTGGCCAAAGATCAGCCGATGCACCGCTTACTTCAGGCGGACGTGGGAGCCGGCAAAACGGCCATCGCCGTTTACGCGATGCTGTCTGCGGTCGCAGCCGGTTACCAGGCCGTATTGATGGCACCAACAGAAGTGCTGGCCACACAACACTGGCAGACCTTCGAACATCTTTTGTGTCAAAGCCGAGTCAAGCGAGGATTCCTGGTAGGCGGCCTGCCGGCAGCCGAACGTCGACAGCTGTTGGCAGACATCGCATCCGGAGACTGTCAGATCGTTGTGGGAACACAGGCCGTCATTCAGGAATCCGTTCGCTTCCGGAATCTCGCTCTGGCGGTGATCGACGAGCAACATCGTTTCGGCGTTCGACAGCGGGCTGCATTTGGCTCGGTCGACGATGAACCGAACCCCGGTGCCTCTGCAGCATTATCGGGCCATGCCGACGAGACTGCACTACCAGCCTCACAGCAAGAAGTGACGGTCAGCTCAGAGCCTCGGCAGGTGCCCAATCCACCACGACAGCCACACGTGCTGGTGATGACCGCAACCCCGATTCCTCGCAGCCTGTGTCTGACTCGATTCGGAGACCTGGACATCTCCACCATTCGCGAACTTCCTCCGGGACGCCAAAACGTGGTCACAAGCCGTGTAGAAACTGCCGAGCAGCAGGCTCGGGCGTGGGAATTCGTACGACAGCAAGTCGCAAAAGGACGGCAGGCATTCGTCGTGTGCCCCAGGGTGGAAGGACAGTCTGAAGATGATGAAGCGGCTGCGGAGACAGTCTTTCAGAACCTGCGACAATCGCAACTGAGCGGGCTGACTGTTGATCTGCTGCACGGACGCATGGATCGGAATGTCCGACACGACATCATGGACCGGTTTCGGAACAAAGAAGTTGACGTGCTTGTCAGTACGACAGTCATAGAAGTCGGAGTCGATGTGCCCAATGCAACAATCATGCTGGTGCAGCAGGCAGAACGATTTGGCCTGGCTCAACTTCATCAGCTCAGAGGCCGCATCTGCCGAGGCAGCTTTCAGGGCTACTGTTTCCTGATTTCTGACGCCGACACTCCAGAGGCCAACGAACGACTTAAGGCAATGGAACAGTCGTCCGACGGCTTCAAGCTGGCGGAAATCGACGCCGAGCTGCGTGGCCCGGGCGATGTGCTCGGCACACGCCAAAGCGGGGCACTGCCGTTGCGCGTGGCCAATCCGATTCGAGACATTCAGATTCTTAAGACCGCTCGCCGTATGGCTCACGACCTTGTTCGCACAGGCGACTTCGATTCGGCGGAGTACGAAGCGCTCAAGAATGTCGTATTGGAACGTTTCGCCCACGTTCTGGATCTGCCACAGACCGGATAACGCAGGCTCGGTATCGCGGTCTGGTGCTCGTTTAACCGCGAGGGCAACGTCGTCAATACGCCTCAATCCACATCCGCTGTCTGTAGCGGACCGGATTCCTCCGCAACCTCAAGCGTCACGGGCAATGAGGTAATTCCGTCAATGCCGGACTTCAAATAAAAGGTGCGTCGCATGGGCTGCACCCATTTAGCGGCGGTTATGAAAAATTCCCGATCTGACTGTCCCGCCAGCAGCAGCAGTCCGTTCAGTCCAATATTATCCACGAAGACCCCGTGAGGAAGGTTGCGCCCCGAGTCCTCTTTGCCAAACGAAAGCACTCCGTCGTGGTTCAGTCTGTCCACCCGCAGCATTGCCTGAATCGTTTCCCCGGGCCGAATCTGCAGCACCAGCGGCACGGTTGGATCCGGACGGTCAACTGCCGCCTCTTCGATTCGAAATCGCAACTTGGGTTCGTTGATCAGTTTCAGCTCTTCCAACGTGCCTAACTGAAGTTCACCGGATGTCACTTTTATTTTCGCAAGTTGCTCTGCAGTGGGTTCAACGGCCACATCCGTGGCGTACAGCGTCCCCGACGTCTTAAACTGCTCGCGCTCAATCACCAGGGGACCAGAGAATCCAAAACCGGGGGGCAGCCCCGAAATGTCGACCGGAATGAGACCGTCATAACCATCGATTCGTGTTGCCGTGAACAAAAGTTCCTGCCCGGTGCCCGGTGCCACACTGACTTGACGAGTGCTCACGGACACTTCGTAACGTGGCTTCGGCGGACGAACGGTTAAGGTGTATTCGAAATCTTTGCCGCTGAATCCCCGTGAATCAGTGATACGCACGACGTAGTCACCGTCACCGGGAGCCGTAAACATCAGCCGCGCGTTTCGCCCCAGCGACCGTCGAGCGTCGTCGTCGTTTTCGTAGTAGATGGGAAACGTCGGCAAACCGTTGGGCGTCAACACCGCTCCCAGCTCGTGCGGCACCACTACGAAGCAGGGCGCCTGCAGGGCGTGCGAAGTCGGCGTTGTGCCGAAATAGGTAAAACGTTTGCCAAAGCCCGGATACACCTTAAAGCCCGAATCGGGGCCGCGCGGATAAAGCCACAACTTCACCACCTCTCCATCCGAATACAGGTATTCATTCAACTCCATTTCCTGCCAGTTAAAGACGCGGAAGTCATCGATGGTGTCCGAGTCCTTGCCACGAAACGTGAAGTACGAATTTCGCACCGCCTGCAGCACGGTTCGTATGATCGGCTTACCGTCCGTTGTCAGGACTTCGATGCGCGAATCCAATGATGGATTGTCTCCCTCCGCCTGAGTCTCCAGCACGAGCCGCTGCCCCGCAGAAGCGTTAAACCGATAGCAATCCGCGTCTCGGTCGTTTCCGCCGTCAGGCATGATCGTACCGGCCGCCCTGAAGGGCAGAGGGGCGGCCTGACTGTTCGCAGGTTCATCATTGTTGCCCGATTCGATGATTTCGTGCAACGCGTCCGCTTCATCTGCAGTCGCCAGGCTGGCCGTCGCCGAAGCAGGCGCTGGAGACTTCGAGGGCGTTCCCGTAATGGCCGCATCTTTGAAGGGGATCCGTTCACTTGTCCCGTCGATCCGCGTCACAAAAATCTGCCTGTCGTCGACGAAGGACAAGGACGTCACCTGCGAAAGCTGTCGGGGCATCGTCTGCAACGGTTGCAGCGGGAATGCGTGCCAGACGCGCAAGGTACCGTCTTCGGCGCTACTCGCCAGAAATTCACCGTCGGGGGACAGCACCATGCGTGAAATGGCCTGTTCGTGAGCGAAGCGTGACACGACCAGCGGATTAATCCGGGCCTTATTCCGTGACAACAGCTTCCAGATGCGTATGCGGTTATCAGCTCCGGCGGCAAACACATGTTGTCCGTCGGGACTGACCACAACGGAATACTGCTCGGCCTGAGGTTGACTCAAAGTATCCAGACGCTGCCCTGTCGCCACTTTCCACACCTTTACCGTACCATCGGCACTTGCGCTGCACAGAAGACTTCCGGACGGGTCGAAGCACAGTGAAAACACGCTCCCGTTGTGTCCCTCCAGCACTCGCAGCACGTCTCCTGTGGCGACATCGTGCAACACAATACGACGGTCATAGCCTGCGGTGGCGAGTATCTTGCCGCCGACATCAATCACGGCCGCATAAACCGCATCCGTGTGTCCACCGAATTCATGCAGAATTTTTCCGTCGGCCGCATTCAGCACAACCGTCTTCCCCAGGGCACCAGGTGTTCCGGTTGCAGCAACAATCCAGCGGCTTGAAGAATCAGTCGAAAGGCCCAGTACATTGACGATCCCCATCTCTGTACGCCACATTGCTTTTCCCGCAGCGTCAACAGCAGAAACATTGCCGCGTGCACCAACAACAATCGCACTACTGTTCAGCCTGGTACTGGACAGCAATGGCTGGCGAACCTTTTGAAACGGTTTGATAGTCGGCACGGTGGGATGGCCCGTGGCGATGGGATTCATTTTCGCCCCGGCCAGCACCCAGCTGCGCAACCGTTCGCGCTCCCCGTCTGTCGGCTGAGGTTCGCCTTCAGGCGGCATCGTCGATTCAGAGTTTGTGGCCAGAACTGCCAGCAGCCGACTGTTCGCAACATCAGCGGCTAACACCGGGCCATCGTCACCACCCTTCAGCAGCTGCTCCCGAGTCTGAAGCGACAGCCCAGCTTCCCGATCTGTCTGATTGTGGCAGCCCAGACAGTACTTCTGAATCAATGGCTCCACCGGACGTTGAGCGACCGCAGTCGCACACACACCGAAGGCCACAAGAACGGAAAGCAATTCCGTGTGAAAGCAATAGAACCGAGCACTTCTCATGAGACAGCATCCGCACAAAAGATCGAACCTTGACTGCAACGCCATCCTAACCAAACGCAGCAGAATCTGCAGTGTCGTAGCCCGAAAAGTCGGTGATGTGCAGACCCGCACTCCACCAGCTCCGGATTCCGCCCCGCCGACCTGCATCCGCCTTGGCCTTCACGTGGCGGGCTGATAAAATAACGGCGTGACCTGTCTAATGAAGGTCTTTCCAAAGTCATTCGTATTTGCGGAACCTGAAAGATGTTCAATCGACGCGAGGTCATTCTGTCAAGCGCGGCCATGATTGCTGGTCTTGGCAAAGCCACTGCCGCCTCTGCACCCGCTCAAATGCAAGGCGAGGTACCGACGCAGAACGTTGTCGACCAGAACATGACTACAGCGGCAGCGTGTACTGACTGCACGGCCGCCTGTTCAGTGCTGACGCAGAAATGCATTGAACGTGTGGCCGCAGGTGCGACTGACTTTACGGCACTGCATGGACTTTCAAGTGATTGCGGCGACCTCTGTACAGTTGCCGCCACATTGCTGGGGCGAAAGGGCCCTCTGGCACCGGCAATATGCCAGGCCTGCGCCGACGCCTGTGATCGTTTGGTCGAACTTTGTTCAGACTTCACCGACAGCGATGTTGATCATTGCAAAACAATTGTCGGACGTTGTGCTGTCGCATGCCGAGAATTGATCACACTCTCATAACACCCTGAGTTGCAGCATTAACGATACCGTTTGAGACACTCTGGCGAGTGCCGGGTCGCCTCGGCGGGTCGGTCGGACTTCTCAGAAGGTCCACGACGCTACCATGAACCCCTCGAAGTAGTACAGGGGTCGCCGTCTTCTGTGGGCCCCGATGTCACGAACGGATACACGGCTTCAAGGCCTGTCGAACGTTTACTGAGCGAGTGGCTATTAACACGACAAGTGGTTTCAATACCCGCATACAGCGTGAGCAAGCAAGTTGGCATTCTGGTTATTCCAGGCATTTTATTCACTCGCTCGCGGTTCGTGCTTGTATCTTGTGGCTATGAAACCGACTCGAAGAGAAATGCCGTGAACAGTCTGCAAACCCCATTCGTGTTGATGGCCCTTGTTTGTACCCAGTACGCCGGTGCCGCTGACGAGCGTGTCGATTTCAAGACGCAGGTGGCTCCGATTCTGGCAGAACATTGTCTGCGGTGTCACTCGGCCGGGAACAGGAAAGGTGAAATCTCGCTGGCCACAGCCGAGGATTTAAGGGCGAACGAGTACATCGGCGCTGGTAACTCGGATGCCAGCTATCTGGTTCAGCTTCTTACGTCACAGGATGGCGACCCCCCGGAAATGCCAAAGGACGCAACTGCTCTTCCTGACGATCAGGTAGCACTGATTCGTCGCTGGATTTCGGAGGGAGCGGAATGGCCGAACGACGTCGTCGTCAAAGAAAAATCCAGGGCAGATGCGTCCTGGTGGTCACTGCAGCCGTTGCAAACAGCAGCGACATCGCAGGCCCCAGCTACCATCGATGACTTCATTCGCGCGAAGCTGGCAGAGCGTGACCTCTCGCTGAACCCGCGTGCCGATCGGCGCACGTTGATCCGCCGCGCGACATACGATCTCACCGGTCTGCCTCCGTCCCCCGAAGAAGTCGAAGCATTTGTCACCGACACTGACCCAAATGCATACAGAATCCTGGTTGACCACCTGCTGGCATCACCCCACTACGGTGAGCGCTGGGGACGACACTGGCTGGACGTGGTGCGGTTTGGCCAAAGTATCGGGTACGAAAGAAACGACATCATTAACAACTTGTGGCCGTTTCGTGACTATGTGATTCAGTCGATCAATGAAGACAAGCCGTTCGACCTGCTTATTCGTGAGCACATTGCGGGCGACGTATTCGGAAAGGATGATCCCGATGTGGCTGTGAGTTCCGCGTTTCTGGTTGCCGGCCCCTTCGATGATGTTGGCAATCAGGATCCCGTGCAGGCGGCTCAGATTCGAGCCAACACACTCGACGAAATGATTCGCGCCACCAGTGAAGCGTTTCTGGGGATAACGATTGGGTGTGCAAGGTGCCACGACCACAAGTTTGATCCGATCACGCAGGAAGACTACTACGCCCTGTATGCAACGTTCTCGGGAATTCGCCATGGTTCTGTGGATTTGGCAACTCCGGCGGCACACGCTCAGCGTTCGGCTGAACTGGAGCCACTGAATGAACGCAAGGATGCAATCGAAAAGACATTGGCCGATCTGGACGCTCATGTTCTGCAGCGGGCACGAGAACAACTGTCGACTTACGAAGCGCAATGGACGCGAGAGACGGTCGATCGTACGGGCACCGAAGACCGCTTTTCACCGGTCACAGCGAAGTTCGTGCGACTGGTGTGTGAAGCACGGGACGATACCCCGAGTGCATCCAGTGGGTTTCGGATTGACGAATTCGAGGTGTGGTCTGTCGGCGGTGATTCAAAGAACGTTGCTCTTGACCGAAATGGTGGCACGGCATCGGGGCAGGCGAGAAAGATTGAAGATTTCCCGGGTGCCTACGGCCCTCAACATGCCATTGATGGCAAGACGGGAGCCCGATTCATCGCAACGGGCCACGATCTCACGATTGAACTGGCAGAAGCAACAGCGATTGATCGAGTTGTGTTCTCGAGCGCTCGCGGAGAGACGACGCCGGACCAGCGCAAGTTCCATTTCGTTGCCGAGTATCGGATTGAAGTCTCAACGGACGGACAGACATGGCAAGTGGTTGCGAGCGGCAGAGACCGAAGGCCAATTGCTCAGCCGGCGTTTGTGAATTATCGATTGCTTCAGCTGGAAACAACGGACGAGGACAGCCGCGAAAAACAGCGTCTTAAAAAGGAACTCGCGTCTGTTAAGCGGGAAATTACAAAGGTTCCGGCGTTACCGTCCGTCTGGATCGGCCGTCGCGTGGCCGCCGATGCGAAGGGACCGTTCCACGTGTTCGTTGGCGGGAACCCGCAGAAGAAAGGTAATGCGGTTGTTTCCGCCAGCCTGAGGGTCATGGCCCGGGATAGCAACTGGACATATCGACTTGCTGACGATGCATCGGAATCGCTACGTCGGCTGGCACTGGCTGACTGGCTGGTCCACCCCGATAACCCGATAACGCCGCGCGTCCTGGCCAACCGTTTGTGGCACTATCACTTCGGAACCGGCATCGTCGATACGCCCAGTGACTTCGGATATATGGGTGGGAGACCATCGCATCCGGAACTGCTGGACTTTCTGGCGGTCAAACTAAAAAAAAGCGGCTGGCGCATCAAACAGATGCATCGAATGATCATGATGTCCGATGCGTACCAGCAGTCATCGGAATTTCGTGAAGACGCGGCCAGGGTCGATGGGGATTCGCGGCTGCTGTGGCGGTTCCCGCCGCGACGGCTTTCGGCGGAGGAAATCCGTGACACCATGCTGCTGGCCGCCGGGAAACTCGACACGCAACAGGGCGGTCCCGGTTTTCGTCTTTACCAGTTTATGCAGGACAATGTTGGCACCTATGTGCCGCTTGACAGGCACGGTATGAATACATATCGCCGAGCTGTGTATCACCAGAACGCTCGTGCTTCAGTTGTCGATCTGATGACCGAGTTCGATCAGCCGGACTGCACGTTCTCCGCCCCCGAACGAACCGAGACGACCACGCCGCTGCAGGCGCTGACCATGCTCAACCACAGTTTTACGCTCGACATGGCCACCGCGTTGGCTGAGCGATTGAAACGAGAGGCCGGCGACGACGTTGTGGAACAGGTGAATCTCGCCTGCCGGATCTGTTACTCTCGGTCGACGACCAGAGATGAAATGGCGGCATGTCGCGAGTTGATCAGTCAGCACGGCCTCGCTGCAATGTGTCGCGTTTTCCTGAATACCAGTGAGATAATTTATGTGCGTTAGCCGCATTTGTCAGGCGATTCGTGTCAGACCACGCTGCAGTGCAACGCAGGCACTCCGCCCGCACCACGAGGAGGCAAAGCGATGAACCTGCTCACAGATCTCGCACGCCGCCGATTCCTTGGCAATACCCACACAGGGCTGGGCGGTGTCGGACTGATGCGTTTGTTATCCGGAACGGCTTCTGCTGAGCAGACGCCATGGCAGGCAGGACAGGGCCAGACGCATCATCCCGCAAAAGCAAAACGTGTGTTGCAGATCTTCTGTCCTGGTGCAGCGTCTCATCTGGACCTTTGGGAATACAAGCCTTCGCTGGAGAAATATCACGGCAAACCGTTACCCGGCGAAGAGGACTTCCTGTCATTCCAGGGTAAAAACGGCAACCTCATGAAGAGTCCGTGGCCGTTTGTTCAGAGCGGAGAATCCGGGAAACCCATCACTTCCATGCTGCCGCATATGGCTCAGCATGCCGATGACATCGCGTTCATCCATTCAATGCAGAGCAAGACCAACACGCACGGACCAGGCTGTATCTTTGTAAACACAGGGCATGCAACAGAAGGCTTCCCCAGTGCCGGTGCGTGGTTGAGCTATGCACTCGGCAGCGAAAACGAAAACCTGCCGACGTATGTTGCCATTTCGGACATCCGTGGCGAACCACCTAACGGCAAGGCCAACTGGTCTAACGGATTCCTGCCGGCACGGCATCAGGCAATCATGATGAGCGATCAGAAGCCGATCCGAAATCTGGCTCGGCCCGGTTCCATTTCCGCGGCCGAGGATGCAGCATCACGTAAGCTTTTGGCTCAACTGAACGGCAGGTTTGCGGATGCTAATTCGTCGGAAACGGATTTGCAGGCGCGCGTCTCGGCATACGAACTTGCCGGTCGCATGCAACTGTCCGCTCCGGAAGTTTCGGATCTGTCTCGCGAATCCGCAGCAGCCCATCGACTGTACGGAACGAAGGATGAGAACCCTCTCAAGGCCGCGTATGCCCGCAACTGCCTGCTGGTCCGACGACTGCTTGAACGCGATGTTCGTTACGTGAACCTGTACTGCTCGTCCCGAGCTTCCGGAGTGGACGGTCTGCTTAATTGGGATGCCCATAAAACACTCAAACCGGACTACGAACGCCACTGCCCCATATTCGACCAACCGACGGCAGCGCTACTCACGGACCTGAAACAAACCGGCCTGCTGGAAGATACGCTTGTCCTGTGGACCACAGAATTCGGCCGCATGCCAACCCATCAGGCAGGGACGGCCGGACGCGACCACAATCCCGATGGCTTCACCTGCTGGATGATGGGCGCCGGAGTGAAAGGGGGTGTAAGCTATGGAGCCACCGACGAATTCGGCCGCCGAGCCGAGCTGAATCCGACGACGGTGTGGGATTACTATGCGTCCGTACTGCACCTGCTCGGTTTCGATCACGAAAAACTAACGTGGTACCACAACGGACTCGACCGACGGCTGACGGACGTCCACGGCGAAGTGATCAAAGCTATTCTTGCATAAGCCGCAACAGCAGGTGAGGCGTGTTGACGTCGGATTCGGCGACCAGGCCTACACGGTGTTTCACGAAGTGATAATCAGCGGTCGCCCGACTGTTGGGCGCAGTGATTCCGTCTGCATTCTTCTGTCATAGAGTCGAATCATCTGCTGTGGATCAGCCGAATGTGAATATGTCGGATGCTCTGCCGTTGCGGGCCTCTGGAAACGATTCTTAATCCCGTTAAGATGTGGCCGTTCTGGAAGGATTTGGCAACCTGCAGGCAGCTAGGCTTTCGAGAACCGAGTGACCGACACTGCATTTCGTCAACGTATGTGTTACTCAGCCCTGGTGGCGGAATTGGCAGACGCACCAGACTTAAAATCTGGGGTTCCGATAGGAGCGTGTGGGTTCGAGTCCCACCCGGGGTAATGGGTGAATTCATTTCACCAATGAAAAAGCAGCGTTTGCTGTGTTTTATTTGCTGAACTGCGTCGCTTTTCGAGACGGCTTCTGTCGACTTACGTCGATTTCCGTCGGCTTCTGCGTCGCTTTATGCGTCGCTTTTTTGACCGCCATGAATGCCGTCCGACGATTGAACGCTTCGATGTCTTCTTCGGTGTGCTGGACGTAGTTCTTGTTCTGCACAACCACACTGTGTCCAA
>JAQWLN010000278.1 GCA_029247265.1 Fuerstiella sp.
GATCACCATGGAATGCTGGCCGCGAAATGTCGACATCACCTCCTCAGCCGCAGAGCAATATCCTGGCTGGCCACGCACCATCTCTCAGTTTGACAACTACAACCCACCGTCGTGGGGCAAGCTCGGCAAGCTAACCTTCGATGTGGAAAATCCGGTCGTCCAGCTCATTCATGCCGACACAAACGAGATCCTCTACACCGTCCGGGCCAACGGGCGGACCTTTACGCCAGCAGCACCAAAGAACAAAGCATTCATCGTCAAGGTCGGCAGAGATGCTCCCGACAACATCATTTCAGTAGGAATGAAAGCCGGTAGTGCTCCTCTTAAGGTTACTTTCAACTAAACCAGGGGCACCGTGTCGGTGGCGCATCGTTCACGCAGGCCAGATGCGAGTACCTGGCAGGTAAGCCGGCAGCTTGCGGGAATTTCAAGCTTCAGTGACCGCGGCAGAAATTCGTCGGCGACCTCCCGCGTGCGAGTGCTGAACTCCGAATGTTTCGTTGGCCAGCTTCGCGATCGGAACGGCCGACGCCGTGTCTTCCCAAATTTCAGGCGCGCGGACCGGCGTCGCCTGCATGATTCGATTCCAGTCCCTGACGGCTGCTCGGAGAATTGTTTGTTCGGCGACGTTGACGATCCTGGACTCCAGCGCGATGCGTACCTTCCGGTCCTTGCCTGAATTCAAATCTTCCACTGGGAATTCGGCCCCCCCTCCCTGCTGCACGCTGTGCGGCAGGACCGATACGCATGCGGTACGAGTTCTGCTGTCGGCCGTACCGGAACCGAGTGGGAAGCGGATGTCATTTGGGCATGCACCGTTTGATGACCGTGTTTCGACCGATTCCACGGTTTGTGGATTGCCATACCATTGATGACTCACGAAGTCCGATCGAGCAATGTCACACATTTCGTCGGAATCGGACGATATGAGTGCCGGCTCGGCAGATCAGGCAAAATCGGTCAAAGTGCTGAGCGAAGAGTTCAACCTGTTTGGGGGCGCATACCGCCGTCAATCGTTGAGGGGCCTGCGCTGCGATGCAATATCCGTTGATCGCTGTGCCCATTGGGCGGTTTTGGGATTCGTTTTGTCGTCTACCTGGCACGTTTCAGGGATTCGTCGAGTTTCTTAGTATCTCGAGTACTGCGCGGCTTCCGCAACGGTCCAGCGTTCCAAACGCGCCTTGCCTCACGTACCGATTGTCAACGATTCTGCGATCTGTTTTGCGAAAAATGCTCCAGCGCCGGGTACGTGATCGAATAACGCCGCCAGTCAGGTATTATGGGAGAAGTCGGACGAGCGACCCGCTCTTCGTTGTCCAATCATCCCTGGAAAGCAAGGCGCAATACATGCCCCGATTGTCGAGGTCGCAAATGGCGATCGTCACTTTTCTTTTGGTTTTGTCCAGCTTTACGACGAACAGCTTTGCGGGCTCACGACCGAACATACTTTTCATCGCAGTGGATGATCTTCGACCGGAGCTGGGTTGTTACGGATGCTCGCACATTCACAGCCCGAACATTGACGCACTCGCCGCGAGTGGTCGGTTGTTTGAGCGAGCGTATTGCCAGCAGGCCGTTTGCAATCCGTCGCGCACGAGTCTCATGACCGGGATGCGGCCGGACTCGATTGGAGTTACCGGCAATCATTCGCATTTTCGGACAAATCGCCCGGACGTTGTCACTTTGCCTCAGCACTTCAAAAACCACGGCTATCACACGGCTGCGATTGGAAAGATTTATCACGGAGTATTTGCTGACGGAGCCAGCAATACCAAGTGGGACACGATGGGTGATCCGGAGAGCTGGTCCGTGCCTGCGGTGCGGTTTGGACCGCGATATTACTACACCGAGGAGGGCATCGCAGCGGCAAAACGCACCTACGAGAGTGTCTATAAGCCAAAGAACCCGGGCCCGAATGACTGGACGGAGAAGCTCGTCTTCGGACCGGCCACCGAATCGCCCGACGTGCCCGACAGCACGCTCTATGACGGACAGGTTGCCGATGCTGCCGTGAAGGAGCTCCGCGAGTTGAAGGGCAAGAATAGGCCTTTTTTTCTGGCGGTCGGTTTTATTAAGCCGCACTCACCACACATCGCTCCGAAAAACTACTTCGATCTCTACAAAGACGTGGCACTGACATCGCATACGGAGTTTCCTGCAAATGCTCCGACCTTTGCCGGGCACGGTTCAGGGGAATTGCGGCGTTACACCGATCAGCCGAAACGCGGCGTTATCTCCGATGAGAATCAGCGACGAGTTCGACAGGCGTACTTCGCTTGCATTAGCTACATCGACGCTCAGATCGGGCGCGTGCTGCACGAACTTGATCGCTCCGGACTGAGAGACAACACGATCATCGTGCTTTACGGCGATCACGGCTACCACCTCGGCGAGCAGGGGTTGTGGGGCAAAACCACGAACTTTGAACTCGACACTCGCGTGCCGTTGATTGTGCGAACGCCGGACATGAAGGCTGCCGGAAAATCAAGTTCATCGCTGGTCGAGCTGCTCGACCTGTACCCTACGCTGGCCGAGCTTGCTGGCCTGCCGATCGCCGAACAGCTCGAAGGCAAAACCATTGTTCCGATCCTGAACGACCCGAATCACGACGCAAAGGTGGCGACGCTCAGTCAATACCCTCGCGGCGACGGGCTGATGGGCTACTCCATGCGCACGCCCACTCGTCGCCTGACGCAATGGGTGCATCGTCCATCGGGCGAGGTGCGAGCAACAGAGTTGTACGACTACGCCGACGGACTGATCGAAACGAAGAACATTGCGGCCACGTCACCCGAGGTGGTTGCAAGACTGTCACGCCAACTCACTGCCTTAGCCGGACTGGCAGGAATTCGGGCCCAGGATGCTCCAAACAACGATTCCAGCAGCGTTCCCACTTCGACAAGCTTTGAGAAAGCCACGGCAGGTGGATTCAAAAAACTCGAAACCACAATTGGCACGTGGACGCCGATTGATGGTAAATCAATTATTGACGACAAGCATGCGAGGACTGGGAAGCACTGTCTGCAATTGACCGGCGGTCGAAAGACATCTGTCACACTGAATGTTGCAGAGCAAGTCGAAACGGCCGGCGAGCTGACATTCTGGGCCGAGCGTTGGACAATGAGGAAACCGTTCTCGTTCCGCATCGAGAAACAAACAAGCAAGGGCTGGTCGGAGATTTACAACGGGGACGCCAAAGTGCGCGTCGGGCGTTCCTTTCTGAACCATGTCAAAGTACGGCTTGCCGACGACAGCATCGAAGCGTTGCGATTCACTTGCTCCAGTCCGCCCGATACCGGAATACTCATCGACGACCTGCGGATCGCCGCTCTTCGGCCACAGAAGATCGTGAGCGTGAAAATCGTGCCGGTCACGCTGCCCGCACTGTCAGGTGCTCAGGTTAGTCCGCTCGTGAATCTCAAGGTGGTGACGACAGGGAATCTCAATCCGCTGTTGATGACGGAGGTTCAGGTCAGGCTGCACGGAGACCAGAGTGCCGCCGATTTCACGAAACTGTTCGTTCATCCGAACAAATGGGACGCAGAATATGCGGAACGGCCGTGGCTCATGTCGACTCCCGCAGTGGATATTGATGACAACGGAACAGGAAACCGAACATACAAGTCGCCATTGGCCACGTCCGGTTCGGCTCTGACCGAAGGTGAGACCACGGTCGGGATTTCATGCAGGTTGAAGAATGATGCCAACATCGATCACCGGATCGGCGTGCAGATCAGGGAAGTCCGGTTTTCCAACGGGCAGACTTTTGAATTAGGCGCACCGCCGACGATGCAACGACTGGGGGTGGCAGTTCGCAAAGGTGGCGATGATGGCGTTCATACCTACCGCATCCCCGGTCTGGCAACGACGAATAAAGGTACATTGATCGGTGTGTACGACGTGCGGCGGCGTTCGGGGGGCGATCTTCCGGGTGACATCGATGTCGGCATGTCGCGATCGACGGACGGTGGCAGAACGTGGGAGCCCATGAAGGTGATCATGGATATGGGCGAGGATCCGCAATGGAATTACGACGGCGTTGGCGATCCGGCGGTGCTTGTTGATAAGAACACCGGAACCATTTGGGTGGCTGGGACGTGGAGTCACGGCAACCGTTCATGGCGAGGTTCGGCCCCCGGACTAAAGCCGGAAGAGACCGGCCAGTTGATGCTTGTCCGCAGCGACGACGACGGGGTTACGTGGTCCAGGCCGATCAACATTACTTCTCAGGTAAAGAAGCCGGCGTGGTGCTTCATTCTTCAGGGGCCGGGCAAAGGCATCACGATGCGGGACGGCACGATTGTCTTTGCCGCTCAGTATCAGGATCCACCCGCGCAAAGACGGCTGCCGCACTCGACGATTATCTATTCGAAGGATCACGGTGAAACGTGGCAGGCTGGCACGGGCGCATTTGATGACACCACGGAAGCGCAGGTCGTCGAAATCGAGCCCGGCGTGCTGATGCTCAATTGTCGCTACAACCGTGAGTCTGTGCGAGTCGTGATGACAACGCGCGACATGGGCAGAACGTGGCAGAAACATACGACGTCAGAGAGGTCACTGATTGAGCCGGGTTCGTGCATGGCGAGTTTGATCGATGTCGATCAGGAAGTCGGCAAAGATCTCGGCAACTGGCTGCTGTTCTCTAATCCCGACAGCACTCGCGGCCGGCATCACCTCACAATTAAGGCATCGTCCGATCGTGGCCTGACGTGGCTCAAAGAACATCGCCTGCTGTTGGACGAAGGAAACAGTGCCGGCTATTCGTGCATGTCGATGATTGACGAGAAGACCGTGGGCATACTGTACGAAGGCAGTCAGGCGCAAATGACATTTCAGCGAATTCCGCTGAGTGAACTGGTTAGCCCAACCAGGTTAAGAGAAACGCCCATCGATCCGCAGGGGAGCCTCCGGCTGCCTCGTGTATTTGGTAGTCAAATGGTCTTGCAGGCCGATTCCAGGATTCCTGTTTGGGGTACTACCGGGCCAGACGAGAAAGTGACAGTCGTATTGGGCCATGAAAGACAGGTGACCTTCGCCGACAACTCGGGAAAGTGGAATTTGCGACTGCAGGCCCGAAAAGCAAGCGCAGCGCCGATGGTCATGTCCATCCGTTCGTGCGGCGAAACCGTTCAATTCAAGGATGTTCTCATCGGCGAAGTCTGGATTTGCGCCGGACAGTCGAACATGGAATGGACACTCCGCCAATCCGACAGTGCCAAAGAAGAGCTGGCCGCGGCGAATCACCCCAGGCTTCGACTCCTGAATTTGGTCGCTGGCGCAGGGGGAGGCTCGGGGATCTACAGCTCCCAGGATCTTTCGGGGTTGAAGCCCGAAGCATTCTGTGAGGGTGAGTGGAAAGTCGCTTCCGCCGCGTCGGCTGCATCGTTCTCAGCGGTGGCGTGGTATTTCGGCAGGCATCTTCAGCAGCAGCTCAAAGTTCCGGTCGGCCTGATCTGCCCGGCCGTAGGTGGGACACCGACCGAAGCATGGATTCCAGGAACGGCGCTTTTACGGGATCCGGATGCCAGACGACTGGTTGCCGGCAACTGGCTCGACAACCCGCGGCTGGGTGAATTCTGTCGTACACGCGGACAGCAGAATCTTCTCGCAGCCATTCAGGCAGGTGAGTTAATACCCGGCGACGAGTTCGGCCCCAATCACTCGTTCAAGCCGGGATTCATGTGGGATGCCGGTATCAAACCGTTAATTCCTTTCGCCATCCGCGGAGCCATCTGGTATCAGGGCGAGTCGAATGCCGAGACTCCCGTGCGCGTGCGCGAACACGGACAGTTGTTCCCTTTGCTGGTGAATCAGTGGCGCGCGAAATGGCAGCAAGGCGACTTCCCTTTCTTCTACGTTCAGCTTCCGGCGCTGAACCGTCCTGAGTGGCCGTGGTTTCGCGACGGACAACGCCGATCGCTCAGCGAGCTCGAGAACGTCGGGATGGCGATAACGATCGACACCGGTCATCCGACGAACGTGCATCCAACTCTGAAAAAGCCGGTTGGGCAGCGGCTGGCAAAGTTGGCATTGGGAACGACGTATGAGTCCAAATCAAAGGTGACGTGCACGGGGCCATTACTTGATGTTGCAGAACGGGAAGGCGGCTCGGTGTTCGTCTCATTCAACCACGTAGGCGACGGTTTGAAGTCATCCGATGACAGACCGTTGCGCCATTTTGAGGTTTGCGGCAGGGACGGTGTGTTTCATCCGGCTAAAGCAAAGATCATCGGCGGAAATACCATTGCCGTCTCAAGCCCAGAGGTTGCTGAGCCACATGATGTGCGTTATGCGTGGCTGCCGTATCCCAATCCCGCGGTCAACCTTTTTAATAGTACGGGCCTGCCGGCATCGCCGTTCACTACGGAGAGCACCGAGATGGCTTTCGTACGGCGAACAGCCGCCCCCGATCGCCCCAACATTCTGTTCATCGTCTCGGAAGACAACAGTGATCATCTCGGATGTTACGGCGAACAGCGTGTTCATACACCTCACCTCGATGCACTGTCCGCAGGAGGCGTTCGTTACACGCGCGCTTATGTTCCGTATTCGGTTTGCAGCCCGTCCCGAGCCGCCTTCCTGACCGGACTTTACACGCGGCAGACAGGACACATTGGTCTGGCGACTCACCGGTTCTCGATGTGTCGGGACTTCAAGACCATTCCTGCTTATTTCCAGCAGGCGGGCTACTACACCGGGTTTCTCGGCAAGACTCACATTAATCCTGAACGGTTGGTCGAGGACTATGTCGATCATCGCGCCATTCAGAATTCCAACTTCGGTAAGACGATCAGCATCGAGGAGTATGCGCAACAGGCGCACTACGTTATGCAGCAGGCAGAAAAGAATCAGAAGCCATTCCTGCTGATGATCAACTATGCCGACGCACACCGTAAGTTTGTTCGGAAGTCCAAACACGGATTCCCTACTCAGCTGGTCGATGACAGTATTGCCCCGTTCCCGTGGATCGGCTCGGATACGCCGCACCTGCGCGAGGAATTGAGGGACTACTTTAATTGCATGAACAGGCTCGACGAAGCGGTCGGCATGGTGCTCGATAAGCTGGATGAGAACGGAGCACGTGATAATACACTGGTTGTTTACATCAGTGATCACGGTGCGGATTTTCCGCGCGGCAAGGGCAGCATTTATGAACACGGCACGCGAGTTCCCATGATCGTCAACCATCCGGACAGCTTTCCCAGGGGAAAGGTGGAAACGGGGATGGTATCAACGATTGATATCCTGCCGACGATGTTGCGTGCGGCCCGCCTGCCCGTTCCTGAGAAGCTGCCGGGCATTGCACTTCAGGATATCGACTCAGGCAAGTCGCCGCCTCGGAAGTACATCCACACCTTTACCACCGGCTCGTCGCCGAATCTGTTGTTCATGCAGTTCGGAATTCGCGACGAACGCTACAAGCTGGTCTATAGCCCGGACCGCACGATCAATCGGTTGGCCGAGTCCCGCTACCGCAACAGTCAGTTGCCCGAGAATCAGCACGTGCAGAGCTTCCTTTATCCACCAGAGTATGAGTTGTTCGATCTGCAGGAAGACCCTGACGAGTGGAAAAACCTGGCAGACGGCGCGGAGTACAAACCGGTCAGGCAGCGGCTGCTCAAAGCCATGCAGGATTTTCAACGCGAGATCAAAGACCCGTTTGCCAGCCGCGAGAATATTGCCACCTTCATTGCTGAGCAGAAAGAGTATCAGAGCAAGCCATACAAGAGACCGGGCTTCCGCTGGCCACATCTTGATCTGTTCGAGCGAGCTCAGCAATCGAGTGAATGAGAAAGGCTCTGCCGGCGCCACGTGCACATCGTTCATTCCACGACTTGTTTCACCAACAGGTTTGGGGATGCGGCTGACCGCCGGGCTATTCCATGGCCGCGTCAATTCACCGCGAAAGTGCAACCACTGAAAAGGCGTCTTCCACATACCCCGCCTGCAATTGTGCTGGGGAATGCTCACCGCCGTGGTTATTCCTCCGTGACTCCCGCACGAGCCATCGCGTCTTCGAGAAAGTAGTTGATGTCTTCAGCTTCGTCGGCATGCAGGACATCGTAGGCGTGTGCCGCGCTGCGCGCGTGATAAAGTTGCTCCCGGAGATTGAGGTCACTGGTGATGATCGCCGCAAATGCTGACAGGACTTCAAGATGGCGTCGACGATCAGTTTGTGGCGTGGCGAGTAACAGAATCGCATGGATGGGCTGCTTATCAGGACTGCCCAGGTCCAATCCACGGGAGCTGATTCCGAGGATTCCCGTAATGTCTTCTCCCTCGTCCAGGATCGCGTGTGGAATCATCAGGCCTTCGGCAAGGCAGGTTGTTTCCGTCTCCTCGCGTTCGAGCACCCTTCGCACAAACTCTTCCTGCGGGACGGATGGTTTCACCTTGGTTGTGTAAAGCTGTGAAGCCAGAGACCGGATCACATCGCTTTTGGTATTGCCGGTGACGTTGACGGAAATATGGTGCTCGTCGAGAAAATCGAGCAACCGAGGCAGGTCCTTATCTGATTCGCCTGCCCGTGAGAGCGCAAACCGAGCACCGCTGGGCCCCAATAGCTGGTTAATGGCAAGCGCGGCCAGGCCAACGGTGGTAACGGTGGCGGCAACATCACTGAAACGCGGGTCGGCCTGCACGAACAGAATCAGGCCCACGGCCACGCCACCGTGCGGTAGCAGCGCGATGCCCAGGTAATTGCGGACGCGATTGGGAACACCGGCGAGTGACATCGCGGCGAAGGCCCCCACATATTTTCCTGCGAAACGGGCAAAGAAGTAAAGCAGGACAAGTTCTGCCGCATGCAATACCAGGGAGAAGTCGAGGTTCATGCCGGCAAACGTATAGAAGGCGGCAAACAGTGCGCCCCCGATCGCATGCAGATAAGCTTCTGCGGAACGCACCGTTTCGTGTTGCACGTTGGTGAGGATGATTCCCGCGAACGTGCACGCCAGAATTCCCGATGCCCCGAATCCCGCCGCCGCGCCCCACGATGCCAATATCACAGCGACCATGAGAGGGCCCAAAAATGCGGGACCGACGATTGTCCGTAGCAGGCACAGTGCCGTCAGCGTGCAGACCGCCGCTACGGAAATGGCGATACTGAACTCCCTCACTACAGAACCGACAGCAACCTGCCAGGTGCTGTGCCAGTTACCTGCGGCACTGCCCTCTGCCATATAGGCTGTGGCGAAGACAAATGCCGCTACGGCGACCATGTCGATCAATGCCACAGCCGCGACAAGGGTGCGTGTTAATATCCCGCGGGCACGTGCCTCCTGAACGACAAGCACCGTTGTGCCGGGGGCGCCCGCGATGGCAACCGCCGCAAGAATTAGACAGGCTCTGGCCGTCATTTCGTCAGGTGCGATCAATCTCCCCACAAAATACATTGCCAGACCGACCAGGGTTGGAGTCACAAGCGCTTCGCCCAGCAGCAACAGTCCGATCCGTTTTCCGGCATTCCGCAGGCTTGCGAAGTGCAGCGCAGCCCCGACGGTGAATCCGATGTAGCCCAGCACAAAACTCATATACGCAGAGAATCCGCGGACTGTGTTCTCGCTAAGTCCGCTGAAGGCCCCGTGATAGGATTCGAATGCCCGTAGCAGAATACCGGTTCCAATCCACCCCGTGACCTTTGGTAGGCCAATTCGGCCGACCAATTCACCACCAACAATGCCGGCAACCAGTACGAGAGCCAGGTGACAGAGCGTGTCGTCGGCCGTGAAGGTGAGATCCATGGTCGCCTGTGTCGATTGAATATGAGAGTCAACGACCCTCTTGTGTGCAGAGGAATACAACGTGAGCGACGGAGGCTAAATTACCGAACCATCGTCCGTCAAGCGCGACGCCCCTACTCTTATGCCGCGCCGAGGGCAGGATGACGCATTCCACGCGCCACTTTCCTGCCCAGTACAGCGCAGGAAGCCGTTAAGCTCATGGAGAGAACTATCTTCAGATTCGGATCAATCGCCAGCCCATGATCTGCCATGGAAGCTGTACGGCGACGGACGTTTGATGGGCCGTCGCTGGCGAGGGGCCGCTCGGCGGAGTTCGGACACTTTCGTCAACACGAGTCGTCTGGGCAAGGTGAGTTGCGGCATGGTTATGTCCAGCTTCAAATCATCACCGACGCACATCCGGATGGAGATGTGGCATCCTTTGAATTGGAGATTGTTCCATATAGAGTGAGTTCTGGTGCTGGAATCAGAATGACTATTATTATCAATTATTAGTGAACCCAGAGATGGAATTGTCGCGACTTGTCTGGCTGTTACTCTGCACGGTGTGCCTCAACACCACACCCGACGTGACCGTGGCGTCTGGGCCCAACGTCCTGTTTATTGCGGTTGATGACCTCAACGACTGGTTGGGCCATCTGAGTGGACACCCGCAGGCCAGGACGCCGAATATCGATCGCCTGGCTGGCCGAGGCGTCTCATTTACACGGGCCTACTGCTCGGCCCCGCTGTGCAATCCGTCGCGGGTCAGCCTCCTTACCGGTGTGGAGCCCTCGCGGTCCGGCGTGTACGGGAATGGCGAGAAGTTGCGCAACAAGCTGCCCGACGCCGTCACCCTGATGCAGTACCTGAGGCAGCACGGGTATACGGCCAGGGGAGGCGGCAAGGTGTTTCATAGCCAGAAACGCGCGGGGGATTCGGACTCATGGGATTTCTATTTCGTGCCACCGCCGTCTAAGCTCAAGGACCGGGCCAGGCCAGGGACCAATCTCCCCAAATCCGCCTGGGCACCGTGGGGGCCGCTCGACGTTGCAGACAAAGACATGTTTGATGTGAAGGTCGTCAACTGGGCGATCTCCGAGCTCAACCAAACGCACGGGAAGCCGTTCTTCCTGGCATGCGGGTTCACCAAACCTCACCTGCCGTGGTTTGTGCCGCGGAAGTATTTCGATCTGCACCCGCTGGAGAGCATTCAGCTGCCCGCCACGAAGGATGGTGATCTGGACGACGTACCGAACTTCGGAAAGAAGCTCGCGCGAGAAGTCTACGATCCATCGGGCGAAAGAAACTTTGCAACTCCCGGTGGCGATCACGCTAATGTCGTCGCCCATGATCAGTGGCGCAAAGCCGTTCAGGCTTACCTGGCGACGATCAGTTTTGTTGATGCCCATGTCGGTCGGCTGCTGGGTGCGCTGGAGCAGAGCGAACACGCGGACAACACAATAATCGTTCTATGGGGCGATCATGGCTGGCATCTCGGCCAGAAACATCACTGGCGCAAGCACGCCCTGTGGGAAACGACGACGCGCACACCCCTGGTCGTGTCCGCTCCAGACTGCACCGCAACGAACCGCATCTGTGAACGCCCCGTCAGCCTGATTGATTTGTATCCCACGATTGTCGAACTCTGCGGTCTGCCGGCGCGCAATGGTCTGGACGGACAGAGCATTGTGCCGCTCCTGAAGGACCCCATAATGAAATGGGACCGCCCTGCACTGACAACGTACGGCCCGGGTAACCACGCCGTGCGAACCGAACGCTGGCGATTCATTCGCTACCGCGACGGCGGCGAAGAGCTGTATGATCACAATGCCGATCCACATGAGTGGCAGAACCTTGCCACGTCATCCGAACACGTCGACGTCATCCGTGAGCTGAGAGAATCGCTGCCTGCAGAGCGGCAGCGGTAGAGTTTCCACAGGATCGATTTCTACATGCCATGAGCTTCGTGCGCTGGGCACCGGAGCTGCGCCCAGTCGTGTCGTCAGAACGTCGTGTCGATTCGTTGCCAGCATGTGGCCTGTTGCCTGCAGGCATTTGAGACTGTGCACCTAGAAGCCAGGATCAATAGTCTGCAGATTTCTGGCCGTTACAATCCTTGCCGTGAAGCAATCCTTATCTCCGTTCTTCCACATCCTCTGGACGATGATTTTCATGCTCCATATGTTTCGCCTTGTGCCCACTTTGTTGGCATGCAGCGCGGTCGCCAGCGCGGCCGATTTGTCGGTGACAACAGATGTTTCGATTCAGGAGATGCTGAATGCGAATCCAGGACAGTTGATCTTCGTTCCGGCCGGCGAATACAGGATTACGGAGAAGATTCGTATTCGGGGCGAAGGCGCGGGGTTGTTCGGTTCGGGACGCATCATCCAGCAGAACCCGATGCAACCGATCATAGAAATTGAGGACGCCGCAAACGCAGAGGTGCGTGGTCTTACGCTTGCACGGGCCGCGGGAAAGATGGAAACGAATTGCGAGGGCGTGCTGGCCATACGATGCCGCGACCTGGTCATCGACAATGTTCGCGTGATTGATAACCGTACCCGTTCCGGCGGTATTGCGTTACGCGAGTGCCAGGGCTCGCGCATCAGTCGCTGCCTTGTTCGCAACTATATGCGCGTGAGCGTCGATGACCGCACCGGCAACGATGACTGGGGCTACGCATTCCGATGCACGGACGGTACGGGCATCAGCGTAAGTAACAGCGTGGGAATTCTAATCGAGGGCAATCGTGTGATCGAGGAGAATCTTGTTCCCACTCCGGAAATCAAGGCGAAGCACAAACTCGGCGATTTTGTGAAGCGCAACCCGAAGAAGGGCGCGATAATCAGCCAGCAGGCATGGGAGGCAGGATACACGGATAACTGGCAGCAGGGCTCCGCTATCATTGTCACCGGTCCCGAGGTGAGCAACCTTGTTCGCATCCTTGGCAATCACATCGAGAACGCTGCACAGGGGATCGACCTGCACTGCGATCATGTCATCGTATCACAAAACGTCGTCGCCAACGCGTTCGTCGGTATGAAGGCGATGCATGGATCTCGTAACGTGCTTATCAAGGGTAACCAGTTCACGCGAAACAGTCTCTGGGCGATCGGCCTGATGCCCGGCGTGGCCGCCAACGCTGATGACTTCGACGGAGGTTCGATTATCGCAAACAATATCGTCTCAGATTTTGGTCACGGTGATGCGCACTGGATTTGGGGCGATGATCGCTCACCCTTCAGGTTCGACAGCGGCCAGCAGGCTGACGACCCACCGCTTACCGATGTGATTGTCCAGGGGAACATTGTCCACAGCACCGGCAAACCTCGTTACCAATATACCGTAATCATCGCTGGCGGCCCCAATGCGCCGCGAGGTCTGCATTTTTCCAACAATCTGTTCCATCCCGGCAGTCAGGGAGTGGCGAACAAAGAGTTAGCCCCGTGATCTGCGGCTGTCAGTTTTCCTGTTGGCGATGCTCGTTGGAAACTGCAGTAAACGCAGGATTCGTCCTTGCCCGCACCATCGGGGTATGACTGGCTCCGATGTTCACTGCCGCAAAAGTGTACCGAATTACTTCCTTGAGCTTACTGTCAGCGAAATCGGTGTGGATGCGTAGTTGGTGCTGATATTGTAGGTCACATAAAGCCGTGCCATGACTGCGATTGGCAGATTGTTTACGGGCAATGCGTCTTTGCTTGCTTTGAGAATGAATTTTGCTTCGGATTCATTTGCCTTCAACTGAGTCTTGCTGTCGGCAGACAGAGTGACTCCAGGAGGCAACTGATCTCCACAACTATTCGTATAATACATGTGCCTCATCGCCAGGGTTACAGGGTCCGAATTGCCTTCCTGGCGATCGATTCGCACACTGAATTCCGCTTGCCCACCTGGTTCCAACGTAATCTCGTTAATGCTGGATTCGACTCGGACAAGATCGAGTGGCTCGGTGACGCCGACCATCTGGGTCCTGCACGGCCATCGCAACTGTGCGCTGCCTCCCCCCTGTTGCAGTTCACACGTGACATTGCCGTAGCGAACGATTTCGTTCTGAGAGTTATCTGCGTCTGCAATGGTTGCCTTACCAAAAACGCGCACAAGGTTCGCACTGATTTCTGCGTCTTCGGCAGCGGAAAGGATAAGGGCACAATGGTCCATTCCGGTTGGAATCGTAGCAGGGGTCAGTTCCACTCCGGCCGGCAGACCATCGATTCCGATCTGAACGGGGCCGTCAAAGCCATTCAGCCGATTGATATGAGCGAACCACAGCATTCGCGTGCCGGGCGCCAGCATGGCGTAGTAATACTCGCCGTACAAATCGAAGTCGGGCTGGTCCTTTTGAGCACGAAGGTAATAGACGAAATGCTCTCCGCCGCGACCGTTGGAGTCTCTGACTGCAACGAAGTATTTTCCGTCGGCGGGGGCCTTGAAACGCAACTTCGGATCCTTCTCTCTCCAGAATCCAGCATAGGGCGAACCCGCCGTGTCATCCGCCTCAGAAAGGTACTTACCATTGGAATCGAAGACTTCGATCAGGCCGTCTAACGGCAGACCATGTCGATTGGCCTCGACCTCGAAGAGAAATCGGTCGCCCATTTTCGCATCGAACGAAAAATACTGCGAATTGTCCGCATCTGAAATGCGTCCACTGATTCCACAGGGCAGCGTGATTGACTGTGCTGATTCGATGGTGTCACTGTCGCTGCCAAACGCGTATTGCGGATGTGGACTGGACAGCAGCGTTACTCCGTTGGTCGGTCCACTGGATGTCTGATACCGGACAAAACGGTCGTTCGCCGTCAACTTGATTGGCGGCACCCGCCGCTGAGGCAAAATATCCAGATGTCGAAGGGAAATGAGCAGAGAAAGTCGATTTTAATTGTTTTGAAGCGTCGGAGCCCTGCGCCGGCGCGCAATGTTGAAATTCCCGGACATCTCTTC
>JAQWLN010000013.1 GCA_029247265.1 Fuerstiella sp.
CGGAGTCCACTCTTCATCGTCCATCAATTTACTAAAGATTTCATGGGCTGAGATGTGGCCGAAGTGCAGGTACGGGGAAAAGCCGCTGACCACATCTTCTTCCGGCTGGTTTCGGTACTCGGAATAGCGTTGGATGTTGCTGTTGGAGAACCTTTTGAGTTTTTCGTTAGCAGCTCGGAATCCGCCATGGATGTCAATGACGCCAACAGAATGGTCTATTGGAAATTCAGCCAGTCGCGCCGGCTGGTCGGCGATCGTGGCAACATCAGCGGACGGCCACCTGCGGACGATGTCAGCAGGAATTCCTTCGAGCTGAGGAATGCGGATTCTCTTCAGCGGATCAGCAATCGGAAACTCCTGCAAGTGCGGTCGCAGGTTCTTCTGCAGGAAACGGCGGAAGTCATGGGCTCGCGAAAAAACACGATCCGTACCGCGCATCGGGAAGATGCCGTTGGAATCCACTTTCTCCAGGCGGACCTGCACCCGCTTCGCGACGGCCTCCACCATACGGGGCAGAAAGAAACACGGAAAATCATCCGTGACGACAATGCATGAGCGACGTGCAAGTTCCTCCAACAGTCCTTTGCCCGCACCAGGCTTCGGTTCGAGATAAGGGAAGTAGAGTGCCTTCGTTTTCTGGAATGCCCTTGTGTTGTCAGCCATGCCTGCGATTACGAAGTGATGGATGCGGTCGCTGGCCCATTGGTAACTGCATCGCAGAGCTTCGAAGATGAGCAGCGGTTTCTTCAGTTCTTTCGCATGATCAACTGCTCGTTGCAAACTGAAATTCCAAACCGGACGCCGGTTTGCCGTCATCCAGTAAAGCACAAACTCGCCGTGGCCGTTGATATCAGCATCGTTGCACTTCTGTATGCGGATGTCGGGAACTGTCATTTGGAATTTCGCTTTACGCTTGTGATAAGCTCATACTTTCTAGGTCATGAGCAGCACCCGGGTGCTTGGTGAGGTCCATGCGATAGTGAGATATCAGTTCGTGGAAACCAGCCGTTTGTAAGGTGGCGATCCACAAAGAACGGATCACCCCGGCTCATAGGCAAATTTACCAGATCGGCGATTTGGAAGCCCGACTGCCCAATGAATTGCCGCACGACAGCAGTGCTCGATCATATTGTTGATGGTTGGGACGGGTGGCCAAAGGGTTTCCATCGTCTACAAACCAGCCGGTGGCCGTTCTTGAAGACTAATGGTTTGGTGGCCAACTTAGATGCCTTGAGAATGAAGCTCATCATGAACGGAAAGAAAATGGCCTACCTTGTGGCGGGAGGCTTTGTTGCGACTCTCGCATATTTCGGCTGGACCCTGACATCCAGAAGTGCCTACGAATCAGCCGCCTACTCAGTGATCCAGTCGGACGCAACGTTCGAAGTGCGTGAGTATCCTGATTTGCTGCTGGCAACGACGCAAATGCGATTTGCGTCTCGGGGAAACGATGGCAGTTTCAGCCGACTATTCTCCTACATCAGTGGGGCCAATGAGAATAATCAGAAAGTTGCGATGACGACTCCAGTTTTAATGGATGCGCAATCGGAAGGCAAGCCAGGTCAAATGGGATTTGTCGTGCCCGCATCGGTTGTCGCCAACGGCGCACCTGTGCCGTCCGACGGCAATGTTGAATTGCGCAGTCGGAACGGCGGGCGGTTTGCCGTGATCAGATTTAGTGGTCGCCTTGATGATTCGACTCGCGAGGACGCCGAGCTGCGTTTGAGTCAATGGATGTCGACTCAGGGACTCACCCCAGACGGCGATGCTGAATCTGCTGGCTACGATCCTCCGTGGACTCCCGGTCCATGGCGTCGAAATGAAGTGCTGATTCGTCTGAAGTGAGTTTCATAACAGAGAGCTTGCGATGGAGCCCCTGCATTTCGACGTCGTCCAGGATCTGCCTGAGCACCTTGCGGAGCGAACTCGACTGGTCAATCGTTGCCCCCAGCGGCCACAAAATAAATTCGTATTGTACTGGCTTCATCATGCCATGAGAGCGCATGAAAATCCGGCCCTGGATGTCGCAATAACGATCTCGAATCGTCTTCGTATTCCGTTGCTGGTTTACCAGGCACTCCCGGAATCCTTCCCGTACGCTTCGGATCGACATCACTCATTTATTCTTGAAGGAGTCCGCGACCTTCAGCGAGAGTTCTATGAGCGCGGAATCGAGTACGCCTTCCATTTGGAAAGGCGCGGCCATCGCGGGAGGCATTTGCGGGAATTATCAGAGCGTGCTGGCGTCGTCGTCACGGAAGAGCTACCGGTTGAGCCGCTTCGCACCCGGACTGAGAAACTGGCTTCGACAATTGATGTGCTGACACTCTGCTGGAAGCTCGAGTACTGACAGAACGCTGGAGACGTCATGACAATATGGTTCGTCCACACAGTTCATTGGACTACCGGCCACCAGCGCCAGAGGCCGGGTTGTCAGCAATAAAGTTTACGCCGGATCCGAGTTAGGATCTAACGCAACCGTGGGGCAGGTCACTCCTGATGATGCAGAACGCTGGCTAACGAGCAACGTGGCGGCGCCACTGCCACCAAGTGTTCTGCATCGCGCCGCAAACCATGTCTTCTGAGTCGCTACGGGTCCTTCCCGTACAGAATGCGATGGTCAGTGACGCCAGCGACGGACATTTCTGTCGCCGAAAAGAAGATGTCGGCGGACGGAGACTTCGACATCAATCTACAGCGTGAGCCCGCCAGATACTCACGATCTCGCCACCACCTCATCGCCCTGAGCAATGAGCGATTGCCGCGTCTCTGGCGGTAGGTCCGGGCAGTCCTCAACCAAGCTTCGAATCTGCCGCCAATGGACACCGCGTTCCCGCCGACTCTCCGTCCACCGACATTTACCCTTCATCAACAGAAAAGCCCGTCGCTGGCGTCACTGAAAGAAGCGTGTTCTTCCAGACAGGAGCCGAATTGCAACTACAGATTTAGAATGGCCAATCTGGATCGTATTCGCGAAAAGCACTCTGCACTGGTGAGTGCTTCGTTTCCATGGACAATGGAAACAATTGTCTGGCCCAGACGATGGCATCCAGTTTTGCCTGAGGAATTTGGTAATGAATTGGTTGCGGAGCCACAGAGTCGTCAACACGGATGAATCTTTTCAATCAGCCAGTTCCTGTTGCTCGTTGATGTCGGAATTACGACACCTGTTAAGCTGACGTCACGACCTGGGCTATCCGGCTCCACAGTCACGTGTGGACGGGGTATCTGCTCCGGGCGAACTTTTCATGGCAGCTGCTGTCAGCAACCATCGATATTGTGGTAGGACTTGTACCAAGCCACAAATCGTTCGATGCCGGTTTCGATGGGAGTGTCCGGTTTGAAGCCGACGTCACGTTGCAGGGCGGCGATGTCCGCGAATGTCTCCGGCACATCACCTGGCTGCATGTCCATCATGTTCTTGTTGGCGGTCCGGCCAATGGCCTTTTCCAGGACCTCGATCATGTACATCAGCTCGACGGGCTGGTTGTTTCCGATGTTGTAAACTTTATACGGTGCAGACGTCGTGGAATCATCCATCGGATCTTTGTCAGGAGTCGGTTGCGGCACGTTGTCGTTGACGCGGATCACACCTTCCACGATGTCATCGACGTACGTGAAGTCGCGACGCATCTTGCCGTGATTGAATACATTGATGGATTCCCCCTTGAGAATGGCTTCAGTGAAGAGCCACAGCGCCATGTCAGGGCGTCCCCAGGGGCCGTAGACGGTGAAGAAACGCAATCCGGTTGTCGGCAGTCCAAACAGGTGACTGTAGGTATGAGCCATCAGTTCGCTGGCTTTCTTGGACGCTGCGTACAGACTCACCGGATGGTCCACTCGATCCGTGACCCGAAATGGCTTGTTCTTATTGGCACCGTAGACCGAACTGCTGGAAGCGTAGACCAGGTGGCCGACTTTGTTGTGGCGGCAGGCTTCCAGAATGTTCACGAAGCCCACAAGATTGGCGTCGACGTAAGCCTGAGGATTCTCAAGTGAATACCTCACACCGGCCTGAGCGGCCAGGTGAATAACGCTGTCAAAGCCGTGTCTTTCAAAGACACCGTTCACTGCGTCTCGGTCCTCCAACGCCACTTTAGCGAACTGAAAACCGTCTCGTCCTTCCAGTTGCTTCAGGCGATCGTGCTTCAGGCTGACCTGGTAGTAGTCGTTGACGATGTCCAGCCCCACGACTTCATCGCCACGATCAAGCAGTTTGGTGGCAGTGTGAAAACCGATGAAGCCGGCGGCTCCGGTAACGAGAATCTTGGCCATTGTTCGGTACTAACTTTGAGGCGGTGTGTATGGGTTGTCGTTTGCCGGAGACACAAAACGTTGCTCTGATTCGGCCCGAAATTGAACGGCAACAGCCGCTGCAATCAAAAAAAGCGATCGCAACGATATGTAGGAGTGAAAAGAGTAATGAAGACACTGCCAGGCCAGTGAGATTGTCAGGTGATATGAACCTGACGATTACGAACCCCGCCACCTCACCACTGACAATCTGAAACAACAACAGACTGAGACCGAAGACCAGATACGTTTTTGCAGAGCCTCGATCAATTTTCTGCCTGACGACAAAAATCAGTGCGGCGATGTAAAACAGAAATGGGAGGCCTTTGGAAAGAGCAAACAACCAGATCATATTAGAAGATGTCCCTATATTTCTGTTCGCACCCCAGCGATCGATTTCGATTCCTGTTAAGCCTTAATGAGCTTCCGATACCATTCGATTGTATTGCCAAGTCCCTGCTGCAGGTCGACCTGTGGCGTCCAGTCCAGCCATTGTTTTGCCAGGGTGATATCCGGACAGCGGCGTTGCGGGTCGTCTTTGGGCAATGGCAGATGAGCAATTGTTGATGAACTTCCGACAGCCGCAATGACCGCTTCGGCCAGCTCCAGCATCGTGTTTTCGGTCGGATTGCCAATGTTGACCGGGCCGGTGTGATCGTCCTGATCCATCAACCGCAGCATGCCTTCGATCAGGTCGCTGCAATAACAGAAGGACCGCGTCTGCGTGCCTTCGCCGTAAATTGTAAGTGGTTCGCCCCGCAGCGCCTGATTAATGAAATTTGAAATCACTCGTCCGTCGTTTGGGTCCATTCTTGGTCCGTACGTATTGAAGATGCGAATGATTCGGATCTGAACGTCGTGCGCCTCGTGATAATTCATCATCAGTGACTCTGCGATGCGTTTGCCTTCGTCGTAGCAGCTGCGAGGGCCGATGGGGTTCACGTGGCCCCAATAGTCTTCGGTTTGCGGGTGCACCTGAGGGTCGCCATAGACTTCAGACGTGGACGCGTGCAGAACGCATGCGCCGCATCGTTTGGCCAATCCCATCACGTTGACCATGCCGATGGTCGAGGTCTTGATTGTCTTGATGGGATTGTGCTGGTAGGCCTCGGGCGATGCCGGACAGGCCAAATTGAAGATGCGGTCGACTTCAATGTAAAACGGATGCACGATGTCGTGACGCACCAGTTCAAATCGATCATGTCCCAGCAGGTGCCGCACGTTCTCCTTATTGCCGGTAAAGAAGTTATCCAGGCAAATCACTTCGTCGCCCCGTTCGATCAGGCGATCGCAGAGATGACTACCCAGAAATCCGGCTCCGCCGGTAACAAGTACTGTCGACATGTGTTTCAATTCCTGCTGAATTTGAACGTTATACCACTTTCATCGACTCGGCTGTGCCGATTGCTCGATCAATTCGCCTGAGACATTCTTCCTGTCCCAGAAGTTCCAGAGTGGGGAACAGGTCCGCTCCCTTGGCTTTTCCAGTCACTGACAGGCGCAGAGCGGGGGCGATCTGTCCGAACTTGATTTCCTTCTGTTCAACAAACCCTTCGACAACAATGTGCATGGCGTCGGCCGTGAATTCGTCAGTCGTGGCCAGCAACTGACGCAGTTCCCTCAGCAGATCAACGGCCGGTTCGGGCTTCACAACACGTTTCTGGAAGTCCTTTTCGCTGTACTTCAGAGTGTCCGCTGAAACGAAGAATTCGTCCATGCCCAGAATATCGCCGAAGACCCGGATTCGATCAGCGGCAAGTTTCACGACGGCGGCCACCATGTTCAGCGTGTCTGCATCCGGATTTTCAGGAACCAAGTCGGCTTTCACAAGCATATCGACGCAGCCCTTCAGCTTTTCTTCCGCGGACAATTTCCCCATCCAGTAAGACTGATAACTCATCAGCTTGTCCGGATCGAGTCCCGCCGATGCTTTTACTACGCGTTCCAGCGAGAAGTTCTGTTGCACGGTCTGCAGCGACATATTCTCGGTTTCATCGTCCAGCGACCACCCCAGTCGTGCCAGAGCATTCAGGACTCCCGCGGGTAGAAACCCAACTTCACGGTAATACGCGACCATCACAGGCGACAGTGACTGGTCGGCGGGATCGATGCCGGTTGCGGAAAGAACTTCGTCTCCCAGTTGGAACAGTTTTTGAAAGGCGGGGCTCTTGCGGTATTTGTCGACGTCGCGTTTGCTGAGTTTTTTCCTGCCCCCGGGAGACGCAACGAACGGAATGTGAGCGAATTCGGGAAGGTCGTTCCCCAGAGCTTCGTGAAGCAAAACCTGCGCGGGCGTGTTCGAAAGATGCTCTTGTGCGCGAATGACGTGTGTAATCTGCAATTGTCCGTCGTCGACGGCCGTAGCAAAGTTGTATAACGGCGAACCGTCGCCACGGGCAATCACGGGATCCACCATCAGGCCGCAATCCCATTCGACATGACCGCGCACGTGATCATCAATGGACACGGTTCGTCCGCGGGGAATCAGAAAACGCACGACGTGCGTTTCGCCAGCGGCCAGTTTTTCGGTGACCTCAGCCTCGGTCAGACCTGCCGAGACTCGGCTGCTCAGGTAGACGCGTTTTTCTTTTTCGGCGGCTTCTCGCTGGGCTCGCGTGTCCTCAGCAGCTTCAAAGTCTCGGTAAGCAGCCCCGCTGGCCAGCAGTTTTTCCAGGGCAGCGTCATGCAGGTCTCGCCGTTGAGACTGAAAGTACGGTCCGTGATCGCCACCAACTTCCGGGCCTTCGTCCCAGTCCAGACCGAGCCAGCGGAACGCATCCAGGATCGGTCCCAGAGCTTCGTCCATATTTCGCTGCTGGTCGGTGTCGTCAATGCGAAGAATGAACTGGCCACCGTTTTTGCGGGCCCACAGCCAGTTAAACAGGGCCGTTCGGATGCCTCCGATGTGCATATATCCGGTGGGACTGGGGGCAAATCTTGTCCTGACTGTCATTATCTTCTCGCGTTCCGCACATGGTTTATGGAAGCCGTGATGGTATCGGCATCCGGGGATCGTGCAATACTTTGTAATTTGCGTCGCGTTGTCTTCCCGTGGGTGGGTCGAATGGCCTGCGCAGTCGATCGTTTTCGTTAATGTGGAAACTTCTCAGGAATCGAAGTGTCGCAATTGACAAATGTCTGCAGGCCAATAGACTCCCCGTCCGCTTGAGCCAACTGCAGCGATGTAGCTGACTTGGGCATAGATCTTTGACAATTTGATTGAGATTGTGAGTCTGTGAGTTTTGGCTAACGCAAATTGGTTCGCCGCTCTTTGACCGGGGCGGCAAACAGGTATCACACTTTTCTTTTGTTTATAGCTGTCATTTCTTCTTCGGAGGGGAT
>JAQWLN010000014.1 GCA_029247265.1 Fuerstiella sp.
CATTGTATGCAGGAATCATTCCAGCGGCTGACGCGCGAGTGTTCAGACGGTGGTGTCAGAAATGAGTCTTCTAGCGGAATCCAGCGAGCTCGCTCGATATGAAACACGTAGGGCACTCGCCACAGCTGATGGTTCAGCCGACTGTTGATCCAGTAGGTGTGGTAGTGGTGACTGCCGGTGGTCATCACAATCTGGCGTTCGACTTGCCGGGCGGTTGACGGATCGAACACCAGTTCCTGCTGTGCTGCCTTCGCGTGTTCGTCCATATCCGGCAGGCTCACGAAGAATCCGTTGCCACGGCGAAAAAATCGGAATTCGCCACCTCGGTTGGTGAGCGTTTCTCCTCCGAAAGGAGCGACGATCGCCTCTGGAGAGGTTACCTGTGTCATGGTGCGGTGGTAGCTTTGACGCCACGTGGCATGCTGCTTTTCATGGCAATCGGCGGAGGCACTCGCCCCCGCAAATTCGTCATCAGCGCCCTGTTGTGGCAGACTGACCGTGACGGCGTTGCGTTTGGGCGGCGCAGTGCTTTGACCCGGGGGAGGAAGACGGATCCACCAAAGGGCGATGACGATACATATCGTAAGAAGAAAAACAGCAGACTTCGCATTGTTCGCCGCATTCAAGTGGTGTGAAATGCTGGTAAGGGATGCTATTGGCGGCGTGACATACGATCAATAGTGACTGCTTTTCCAACGCCTGACGGTCAACGCCCTCGCCTCCGTGGCGAATTTTTTTGTTAAAATCGTGAAATATTGTCGTTGGCCCGGCGGAATCACACGTAAGCGGCGAGTCGTTCCTGAATCGATCAACGTTCGACGGTGCACGCCGTCGCATTTGTCAGAGTGCGCAACGAAATGGCAACGATGCGTACTTCATAAATCATGCACTATTTCTTCAGAATTTCAGACACGAATTCTGATTTCTTTGACATACACTGCACTGGCAACTAAGCTTACGCTCTAGCCTCGGGTTGGTATGAGGACCCTGTCTTTTTTGTTTTGTGGAGTCGAAGTTAATGGCCAAAAAGAAATTACGCGGTTTTACGTTGATTGAGTTGCTGGTAGTCATCGCTATTATTGCGATTCTTATTGCACTTTTGCTTCCTGCTGTTCAGCAGGCTCGTGAAGCTGCCCGTCGAACTCAGTGCAAAAACAATCTGAAACAGCTGGGACTGGCATTGCACAACTATCATGATGTCCACGGGACGTTTCCACCTGCTCGAGTTCGGACCTATGGTAGTGGAATCCAATCATGGAATACCAGCAACGTCGCTTGGGGCGCTCGCATTCTTTCTCAGATTGACGGGGCGGCGATATATAATGGAATTAACTGGAATCAGGCCAAAGGTAATAGCACTGCAAGTGGTCACAATGCCAATCCAAGTGGTGCTATGCGTCAGCGACTGGCGGCCTTCCGCTGTCCTTCGGATTCCGAAAACGGATCCGGTAAGTCGTTTGATCGGCCTGATGGAAGTGGCGCCGTAACAGGCGCTGCTCCCAACGGAAATTACGGGCACACGAACTACGTTGCGAATCTGGGGAACTACGCACGGCTTCAGCCACAAAACAATAATGGCCGAATCAACCGGTTTGACGGTATGATGAGCGAGGTTTCCAAGGTCCAAATTCGGGACGTCACCGATGGCACGTCCAACACTCTGCTGCTGTCTGAAGTTCGGATCGGATTTCCGCTTCGCCGCAGCAATGCAGCTGAGTCAGGTCCAAACACCTCATTGGGGCGTGTCTTTACTTGTCCAACGGGCGGCAATCGAGAAGGGAGTTCCTTCCGCCAGACCGGTAATTCGTGGTTTTACGGCGAACGTCCGAACTCCGTTGTCTTTACGACACATGTGGGACCGAATTCAATACTGTATGACTGTAGTAGCAACACTGACCGAGCCATGTTTGCTGCACGCAGTGCCCACGTAGGTGGCGTTCAGTGTACACTGGCTGATGGTTCGGTTCGTTTCGCCAGCGAAAACATCGACCTTGGCGTGTGGAAGCGTCTTGGCAGCCGTCACGATGGGCAGACGGTGGGCGAGTGGTAAGCCTTTATTTCTATTCTTGTTCTTCGTCCCTGTACTTGAGAGGTTAATAATGCGTTCTCTGCGATCATTGGTTTTGGCGTTCTCTTTGGTCTTTCTGCCGATGTTGGCTGGCTGCGGTGCCGATGTTGAAACTGGCACCGCTGTCGATGATACGACCGAGGGTGAAGACTCAACGTCGGGCATGACTGAAGGAGAAGTGGAAGAATTTGAAGAAGGTGAAGGTGGCGAAGAGTAATTGGTTCGTTACTTCGCTTGACTGAAGATCCAAGGTGGACCCGATAAGGGTTCACCTTTTTTTGTAGCCGAAGCTTCTTTCTGGATTCCAATCTGCGTATGAGGCAGTTGCAGGACATGCGGACAACCTATGCGGCAGCGAGGGACAGTAGGCCACGCCATCGCATACGCCTTTTTGAAGTTGCGCTATTTCATTCATGTGCAGAAAATTGGATTTGCGGTAGGACCCGCCATGGTGACCGTCGCCGAGTCTGGTCGCGGTCTCAAGTGATATCTGTCTCAATCTTCGCTTGACGCCTTTGGTCGCCTGATGATCACTCGGATGGTGCTGTCCTTAGTTATGCATAGAGGGTGGCTGTCGTGATCCTCGGCGGCGGGTATGATCGCCGCCGAATCGATCCACCGCGGGCAGAGGACTCGATTCCTGGCGCGGCCTCGCTGGCAGATCTGGTTGTTTTTCAAGGAATTAAATTCAACTCTGGTCGCTGGCCAGTATCTAGTTCGCACGCATCGAGGCCGAGGAAGCAACGATGAATTGTGCGATGCCCACCACGCTGTTTCTCGAGCACCAACGGGCGAAGCGTCTTGTCCGTCGGCTGAGCGAGAAGTGGCGTCGTCGGTGCAGGCTCAGGGTCTTCACGGACTGTGCGAAGCGTTTCGTCGGGAATGACCGAATGTCAGCTGAACTATCTGTCGAACCTCCTCTAAGCTTCAGGAGGACTCAACTAAGTGAAACGTTTGCTGATGAACGCTTTACCAGGCGAGTACCGATCCGGAAAACAAATACACCCCGATAGGCGCAATTGCAGAACATTCGCGTCGGTTACCAGGGCCTGGAAGTTCTTGTAGAATGACACAGCACGGGCAACGGCTACCGGCAGACTCAACGCATGATGTGTTATATTCGTGCATTGCGATGATTCGCCACCCGCCCCTGTTGCTTCGTCCGCTTTACGCCGTCGTCCGGAGTCCACCATTGGCATTCGATGATATCGCACACCAGTCATGACTTGCCTACTGCTGATGATGGGGGTGCCGGCTTGGGCATTCGTGTTCAAGTTGGCGTAGCTGCGTTGCTGCTAAGCCTGCAGCCACTTTCGAATGGTGAGTTGTGGTGGCAATTGGTTCGCGGCCGCACGGTGTTGAGCGGCGAATGGCAGCCGTCCAGTTTCCTGTTGAGCCACGAGCGACTTCCGAACGCTGACTGGCTATGTGGCACAATACCGTGGATCGTGTTTTCGTTCTGCGGTGTCGCCGGACTCATGCTGCTGAAGGTTGCGGTGGCGTTGTTCGCCGGTTGGCGACTGCAGCGAAGAGGTGGCAACAGTACTCTGGAAATGTTTTTTTGTGTCATGCTGCTGTTGGCCGCACAGCCGGTTCTTGGTCCATCCTCTGCCACGCTGGATTTTCTGGGAATTCTGCTGGTGGCCGCACTGGTGCAACAACAGCGGTACGTTTCCATTGCTGTGTGCGCCGCGGTCTGGGCGAATTTGTCCACGGGGGCGATCTGGGTGATCCCCGCGTTTGTGGGTTTCGCACACGATGACAATACGCACAGTGTTCGCCGAACTGCAAGATGGGTGTGTACGTTGCTGGTCTGCCTGAGTCTTACGCCACGAGGTCCATGGAGCCTGGTGGACATGGTCGTACTGGCGGTTCCCTGGTTCTTTAATGATAGGGCATTCCTGACCGAGACCGGGTACTCAAGCAGTCCCGTTACCATGCCAGTCATCGGGGCCGTGTTTCTCGGAGTCGCCGCGGTGGCGTCACGTGGCACTACCGCGTTCCGAAAAATCCTTATCGCGTTGCTGACTGTTGGCGGCCTGCTGGTGGGCCGACAACTGCCGCTGGCAGCCGCAGTCAGTGGTCTGATGCTGATCGATCTTCCCGAAGACGATCGGTGGAAGAAGACGTTTCAGACCAAAGGAATTCGCGTGGCATTTTCTGCGATGGCTGCCACTATTGTGGTGTGGAATGCATCCGGAGGGCTTGGCGGCCGTCAGGAACGTCTGGGTTGGGGCGTAGCGGATCATCTGGATCTGCGATTCGCGGAGAGAGATCTTCAGCAGCATCAACAAAGTCGTTTTCTGGCTCACTGCACTGACGTCAACGGGGCGGGCATGCTGTTGATGTCGTGTCCGTCAGTGAAGGTTCTTGATGTGCCGGAAGCGGCGATCAGAGGTCGCCGCCTGACGAATTTCTGGCTGCTGAATCACGATCTGGCGACCGGCCGCAAAGCGGCGTTCAGGCGGCAGAATGGTTCTGAGGGCGGTTGGTGGCGGGCATTGATAAATGAAGATGTCGCTTTGCTGGTTGTTTCTCAGCGACGCAACGCGGTTCTTACCTCACTGGAGCCGACATTGTGGAAGCCGTTGTCACTGGATTCTCCTCAACTAGTGTTCGCAGTGGCCGGCATACCGCAGTTCAGTGCTCAGATTCTGGCGGCCAGATCGCAGCGAGACCTCCTTGAATATGGCGGATGGCGACACGAACTCTATTCCCGGTCCGCTGCGCCGTCGCATACCGACGCGTGGGCGGCGACATTCGGAGCCCTGGACATTCGTGCGGATATTCGCCAGGCCAGGGTGTTTCGAGCGATGCACATGAATGTTGCGGCAGTGCGAACGATTCTTCCGGCGGTTGAGTCCCGCGGCAAACCGTTGTGCGAGGACGAGTTCCTGAAGACGCAGCAGCAGTTTGCATGGCACGAATGGCTGAACTGCAGCCGCGTCAGCGCCCTGCGTCGCCAGGTGCTGCAGCGGCTGATGTCTGACGTTTTCGTGCCGGGCGTACCTACAGGTGAACTGGTGTTGGATAAGGCAGCACTGATTTCCCCGGATGTTGTTCGTCTATACTGTTCTGCAGATCTGGCGTCCGCGACAGCCGCTCTGACCTCAGAAGCGGTCGAGGCACTGTATGCGAAACATGTTTTTTACTGGGAATCAGGAGACGGTCGGAATGCGAACGCAACTCTGAACACTATGGAGACGGCCTTCCCCGATCATCCTTTGACCGCCATGACACGATTGCAGCGCGATGTGCAGTGATTCCAGGATGCGGTACGCAGAAGTCGGCACCGGTCGGCGCTGGCGGCAATATGCCGTCGCCGCGTCGGGGCTGTCGATCATGATGGTGTGCGCTGCACTGATCTTGGTTCCAGGATCAGGCGTACCGTTGCCAGACCACGTCTTTCCCCTGAATTCTGCCCAGGAGGCACCCGTTTCTGAGGAAAACTGCGTCGCCTGTCATGAAAACCATGTGGTACGGTTTGAAACGGCGCCGCACCACAACACGCTGCTTGCCGGAGACGATCCCCTGGTGGCCGAGTTGTTAAGTGGCAAGACATTCACAGACACAGTGTCGGGCGCTGAATTTCAATATGTGCAGCGGAATGAATCTGTCTGGCTGGAATCCAGCCGGCGTTCGAGCCCGCTACGGGTGGATTGGGTGTTTGGGTCCGGACACCACGCACGTACTCCGGTGACCGTCGTTGAAAACCCCGGTGGCGGCAGTTCTGTTCTTCAGCACGTGATGTCGTGGTATCCGGACGATGTGATTCAATGGACGCTCGGGCAGATTGAGGAACGACGTGATCTGGCAGGCATTGATGGCGTGGCCCAGCCCCACACGGCACAGGAAAGTCGATCCTGTTTCCTCTGTCACACGACGTGGCTTCCGGAGACGGACGATCGCCTTGATCTGGCACGCACGATTCCGAATGTGACATGTACTCGCTGTCATACTCAGGCGGAAGCACATGTCGCTCATGCGGAGAACGGAGACATACAGCGTTGGTCGGATCTGACACCGCTGGAGTCCGTGAACCGCTGTGGCCAGTGTCATCGTCGAGCTGACCACTTCACGGCTGATGAACTGGTGACTTCCAACGAACTGCTGGTTCGTTTTGCAAGCGCCAGTCTGGTGCAGACGTCGTGCTTTGTGAATCAACAGCCGGAGTCTCGCTTTGACTGCATGACATGCCATGATCCTCATGAACGCGCATCTGCCAATCCGTTTTTTTACAATCAACGGTGTAGCGGGTGCCATCAGTCGGAATCATCGTGCAGCTTCTCTGCCACGACGGATGAATGCATTTCGTGTCATATGCCGAAGGTTCAAATCCACGAAGGTCTCAAGTTTACGGATCACTGGATTCGCATTCGCGAGTGATCGGCACATTCCGTGATGCAGCAGGGGTGCCGGATTCCAAACGCCGGGCATAGGCGTTCAGCCAAGAACGCAACCCCGACTGCCACGGCCCGTCGATCGACATCACACCTGTGTTTTGCGTGACAGACTAATGCGTTTTCTGGCCTCGTCGATTTCCAGGACGGTCACCTTCACGATATCGCCAACGCTGACTTCCTGGGACGGGTCCTTCACAAAGTGATCGGCCAGCTGAGAGATGTGAATCAAACCGTCCTGATGCACGCCAATGTCGACAAACGCTCCGAAATGGGTCACGTTGGTGACGACTCCTTCAAGCTTCATGCCGACAGTCAGATCGCAGACCTGATTGACGTCTTCAGCAAATGTGGCCACTTTGAATTCGGCTCTAGGGTCCCGGCCGGGTGACTTGAGTTCCGCCATGATGTCAGTCACGGTGAATTCACCGACACCGCCGTCCACAAAACCCTGTGGACTGAGCTGCGAAATCAGCGCTGCGTTGCCGATCAGGTCGCCTACGGTGACATTCAGTTGCACGGCCATTCTTTTGACCACGGCATAACTTTCAGGATGCACGGCAGAGTTGTCCAGTGGTTCGTGGCCCCCCTGAATACGTAGAAATCCTGCCGACTGCTCAAAGGCCTTACTGCCCAGTTTCGGGACGTCCAGCAATTCCTTACGCCTTGTGAACGCACCATTTTCATTGCGGTATTCGACGATTCGATTTGCCAGCGTGGGGCCAATGCCCGCAACGTGAGATAATAGCGCAGGGCTGGCCATATTGACGTCGACTCCGACGGAATTCACACATGATTCCACGACGTCATCCAGTGCCTTTTTCAGCTGAGGCTGATTAACGTCATGCTGATACTGGCCAACGCCAATCGCTTTTGGGTCGATCTTGACCAATTCGGCCAGCGGGTCCTGCAATCGGTGAGCAATACTGATGGCTCCTCGAACTGTGACATCCAGCTCCGGGTATTCGCTGATTGCCAGTTCGCTGGCCGAGTAGACAGATGCGCCCGATTCGCTGACGACCACTTTTGTTACCTGCAGGTCATGGTTTTTCAGCAGTGCTGCAACAAACGTTTCCGTGTCCCGGGAGGCGGTACCGTTTCCGATGGCAATCAATTGTGCACCATGTTTTTGAATCAGATTGAGCAGTAACTGACTGGCTCCTGCCGTGTCGTTGCGGGGAGCAGTCGGAAAAATTGTGGCGTGGTCAAGAAATTTTCCCGTGCCGTCGATGACTGCGACCTTACAGCCGGTGCGGAACCCGGGGTCGAGTCCGATCGTTACCAACGGGCCGGCCGGTGCTGCCATCAGGAGTTCTCGCATGTTCTTTGCGAAGACGGCGATGGCTTCCGCTTCCGCCTTCGTGCTGAGTTGCTGCATCAGAGTCGATTCTGCGGTCGGTTGCAGCAACCGTCGATAGCAGTCGCTGACGGTTGCCATGAGCGCGTCCGCAAATTCGAACGATGGATTTCGCAGCAGTCGTTGCTGTAGTCGCGGCATTACATAATCTTCATCCGGGGCGATCTTTACTCGAAGAATGCCTTCTGCTTCACCGCGTTTCATGGCCAGAAAACGATGCGAAGGTACACGGTCAGCCCGCTCGTTGTGATCAAAATACATTTCGAAACGCTCTCCGCCCTCCTTTTTGCCGCGTTTGACTGCTGCCACAATTCTGCCCCGTTGAGCGCGTTCGTGCATCCAATGTCGTAGTTCGGGCGTGTCGGCCCACGTTTCCGCCACAATGTCGCAGGCACCAGCCAATGCCGCGTCTGTGTCCGGTACATCGAGATCGGAGTTCACAAATTTCTGCAGTGTCCTCTCGCGTGGTTCCCGCAGTTGCTGCTGTTGCAGCAGAATGTCCGCCATTGGCTGAAGACCCTTTTCCCTTGCGGCCGCAGCACGAGTGCGGCGTTTGGGTTTGAAGGGGCTGTACAGGTCCTCAAGTTGCTGCCTGTCATCGCATTTCAAAATCGCGTCGCGTAGTTTTTCAGTCAGTAATCCCTGTTCGTTAATTGTCTTCAGCACTGTCCGTTTTCGGCTGGCCAGTTCACGGGCCTTTTCCACGGCATCGTCAATGACTCGCAGCGCGGTTTCGTCAAGGCCCGCGGTTGCTTCTTTACGATAGCGGGCAATGAACGGCACCGTGTTGCCGTCACTTAACAGTTCAATGGCCTTTCTGATCTGATTCGGGTGAACGGATAGCTGTTCGGCGATGGCCGTTGCCACGTCCGAAAGGTCAAACAGACTGTCTAAAGTATTGCTTGCGGTCATCGTGATTTCACTGAATCCTGAATTTGAAACTTATGGAACTTTACTTCAATTGTGGAGCAGAGAAAACGGCGAGAACTAATTTGCGATGCAACAAGTCGCGCTGGACCTCGTTCGAGAAGATAGACGATTCAAGAGCCGTCGTGTGGAACTGCTCAGCTGTTGACCGAATTCGGCAGAGCTTCGCCAAGGGCCGTCAGTGCGTTCTTGATTTCTTCAGAAAATGAACTGTCGGCGACGTTTCGTTCTGACAGATAGTGCCAGATGGTCTGGTAATAGCCTAACAGGTTTGATGTTTCCTTAGCCGACAGTCCTGATGTCAGCCTCTCAAGTGGTGTCCCGGTCAGTTGCTGCTGCAGTGCACTCACAGCAGCTGTAGTGTCAGTTTCCGTGTTCTGAGCCACATCGATGGCGTGCAGAAACGCGGCAACAATGACGGCTCGGCTGGAACGGAGCTTGACATTCACTTCCATTGACTTGTCAGCGTCGTCTTCATGCAGCCAGTACGCACGTGACCAGATGCTGCGCCAGTATCTCTGCACATCCTGAGATAGCCAGCCGAATGGACCGGCTTCTTCGAACAGTCCGGACACTCTTGTTTCTGCATACCAATTCAGCAGATCGATCTGCAGTTCTTCAAAGGAATGATTATTCAGGACTGGCTGAGCGTCCAGCAGCAGTTGCATGCGCTGTCCATACGTAGTCATGTCTTCGTTGACGATTCCGCGAACGGCGGGGTTCGTCAGTGCTCGCCACGAAACACATTGCGAGAACACACCGCCAGGCTTGGGATGAGCAGCGTCCAGGCCTTCGGTGTCGATTCGTTGCCAGATTTCTCTGAACAGAATGCTGGCGGATTCCTGACTGATGGTTGTGTGGCGATCGTCAAGAACGACCAGCAGATCCAGGTCGGACGCAGCGTGGTACTCCATCCGACTGAGAGAGCCAGAGATTGCCACGCACGCTAATTGCGGTGACAGCGGCGCGGAACAACACGCGCGATGCAATCGTTCGATCGTTCCTCGCGACATGGACCAGGCATCGCCCAGCTTCGATAGCTCAGCCGTCGCGGAGAACGGAAAACTTCGCTGTGCAGGGCGCGGACTCATAAGAAATGGCTAACGAGCAACTCGACGACAGAAAGGTGACAAAATTGTGAGGTGTCACTTCAGGCGGATTCTAACACTATGAGTTTGCCCACATTGGAATATGAACGGTCTGAGGCCAGTATTGCCGGCTGATGACATGGCAGTTGCCCCCAGGTTTTGAGGTCTGTGTGGTCTGCGACCAGTCGCCAAACTGGCATTTATTGTCAAAATGACAATATTTCAGGCAGCTGTTTTGAAGAAATTTGCAATGTCGGTCCTGCCCAACTGTGAAATAACGCCAGCATTGCCGAACCGGCACACTCTGCCGTTTACGTTAGGTCGCTATGGTAGAACGAGTTACGTAACAATCGTGAATACGTCACACGTCCGATTCAGTTTTGGCACACTATTGGCAATAGCTATATCATAGTGACAACAAGGCATTCTGTTCTTAATCAGCAGAATGGGATTTTTGGACGAATCACACTTTCAGGAGTTAACGAATCATGCTCGTACTGACACGCAAACCGGCAGAAACGATCCGCATAGGTGACGATGTTGTCATCAAAGTGATAAAGACGGCACGCGGTACTGTCAAGATTGGAATTGATGCTCCGGACGACGTCCGAGTGATACGCGGTGAACTGCTCGAGAAGCCGACTGCTCCGACTCAGGCGAAAGCGGTCGTCAACCAAATGGCAGATCACTTCAACGCACTTTCCGACCAGTACCCACACGTTGCCTGAAACCAGGGATCTTAACAACACCCGCTGACACAGAGCCTGCTCAGAGAGCCAGGCAAATCAAACTCAAGAAGGAGTAATGGACATGTTGCCCCAAACCCGAAATCTGTTGACCATTGTTGTTCTGGTGCTGAGTGCGCCGATGACGATGGCTCAGTATTCAAGCAGCGATGGCGCCTGCTCTAACGGCCGGTGCAGGCTGGAAGGCCGATCAAATTCGGACTATCCGAGCAGTCGGGATGATTTTTCGGCGGCCACGAAACCACTGTTCAACAACATCTACCACGGACGCAGTGTTCCGACGCATGGTGACTATCCATCTGTACTTCACGGGGACACGAACAACGTGTCGTTGCGGGACCGACTCGATCACGAGCGCAATCGACTGTCGAACGGTTACGACTACCGCACGCCTCTGGACGGGGTCGTTCGTGACAATTCTCGAGGGCCTCGTGTGGGAGACTACAGCGGTCGAGATCGGGACTATGGTCATGATTACGACTACACAGATCGTCGGCGCAATTCGGATTACGATTATCGTGACCGGGAACATTTGGCGAATCCGTTTCGGCTTCCTTCCTCGGATGATTTTGGCAGCGGGCGACGATATCGCAACGTTCCCTTGAGTCGCACGCCGCTGTCAGGCAGCAGTTACCAGAGCCGGTACCGCATTCCTCTGGAGCGGGTCGACTACTCGAATTACGACGGCGATCATCGCCTGGCACCAATTGGCGACGATCGGTCGAACTACCCTTGGCGGAATGAAGACTATGAATTCCGCACTCCTCCGCCATCGCGGGAGGACCGTGTTCGTCCAGGGCTGGATCCGTTCACGCCGCCGCTGCCGCGAAGAGAAACAGGGAGTGAGGCAGAGGCCATCTTCAAGGCAATTTCTGCACGTTACGGTGATCCTGTCAATGTTCGTGCAGCTCGTTCCATGTCGTCCAGTCAGGCTCTGGCTGTGTATCGGGAAGTCTCTCAGCAGACCGATCAGCGTCACCTGGAACCGAGCAGTTACGATCTTCGCATCCGACGCGGTCTGCGGAATCTGGCATTGGCACTTGATAACCCTACGTTTACCCAGGCGTTGGGATTGCAGGGCGATTCCTTCCGGGTTTCTGGTTTTCGCAGCACGCTGTCGCGAATGGAAGATTCGATGCGAGTTACCAATTACAACGACGCACAGCAGATCGTTCAGACGGTCATGCGTGAAGCTCAGAGTGTGCCTGGGCTGACCGCCAACATCGTGGCGTTCGAGTTTACGAGTGCTACGATTGACACTCTGGACAAGTTCTCAGCTTTGGAGCCTAATGAACCTGGTCGAGGTGCGTCACTGGATCTGGAACGAGCGGAAAAGACTCGCAGTGCGATGCTGGAGAGTGAAATCGTTGGTGTCGGTGTGGAAGTCAAGATGCATGACAACGGGTTGCTGGTGATAAGGGCTCTGCGAGGCGGTCCGGCTGCGGAAGCCGGTCTGCAGGCAGGAGACATTCTCACTGCGATAAACGGTCGCAGCATCAGCGGCATGTCCATGGCTAACAGCGTAGACCTGATGAAAGGTGTGGCCGGAAGTCGAATTCAAATGCGAATTTCGAGAAACGGATCACGTGGCCGCAACGTCACTCTGACGCGACGAAGAATTCGGATCTACACCGTAAACGATGTCAAAATTTTGGCAGGAACGGAGAAAGTCGCCTACATGAATCTTAGTCAGTTCGGTCAGAAGTCTACCGAGGAAGTCGATCAGGCTCTGCAGCAGCTGTACAACAGCGGGATGAAGTCTCTGATTCTGGACCTGCGAGGTAACCCTGGCGGACTACTGAATGTCTGTGTCGACATTACGAATCGCTTCCTGCCGTGCGGTACGATTGTGTCCACGAAAGGCCGGCTTTCCGCCGACAATATGCTCGAAACGGCAACCTACAGCCGAACGTGGAGTACGCCACTCGTTGTTCTGGTCGACGGGGACAGTGCGAGCGCCAGTGAGATCTTTGCGGCGGCAGTGCAGGACAACCGTCGTGGCATCGTGATCGGTGAAAAGAGCTACGGGAAGGGAACTGTGCAGACGCACTTTCCGCTGCAATCTATTGGTGGCAATCTGCGACTGACGACTGCACGCTTTTACAGTCCTGGTGGTCGTCCGATGTCCGGTCAGGGAGTCACTCCGGATGTTCGCATCGTCGACGAAGACGGGCCGGCTAACGGTGACCGCGTTCTTGCGGAGGCCATGAAAATAGCTCAAAGCCAGCGTTTGCGAGATATTGCTCAGGCCGCAAAACGATGTCGACCTTCATCAGGTCAGCAGCCGCAGCGGAACAGTTTTAATGGTAGTGATATCCACGACATGGTCGCTCCCCGGACAGTACTGCGATAATGAAAATTACTGTATCGATCCTGAGCAGTGAGCCTGAACCACGACGGTTCAAGTGTCACCTGCAAAAACCTGTGACTCACGAGGAGACCGAAGGACGTGACCAAACACGAAGCTGCTGAACAATCAGAGAATACATGACCGGTTGGTTTTCGAAAGAGAATCAACCGGTTTTGCATTCCGCCGCCACGTGTCTGTTGACCGACTCATTTGCCAGTGAGGGGCGAATCGCTGATTCATGCTGGATGCCTGGCTTTCGGCACTTAGGGTGCCATCAGATACGGAGAGAAACCGGTTGCGACGGGTATAGCGGTTCTTCGTAATAAAAAGACGGGTGAGTAGAGGTCGTTGTGAATGAGGAATCTGGTGAGGCAGAGTTGTGAAGTTGGCAAAGCGGCGTAACCGATGACAGTTGTGCTCGCAGTCAACTCCTGGCTGCCCACTCCACGACATTAAAGAGTCCCACCAAAGATCATTCCCATTCGCAGCGGCACAGGTTTTCGCGCGTGGAACGTCTTTGGTGACGCAAGAGCCCACTCCACACTGAACTCGACAGCAGGCCTCACTTTATGCGACGCTCCGCTCAGGCGAAAGGAATTCAATATGACATCACCACATCCAACACAGAGTTTGCCGAAGACTGGGTATTTGACCCCGATCAGCTGAGGACGTGGCACGGCAATCTTGTCGACAGCTGCCACGCCATCAACGAACAGCTGGGGCAGATTCAGAACGATCTGCGATTGAACCCTGCATCTGAGCATGCTCAGAGCCTGAGGGTTGTTGGTCGCGTCTGATTGGCGTGTGTCAGGCACTCATTCGGCGGCCTGGACCATGTGAATGTATTGCCCAGGAATGGCATGGTCCCGAATACGGCTCAGTTAATGCCGTTCCATTCGTCCAGCATCGCCTGAATGCGTGCCCGGTTGAACTTGTCGGATGGTTTGTAATCCTGATTGGCCATCAGGTCGTCCATCGTCAGAGACTTTGATGGAACGCCTTCGGCTGGTATGTCCGCATGTGCTGTCCACGCGATCGCGTTCAGGACCAACTTGCGGAAGTTGTCGTTTCCCCAATTCCAGTGATAGTGGCCACCTGTGAATCCGAAGCCGCGGCCACGATCCTCGCGTACTCTTGTCCATGCCACGTGTTGAGGTTCTTTACGCTCCAGAACGGCCGCCCGCACGTGTGGGTTGTTGCTGTGTGGGCCTTCGCGTCTTGCCAGTGAGCCGTCTGCTTTGACTAGTGTATTGCTGGGCGGCAGTTCCGTAAGAATCGGAGTCACGCCGTCCATGCCTTCCGCGAACCGCATGTGGTAGTACCACTCATCATTCACGGTGAACGGTTTTACTCCACTGGAAATCGGGTGGTCAGGAAAACCGTCAAAGGTGCCTGTCCAGTGCGGATTGACAGACCAGTCGGGTTCGAAGTATCCGCCGGTCCAGTTAATAAACGCGTCACCGGACGGCCCTTTGGGCACCTCAACTCCATAATGAATGCAGGCCATCCCGACGCCACGTTTCTGGATCTTCTGCAATCTGTCCAGGTGATCGTTGAAGGGATGTCGACCACCACCATCGCAATAGATGACGATGGAGTCTGCATGATCCAGGACACTGTCGTCCTTCGGCCATCCGTTGGAATAGACAGTGGCTTCGATGCCCAGGTCACTTGAGTTGAGTGCGTCGGCAAGCAGCATGCATCCGGCGCGGTGTTCATGCGCTCCATAACCGTGGCTGGGTGTGCCGGAGATCATGGCGACTTTCTTGGGGGCCGGCAGTTTTTTAATGCGAATGTTACGGAACTGGACGGTCATTGCCGGACCAACGTGGATCTGCAATGCCAATAGTCCAGCTGCTCGGCGATTGGCGAGGTCGTTGTCGACACATTCGATGGTCTTTGTGCCGTTGATGAAGTGCTGAAAGCGGTGTCCGCTGGCGACGATGCGGTACTTGTTCCAGTCTTCTTTTTTGATCTTCGCCTGAATGTCGTTTGTGTCACCGATTTTTTCAACAAGAGTCTTGACCATCTTGCCGTTTTCGTCTGTGGTAAGTTCTGTCATCTCGCCACGCAGAGCCAGAATGCCTCGAAACTGTTCCCCATACAGAATTCCTGAGTACGTATCACCCGCTTCAAAGTCAGCCTGGTAACCACCGATGCCCCATTTTCGGTTCGGTAGTTCGAAGCTGCGGTACTGTATTCCGGAATTGCCGTTGACGATTTTGTATTCAAGCTGCAACTCAAAATTATCAAACTCGCCACCTCGATAAATCAAAAAGCTGTTTGATTTCAGCTTGTTTTCGTCAGTGGTCTTCCCGGTGATGGCTCCATCTTCGACGCTCCAGCGCTCCGGATCGCCATCCCAGTTTTCGAGCGTTTTGCCATCAAAGAGGGATTGCCACTCTTCGTCAGCCAGGCCCTGTCCGGCATTAACAAGGACCATCATTGCCAATAGCGATTGCCAGATTCGAATCATTGTTGTTGTGTCTCCAGAAAAAAAAAATTGCGTGAGTGGCTTTTCAGCGGCTCACGAACGGTCAGTAAAATAGTAACAGAACCTGTGTCTCAGGACTTCTTTTTCAGGTCCAGGCAGATCAGCCAGTCTTCGCTTCTCAGGAAAAGCCGACCGTTGGACAGGATCGGTGCAGCCCACGCGGGATAATGGATTTCAAAAAAGGAAAAACGACAGTCTTCGATGAATTCCTGATTGTTCACATGCACGACTGCCAGAGTGCCGCGTTCGCCCAATACGATGAACCTGTCCCTGACCTTGATCAGCGAGCCTCGTCCATAATACGGAAACGGAACGGGTTTTCCGGTCTCGGTATTTACGATTTTTCCGGTCTCACGATCTCTGCTCAGCTCATGTACATTGCCGCTGAATCCGGTGGTTTTCCAGACGACGCTCCCCGTCTTTGCGTCAATGCAGCGAAGTTCTCCCTCGTTTTCGTGCCGACCGCTGAAACCGTAAATGAACCCGTCGACATAGATCGGTGTGGACCAGTGCGCGAGCATGTTCTGTTCGTCTCTCCAGACCTGACTGTAGGATTTTCCGTCCGGGTTCACCTGTAGCATGGCGGATCCCTGTCGATAAGCGGCGGACAGAAAGATTCGATCACCGATCACCACCGGGCGAGCCGCATTGACCGAATCGTTGACTTTAGGACGGAACCAGTACTTGAAATTTACAGTGCCTGTCTCGGGATTCAGCGATACCAGTCCCTGACGCATCAGACACAGCAGATGGCGTTTTCCGTGAATTTCAGCGATTAATGGCGACGAGTAGCTGACGATCTTTTCTTCGCCCGTCCATTCATAGGGTTGCTCAGTATGCGCATCGACGACACCATGCCATGTGTCCTTGCCCACTGCCTGCCAAAGTATCCTGCCGTCTTTCTTGTCGAAAGCCACTACTCCTGCATTTGGTTGTCCGCCGACAAGGACAATCAGACGGTCTCCATCAAGGATGGGCGAACAGCCCACGCCGAAAAACCAGTCGGGCAGCTGAAATGTTTCCTGCAGGTCATGCTGCCAAATGACGGTGCCGTCTGCCATGCTTGTGCAGAACAGTACTCCTTCGGCACCAAGCGTGTAACATCGGTCACCTGCCAGAATCGGTGAACACCGGGGACCATTGTTGTAACCATATGGGTCTGTGAACGTGCTTTTGTAACTGTGTTCCCAGATGACTTTGCCTTCGCTGACGGACCGACACGAAATGATCTCTTTGTCGTCCTTTCGGTGATGCACGACGATCTGATCACCCAGCACCGAAGGAGCGCTGTAGCCAGTGCCGATGGGCTGTTTCCAGATCACTTCCGGGCCGGTTTCCGGCCACTTCAGCTGAACATCGGTTTCTCCGGAAATTCCGTCGTGTTGCGGACCAAGAAACCATGGCCAATCTTCAGCAAGACCGATTGTGCAGATGGTCAGCCAGCAGGTGCAGGCAACGATTGAGCGAGAGGTAAGTGTCGAGGCGGGCATTGGGAGTTATGCAAATGGTTTAGGGAGATTGGCCATACGAGATTATCGCGGGACGACGGTCGTTTGTACAGGAACAGAGCGAACAACCGTGCGCGACCAGAACAACGCTGCAGCGTCAACATTTCAGGTCGGCCGGCGCTGTGGACTTGATTGACCGGATTGCTAATCTCTGCAGAGCGGCTCATAATCGCTCCATTGATGCGGCTGACCTGCGCAGAGAGGCGTTGAGTTGGCTGCGGGCTGACGCCGGCAGTTACCGTCAGTTCTTGGTGACAGTTTGGTTCATGTTCCTTCAACAGCGGGATGTTCTGCGATGTCACAGATTCTGCGTTTCGTGATTTGCCTGTTCATTGGGACCGTCACTTTTCCGCTAAACGCGGCCGATCGGACCGTCGCGGAAGCAACATCCGTGGTCAAAGGCCAGCGCGGAGTGGTGGCCGTGCTGGGATTGCCGTCTGGCGACGCCAGGTTTGTCACGAGACTTGCCGAACAGAGTCAGCTGACAGTCTACTTTCAGTCATCGGTCGCAGCGGATTGCAGAAAGGTGCAGGCGGCTGCGGACGCCGCGGGCCTGCTGGGTCGGCGAGTGTTTATGGACTCCGGTGATCTGAGCGTGATTCACCTGTCACATAACGTTGCTGACGGAGTGATCGTGGATGAAACAGTGACGAGACAGACTTCCGATGCAGAAATTCGTCGAGTCATGAATCCCAATGCGACGGCGCTCGTGGGCGATCGGCGTTTGAGCAAGCCGGTGCCTGAAGGCACAGACGACTGGAGTCATCCGTACCATGGTCCCGATAATAATCCTCAATCTGAGGATCAGCATGTCCGCGGAGATTTTCAAACTCAGTTCATTGCAGAGCCCAAATTCAGTCCGATGCCGGAACAGAGCATTGTGGCCGGTGGACGGATCTACAAGGCGATGGGGCACATCGCTCACAAAGCCAACCAGAACGAGATGCTCAATACGTTGTTGTGTATCAATGCGTACAACGGCACGATTCAGTGGCGTCGCCCTCTGAAAGAGGGGTTTTTGATTCATCGAAACACGATGGTCGGTGCTGACGATGCTCTGTACATGGGCGATCATGAATCCTGCAAAGTGATTGACGGCGTGACTGGCAAGGTTCGTCGTGAAATCAAGATCCCTGAAGCAATCAGTGATGGTCCCGTCTGGAAATGGATGGCCCTGCAGGATGACGTTCTGTTTGCACTCGTAGGGAATTTGGAGGTCAAAGTTGAAACGATGCGATCGGACCGTCCTGGACTGGGCCACTGGCCGTGGGGCATGTGGAAGGGGCACGACTACTCTGACCCGCGCACTGCCTTCGGGCATGGACGGACCGTTGTGGCCATTGATCGCAGGAGTGGAGAAATCCTGTGGCATTATCGCGACGAGGAATTTCTGGACGCTCGGGCCATCTGCATGAAGAACGGCAAGATCTTCTGTTTCTGTGCAGAAAAATTTCTGGCCTGTATTGATGCAGAAAGCGGCAAGCTTCTCTGGAAAAATTCAGACGCAGACCTTCTGGAAGCGATTGGTCCCAACGAGAAGGCCCAGCATTACATCACGGGCTATGCGACGACCTGTTACATCAAGTGTACGGACCGACACGTGTTCTTTGCCGGTCCGCAACGGAAGAAAACAGTTGTGGCGTCAGCCGAAGATGGTTCGCTGCAATGGACCAACGACGTTGGGAACCTGCAACTGGTGCTAAGGAAAGATGCCGTGTTTGCTGCGGGGGCTCAAAAGACCAGTGGTATGCAGCTGAACTACGATACAGGCACCACCATCGCCAGTTTTCCGGCACGTCGAGCATGCACTCGGGCTACGGGCTGCGTGGACAGCGTTTTCTTTCGTGCCACAGGAGGAACTGTGCGGCTGATGACCGATGAAAACCGGGCGGAACACATTGCTCCCATGCGTCCGCCGTGCCAGGATGGCGTGCTGGTGTCGAACGGTCATTTGTACTGGGGGCCGTGGATGTGCGGCTGCCAACTGTCGCTTTACGGGAATATTGGCCTGCGTCCGATTGGCGATGAGACAATAGAACGGTCCGAAGACGAAGTGATCCAGGGGGAATCTCTGGTGGTTCATTCGGATGTCCGTGTTTCGACGCGACTTTCCGTGAGTGCGGATGACTGGTTGTCGTATCGCGGAGGAAATGATCGGTCCGACGCGACGTCTGTCGAATTGCCTTCATCTGTTAATCACTCATGGACGGCGAATGTGGTGAAGGGTGAACTGCCTACGGCGCCCGTGGCGGCTGGCGGTCTTGTATTTGTGGCCGATCGGACGGGCGTTGTACGCGCTTTCGATGACAGTGGTCAGGAAAAATGGAGAGCCTACACGAACGGTCCCGTGTACTATCCGCCGTCGGTTGCCAGCGACCGCGTCTTTGTCGGTTCAGCAGACGGACGCGTATACGCTTTCGAGGCCATGACGGGGCGACCGTTGTGGACGTACCGCGTTGCGCCACAGGACAGAAGAATCCCCGTGTTTGGAAAACTTGTCTCTCGCTGGCCTGTTGCGGGGGGGGTGGTCGTTCACGAGGGCACCGTTTATGCAGCGGCCGGGATTACCCATTACGACGGCACATACATCGCGGCACTGGACGCTGTCACTGGAAAACTGAAGGCTCGTAATGACGAGTCAGGCGTACTGTCTCAGGTGGTCAACAGTGGCGTCAGCATGCAGGGCAACCTGACCATCGTCGACAATGAACTGCGTTTCCTTGGTGGTGGCGTTTATGAAACCGCTCGATACGACCTGACGACACTGGAATGCAGAAATGAAGCGACACACCAGGTGACGTCACAATACCGGACGGCATTTTATCCCTGGTATCCTGCTTACGGAAAGTACGTGTCCCTGGATCACGAGTGCGGTGACGGCAACACTCTGTGCCACGATGCCAGTTACGAAGGCAGTATGTTTGGCAATCTGGGGCTGGAAACTCCATTGCCGGAGGGGGCTAAGGGAGTCACAAAGGACGTTGCGCGTGAATTCCTGCGTAGACGCGGGAAAGGAACGGCCGCTCCGAAACATGTCTGGCGAGACAGCACGAATCGCCGATTCACCAGCTTTGTCGTCACAAAAGATCGCCTGTTGGCGACTGGGCACTCAGATCAGACACCCGACAAGCCGTTTCTGGTGGCAATCAACATTGCCAACGGTACAGATCTGTGGACGCAAGATCTGCCAACAGATGCTGTAAAGGGCGGCACTGCGATTGATGCCGCTGGGCGTGTGTTTGTGACTTTGGAGAACGGCCAGCTGATGTGCTTTCGCTAACCTTTCTATCGGCAGCTTGCGAAGGGCTGCTGAGGTGGCCTGCTACATGCCGACGGCCGTGGCGGTAGCGTAGAGCTTCGCGTGTGAAATCGTGATCAGCACACTGCTGATTCCCATGTCCGCTGCAATTTTTTGAGCTCCCCCCGAGAGTTGAATGAATGGTTGTCCACTATCCAGCGGCAGGACTTCGATATCGTGAAAGGTGATACCCTTTACGAAGCCCGTGCCCAGCACCTTCACGACAGCTTCTTTGGCGGCCCACCTGCCGGCAAATCGTACAGCAGCATCGCGATGCTTATCGGCGTAGGCGATTTCATCCGCTGTGAAACATCGTTTCAGAAATGTCTCACCATGACGCTCGACCATCGCACGGATGCGCTCGATCTCAACGATGTCTGTTCCAAGGCCGATGATCATGAGCAATACCAAATATGAACTGAATGTGAATCGAGCAGATCGAGGCGTGAAATGTAAAGATGCAGAGGCCGATTCGCACTTGACGGTTCATGTTAGTACGTCGACGATGAATTAGTGAATGCATCGTGTTCTCCTCTGTCGAAAAGATAAAGACTTCCGATAAAACTCACGAACGGGATCTCGATTGCTGAAAATCCTGGTACTGGCCGGTGGCATGTCCTCCGAACGCGACGTCAGCCTTGAGAGCGGTCGTTGCGTTGCTGCGGCTCTGCGCGATGCCAAACATCACGTGGACGTGGTTGATCCACGCGACACGTTGGTTGAATCTCTGCCGCGGCAGAAATGGGACGTGGCCGTGCCCATGGTTCATGGTACGGGTGGCGAGGACGGCGTACTGCAGCGGCAGCTTATTGACGCGGGTATACAGTACACCGGTAGTTCCCCCGAAGCATCCGCGCTGACATTCGACAAGATTCGCACCAATCGCCTGCTGAGCGAGTATGATGTTGCCGTTCCTGAGGGAATTGTCGTCGACAGTCGCCATGGCCTGCCGCAGAATCTTGCGGCCGTCGCCGCGTTCGGTGGACATGTTGTGACTAAGCCGCCACGACAGGGGTCGAGTATCGGCGTAAGTATTGTGCAACAGGAATATGATGTGGCGGCGGGTCTGGAGCTGGCCTTTCAGTTTGACAACGAGTGCCTGGTGGAACGGTTTGTCGCCGGGCGGGAAGTGACTGTTCCTGTGGTCGACGGCAGAGCACTTCCGGCGATCGAAATTCGTCCGGCGGTCCAATGGTACGATTACCATTCCAAGTACGCTGACGACCGTACAGAGTATCGGGTTGCTCCTGACGATCTGCCGCCCACCCTGACACGGATCGCAGTGAACGCATGCCGAATCTGCGACGTTACAGGCATTGCCCGAGTTGATTTTCGAGTGGATGAGCAGGGACAGGCGTGGCTGCTGGAAGTTAACACGGTTCCGGGCATGACGACTCATAGTCTTGTCCCGAAGTCCGCTGCTGCAATGGGCCTGTCGATGGCCGAGCTGTGTCAGCGAGCCATTGCGACGCAGCTTCAGAGGCCTCGATAGATCTTCAGAGAATCAACCTCCTTCGATCTCGAATTCGTCAGACAGAGTACGGCCTTGACGGACCCATCGCACTGTACCGCAGAGTTTTCTTCGTTGGTATTCACCCCCGGTGCTGCGATTGTCAGTGTTTATCGACGTCTGACGTCGTTCAGTCCGCTGGTGGTTGAATCCGGAGCAGGCATTCGCTGTACTGTCGCATTCCAATTCATCCTGTTTCCTGCCGGCCGACTTTCTGGAGTCCATATGCCCACCAATAAATCGAATACACGACGTGATTTTCTGAAGACTGGTTCAGCCAGCGCGGCCGCCATCGGTGTGCCTTTGTTCTGGAAGCGGCGTGCCGGCGCGGCACAGGACGCCAATGACAGAAAAACGGTCGCTTCGGTGGGTGTCGGTGGCAGTCGAGGCCGCTACAGCCGTGGTGGTTCGATCGCCATGCAGGCGTCCAGGCTGGGACAGACCGTTGCTGTATGCGACGTTGATACTCGACACAACAATGAGTTCAACGGCAAATTCGACAGCCAGCTGCAGATGTTCACTGACTATCGAGAAATGCTGGACAAGGTGAAGCCGAACATTGTCACGATTGGAACTCCGGATCACTGGCATGTGCCAATTGCCATTGCAGCTCTGCGCTCTGGTGCAGATGTCTATTGTGAAAAACCGCTGACGCTGACGATTGATGAAGGAATTCAGATCGGAAAGGTCGTCTCCGAAACAGGCAAAGTCTTTCAGGTCGGTACGCAACAGCGATCAGAGAACGATCGTAAGTTTCTGCAGGCCGTCGCGATGGTGCACGAAGGGATCATCGGCGACAACGTCACCGCTCATGTGGCGATTGGAGGCGTGGCTAAGGGAGGCCCGTTTGAAGCGACTATGGCCCCCAAAGATCTGGACTGGGACATGTGGCTGGGACCGGCTCCTGAGGCGTTGTACATGGAAGAACGTCGCAGGATGTTCCGTTGGTTTGCGGAGTACTCCGGCGGAAAGATGACCGACTGGGGAGCTCATCATATCGATATCGCGACATGGGCGTTGGGCAAACAGGACACCGGACCGGTTAAGATCAGTGGTAGCGGACAGTTTCCACCGTGCGTTCCAGAGAACTTCGATTTTGTGAAGTGGTTCGCCGGTGAACTGCAGTTGCCGAATGCATTCAATTCTGCAATGAACTTTGACCTGAAGCTGGAATATGCGGACGGCATGGTGATGACTGTTCACGACAAGTACGTCTCTGAGGATGGCAAGACCGAGTTTCCGAACGGAATCTTGTTCGAAGGATCCCAAGGTCGCTTTTTCGTGAACCGTGGCAAACTGACTGGCAAGCCAGTTGAAGATCTGACGGAAGCGGATTTGAAACGGATCGATGACAAGATTGTGGATCTGTATGGCGGTGAACCTACCGGGCACATGCAGAACTTCTTCGACTGCGTGGACAGTCGGAAGAATCCGGTTTCGGATGTGTTTACACATCACCGGACTATGACATCCTGCCACATGTGCAACATCACTCTGATGCTGGGACGAGAGCTGAACTGGAATCCTGAGACTCAGGAATTCATAGGCGATGATCAGGCGAACGCGCTGAAGACTCGACCACAACGACCTGGTTATACGTCATAGCCATCATTTGGTGGTCAGACAATGATGATGTTCCAGTCGTCTCCAGGCTTCGGCCTAGGGACGCTTTTCTTTGCGAAATGGGCGTCATCCTGTGTCCGCAAGCGTCCGGCTCTGGCGCAGGCCTTTAAGTCACGGTCTTACATCCACCGAGACTGAGTTTGCAAAAACCACGATGTGCGGCGATGTGCAGCGACTATTCACCGTCAAGCGACAGTCGAACCGTAGCCCATTGGCCGAAGTTCTCTTCGACACTCACTCGCAGCTCCTGCAATTGGTCTTTGGACTGCATTTCGCAGTCAGCGATCAGTCGGTGGCCAATCCACCGTGCGATCAGTTCCGCCGTTGTGTTTTCAATCGGCAGTAGACAGCAATCCTCTACGGGGAACACCCAACGGCGATCTTCGAACTGAGCCGTCACTTCCCGGTCGTCAGCCGATGTTGCAACCTTGATACTGTGGTGCCGCTCGGGCAACAGCACCTGATGATCCAGTTCGCCGACGATTTTCAGGCAGGCATCTCGCAGTGCGATAAAGTCAAAAACATAAAAGTTTTCGTCCAGGCTGCCCGCGACGGTCACATCCAGCCGCCAATTGTGCCCGTGCAGTCGTTCACAGACATTGCCGTTAAACGTAATGAAATGTGCCGCGCTGAAGACCAGCGAATCTTTGGTGACTCTTGCTTCGAAGGATTCGTTCATGGCGTTCTATATAGAAAGTAGAAAGCTTCCTATTTAGAAAGCTGAATCTGTCCCTGAGGATCAATCCGGCCATCCCCGTTTCGCAGCGCCGCGAACAGAGTCGCCGCGATCAGGTCGGCAGTGGTGCCCGGGTTCCGACGATTCCCGTCCGATCGCAAAAAACGATCCAGCCTTTGGTAGGCTGCGTCACCGCCCGTCCTGCCTGGCCATCCGGCAGTGAGCACCGCATCGGCCATGGCTCTTACCGTCATCTCAATTTCGACCCCGCATTTCCGGCGAATCAGTGAGTCACCATAACGAGCCAGCAGGTGCGTGGCCACCCAACCGATTGTGTGGGGGCCGTCCACAGAATTGGCTTCTGCATCCTTCAGCAGCGGCAGGGAAACGTTAATGACATCCAGAAAGCCGTTGGCGTATTGTGCGGCAACCAGGTCGCGGTCGGCAGCCAAACGCATACACGAGCGAAGATCCTTGCGGGGCGCCGTCGACACGTCTTCCTGCTCTGCTGTTCCGAGTCCGCTAGGCTGGGCGATTCGAATGGCTTCGTTTGTGAATTCGGCATCTTCGACGGTGAGCGCTGATAACACCGTCTCAACGCCGGCGAAAAGGTCCAGGTGTTCGGGCACCGCAGCCAGTGGTGTGAGTAACAGAACGATTCCCAGATTCGTATTGTGCTTCACCGCGGAACGAGTGGCCGTCACGGCTTCGCAGATTGTCCTGCCGACGCCGACCGTCCTGGACGTCGCAAGTATGGGAGCAATGACAGAGGCCGACTGGACGAACTGTTGATACGCCACATCGTCAAATCTGTGAGTGGGAGTCACGTTACCAGGCTTCTGGGCGCTCACTTCTGCGACACATGCCTGTCGAATCCATTCGCCGACCCGTGATTCCCAGTCGGACATCTGATGCACCTGTGCGAGGGAATGCGGCTCGTAGACATTGACGCTGCAGATTATTGCCGCGTTCCGGGCAGGTCAATACTGCCGACCAATGCACCGTGATGCTGTCGGAAAATCTGGAACGACAGCGTCTTCAGGTTCTTAACGCGTGAATCCAGTAAAATGAACTGCAGGTTGCGATCGTCCAGCGTCTCATATCCGTCCAGGCCCAGAAGAATGTCTCCGCGTCGAATTCCGTGACGAGCGGCAAGTCCTCCGGAGTCAGCAGCAGTCACTCGCATGCCACCTTTGTATCGTCGACCGATGATGCTGCGGTCCTGCGGCCTGAGTGACGCAAGCCGTAATCCAAGGATTGCCGCAACCCGATTTCGAATCTCAGGCTCCTGCGGTGTGGGTTCGGGACTATTCGATCGTGCCACGGTCTTTACCGGGACTCGCGCCGATTCGGCATCAGCCACGGCGTTCGGAATATTTGCCCCGACACCTACTGTGAACGGCAGTGTCTGCTTCTGACCGTTGCGCAGAATGGAGACGTCCAGAACCGTCCCTACCGGAACATCAAGCAGTCCGCGCTCCCAGTCGGCGGTGTCGTGAATCTTTATACCGTGGACGTTCGTGAGGACGTCACCGTCCTGAAGTCCGCATATCGCAGCCGCGCTTCCTTCCAGCACTTCGTCAATGATCAGCTTTTGTTCTTTAGGAGTCTTTACGTCGGTTGCAAAGACGCCATGTGACACTCCTCTGAGACGTTCGGTACTGAGCAGCCGGGCAATGGTCAGGCGAGCATCATCGATTGGCAGCGCAAATCCGATCCGTTGTGCACCCGCGCGAATTGCAACGTTGATACCGATGACCTGTCCATTCACATTCAGCAATGGACCGCCGCTGTTGCCTGGGTTGATACTGGCGTCTGTCTGGATCAGGTTTTCATAAGACTGTGTTTCGTCGACTTCGACATCACGGCCTATGGCACTGACGATTCCCGACGTGACCGTATGTTCGTATCCAAATGCATTGCCGACTGCGAAAACCTGCTCGGCCAGCATAACATCGCTGGATGTTCCCAGCGGCATCACGGTCAGGTTCTCTGAGGCTTCAACACGAATGATGGCCATGTCATGTTTGTGATCAAACGAGACTTTCCGAGCCGCAAGCGTTTCGCCATTCTTTAGAGTGACGGTAATCTGATCGACATCGTGGATGACGTGATAATTGGTCACAATATAACCGCGTTCGTCGACCACAATGCCCGTTCCCATGCCACTGACTCGGCGTGATTTCGGCGTGAAGAATCGCGACTCTTTGTCCTCAGTCGCCGTTTTTTCAGTGTGTATATTGACCACGGATTCCATGCAGTGCCGGACGGCCCTGACAAGCGGAGTCACACGTGGATTGTCGCTGCCGTGTGCCGACGACAACGTGCAGGCACACGGAATGAAAAGAAAAATGGCGACAAGTCTTTGCCGAACTGAATACATGCAGTACCTGCGCCTTCTTCGTCAGCGAGTCAGTTGGATTGTGGCGGCCATCTCGGCCACTACGCCAAATGAAGTTTCGGCAGGAGGGAAAATGACGCTTGAACACTGTGTCGTGGCAACGCAAACTTTACCTGTGTTCCATCTGCGTTAAACTGGGTAGGTATGTTGGAGGGCACAGTCTTTATCTTATTTCAATCGACTCAAATACCGTGGGCGACTAAAGTGGAGTCACTAAGTGGGCCCATCCGTTGCATAATGCGGTATTGCGTGAAATGCGTGTTGCGAAACCGGCCGGTTGGCCGCGGCGTGCGGCAGCTTTTGCTCCACGTGATGTTTTGTGCTACCTGAGAACCGTTGGAGCAGATACATGACAGAAGAAAAACAAGTCTCAGTCATTGTTGGACAGGTTCGCCGATTGCTTCAGAAAAAGAGAACCGCTAACGCGCTGCTGGTTTTGAACGCCCATCTTGTGAGGGAACCGGACGACCGAGATGCGCAGGAACTGCTGGGAGTGTGTCATTTCATGTCAAAGCAGTACGAGGAGGCCCTGTCGGCGTTTCAGGATTTGACGCGAATGGATCCGAATTATGCACCCGGTTGGGTCAATCTGGGTGCGGTGCAGAACCTGCTGGAAGATCATCAGGGAGCTGCCAAAACGTTGGGCAAGGCTTTGAAGAAAGACAAGAAGAACGCATCAGCTCACTACAATCTTGGAATCGCGCAGAAGGCCCTGAAGATGAACTCCATGGCGATCGCTTCGTACAGGGAGGCCATCAAGCTTGCACCTGACATGCCTGAGCCGTACACGAATCTGGGGAACATGTATGTGGACATGAAGAACCTGTCTCAGGCCGTGAAGTTTCTTGAGGAGGGACTGAAGAACTGTCCAAAGTCCGCGAAGCTGGCCGCTGTTCTCGCTCGGGCCAAAGAGCTGAAAGAGGGACGACGTCTGAACGCGGCGCCGTTGGGACGATTGGTGGACGAAGAGGAACTCGCCAATCGCCAGATACGTACCGAAAAGCGTCAGCTGACTTCTGTAAAACGAAACGAGGAACGTGACGCATTGCGCGAGCTGACAAAAACCGCGCGGCGTTTTGTGAAGCCGTTCGTGCCGTTGCTGGACGAGGCGCTGCATCACCAACTGCACGTTCTTCAGCTGGCGGCGGCACAGGGGGACACGCGAAACGAAGCGCCGGCCGCCTTTGATCAGATGGTTGAGACGGTGGGCGAACTTGACCGAGTGCGTAGAGGGGCGGCTGAAGCGGCAGGGGAGATGAAAGAGCAACTGGAAAAAGCCACGTCGGCGTCATGACCGCGCAGGAGCGCTGAACACGGTTGAAGCAGACCGCTCATGAGTTTTAAGACCGTCCTGATTCATCGGCGCCGTCGACGAAAACGAATCGTGCACCCTCGAGCTCCAGTCGTGGTGACCTCCGGCAGTTTTCCTGCAATGGCCGCTTCAATGGCCAGGTCGATGTACGATACTGACACTTTCTCGGCGTCGGTGCTGTCGTCCAGTGCCCCTCGGTAGATGATTCTACGGCTCCTGTCCAGTACATAGAACTCTGGCGTGTAGACGGCTCCGTAGGCCCTCGCGACGTCCTGAGAGTCATCCCGAAGATACGGGAAATTAAACTGTTTCTTTGCTGCGCGCTGTTTCATTTTGTCCAACTCATCTTCAGGAAATGCGTTGGAATTAATCGCCACCACTTCGACCCCCGCTGCTGTATCCGCGTATTTCTTCTTCAGGGCAATCGTTCGGTCTTCGTAATCAACGGAGTACGGACAGCTGTTGGATGTGAACACAAGAACGACGACGCTGGCGTCCGCAAGGTGTGCCAGTGAGTGCTTTTGATCGTCGGTCCCGACAAGATTTTTCCATTCGGGCGCCACATCACCAATTTTCGGCGGCGCTGGCCTGGTCTGTGCGTTTACATGCGTGCCTGACAGAATGCAGAGCATCCCGACGAAAAATGTCGTTCTGAACATCGTCATCAGCTTAATCACCTGCTTGATATGGGCGCCACGTTACAACGTGGTATCTCATCGATGCGAGTCATCTGAGACCGGAAGTCTAACCGGCGGGGGGCCACAGCATCCACCATGCGAGTGCAAAAGGCCCAGCAAACAGCGGGCTGTCGAGCAGATCGAGCAGTCCACCGAACCCCGGCAGCAATGTTGCGGAATCTTTTTTCTCTGCGTCGCGTTTAACCAGCGATTCACAGAGGTCGCCAATCA
>JAQWLN010000038.1 GCA_029247265.1 Fuerstiella sp.
CCATCACGGCACACGTTGATGTACTGCCGACGCTGATCGATCTTTGTGATATCGCGCCGCCTGCCGGTGTCAGATTTGACGGCACAAGCATCGCAGACCTGATGTATCCCATGAAAGACGTGGACTGGCCGGATCGAATTCTTGTGACAGACTCACAGCGAGTGAAAGACCCGATCAAGTGGAGAAAAAGTTCTGTCATGACGTCGCAATGGCGTCTAATCAACGGCAAAGAGCTTTATAGCATCAAGACAGATGCCGCACAGGAATCCGACGTAGCCTCGGGTCACCCGGATGTTGTGAAACGGCTCTCTGACTTTTACGAAGCATGGTGGGAGGAATTGCTGCCATCGTTTTCCAATGACACCGCGATCTATCTCGGGCATCCGGCCGACAATCCCGCTCGCCTGACGTCCCACGACTGGATTACAACAGGTTCGACGCCCTGGAATCAGAGCCATATTCGCAAGGCGATGAATGGTGATGCCAACACGGGATTCTGGAACGTGCTGGTCCATTCCGATGGTGACTACGAAGTGCGACTGCGTCGCTGGCCCGAAACTGCAGATCTGAATATCAACGCAGCTCTGGCCCCAGGTGCCGACGTGCCTGGAGCCAGGGCCTATCGCACTCAACAGGGGAAATCGATCAATCCTGCCAAAGCGTCGCTGCAAATTGGCAACGTTTCCGCAAACGCCGATGTTAATCCGAATGCGACTGAGGTCGTCTTCCGTGTGAAGCTGAAAAAGGGAAAGACACGAATGACGGGCCTGTTCACGACGGCCGCCGGCGAAAAATACGGAGCCTACTACGCTTACGTCAGGAAACTCTGAAAGCCCCGTCGTTCACGGAAATTTTCATTGCTTATTAGACTTGACTCAGTAGGACGACGTTTTCACCATTAGGCCGATTGATGAGGCTGTGCCTCAGGCCAGATGAGTTAACGGCTGGAACTGCGGCTCCGCTCGCGTTGACTGCTGGACATAACTGAACGACAGGACGTTTTCACGATTAAGCCTGGCAAATGAAGCAACACGACGTTGTGGTACTTGGTGGCGGTCCGGCTGGCAGCACGGTGGCGACGCTGATGGCGGCGCAGGGGTTTGACGTTGTTGTGCTTGAAAAGGAGCACTTCCCGAGATTTCATATCGGAGAATCTCTTCTGCCGGCCACGGTCAGCATTTTCGACCGTCTTGGCGTACACGAGGCGATTCGCAGTGCCTTCATTCTGAAACCGGGAGGCAAGTGGCTGTACGGCGACAAGGAAGTCCCTGGTGAATTTGCGAAGTTCGATCGCAGGGCATCGTTTAAAGAGCATCCCTATTCGTACCTTGTGGAACGTTCCACGTTTGACAGGATTCTGATCGACCGTTCGATTGAAGCGGGTGCGGATGTTCGTTTTGGCACAGAAGTGACTGACGTTATCTCTGACAACGATCGTATTGTCGGAGTTCGGTGTTGTGACGAGGCAGGCATTGAGTCCGAAGTTCGCGGTCGCATTGTCGTTGATGCGTCGGGACTGCGGGCCATCATTCCCTCAAAGCTTCGAATTCGTAAGCTTGCCGAACCCCACCGCATGGGCGTCTATGCTCAGTATGCCGCACGGCCGACTCGAGACGACATCAAAGCCGGGTGGTTTATCGGGCAGATGTTTTACGACGGCTGGACCTGGCTGCTGCGGTTGCCGAATGATCGCTTTTCCGTGGGAACCGTTCTGACCGTTGAACGCTTCCGGAAATCGGGGATGACGCCCACCGAACTGCTGGAACGTCTGGTTGTCGAAAATCCCTTGCTGAATGAAGGGATGACATCCGACCGTCATCGCATCTCCGATGTGATCGTGACCGGAAATATGGGCAACTCGTCAGAGACGCTCGCAGGTGAAGGCTGGGTGGCCGTTGGTGACGCGGCCTACTTTATCGATCCGTGCTACTCTTCGGGTGTTCATCTGGCCATGAAGTCCGCCGGAATGGTGGCCGATCTGGTTATGTCATGGCCGAAGGAAACGCCTATCGAGCCCTCGTTGTTTGTGCAGTATCAAATGGACATGCGGCAGCACGAATCAACCGTTCAGCGAATGGTGGACGCTTTTTATATTGCCAGCCGAAACACGTCTGTTCAGAAAATGGTTACGACCTGTCAGGGCGGGTATTTCAGTCGCCGATTCGTGACGTTTGTGGGCGGCGACTTTCATGAAAATTGCCGGTATATCGCGCGAGTGCGACACTATTCACGGTTCATCGGAACACTGTTTGGCAACAACCCCGCAAGGGCTCCGGAAAACGATCCGCACTATCTGCATGAATCCAGCAGTGCCGCAAAGCGGCGACCGGTCGTGGACAGCGGCAGGTCTCGCAATTGATTTCGCGAACACCATTGATATCCGGCACCCTGTTTCAGACGACCGTCTTCGAACTTACACACCAGGCACAGCAGCCGAATTCTGTACCGAGTCACGGCGTGCCTGATTTCGATGATCGGTTCGTATGACGTCACCATTGTTCCCGTGAGTTCAGTGATTCGCTTGGTGAGTGAAGGCGGCAGCAGCGACAACGACTCTGCCTCACAGTCGTCACCAAACAGGCTTTGCTGACCAGGCAGAGCTGCCATCGCCTTTGCTCGACGCCGTTCCGGGATCTGCACGTTCGCGACATCCTCATCACTCACCTCAAACCTCACAAAATCCCACAGGCCGGCCCAGCGTTCGTTGTCAGCATATTGACGCATCAAGAACCGGTTGCCCTTCCGGACTGCAATCGATACCTCGGTGACATCCGTGATCTGAGGTTTCGGCTTTGCCAGTGGAATCTCAGATTGCCGCCCCTCCTCGAAGGATTTGCAAGAAGGCATCAGCGGGCAGGTGGAACACTTCGGATCAATAGGGCGACACACCTGTGAGCCAATATCCATGACCGCCTGATTAAAATCTGCCGCCCGTTTGCGCGACACAATCCAGCCCGCGAACTTCCACAGCTTTTTCTGGCCCTCCGTACCCCGCGGGTCAATATCCAGCTCGGTCAAACGTGAATACAGGCGCAGCGTATTGGCTTCCAGAATCGCCGCCGGCCGATTAAAGGCGAATGACGAAATGGCTCCGGCCGTGTATGGGCCGATACCCGGCAGCTGCTTGAGTTCGTCTGCTGCTTCCGGAAACCGGGCATCCATGTCGCGTGTAATAACACCTGCAGCTTTGTGCAGATTTCTGGCACGGCTGTAATAGCCAAGACCTTCCCACAATCGCAGCACCTGGTCCTGTTCCGCCTCTGCCAGACAACGCACGTCAGGAAAACGTTCGATAAATCGCTCGAAATACGGCACGACTGCAGTGACGGTCGTCTGCTGCAGCATGATCTCGCTGACCCAGATGCGATACGGGTCTGCCGATTCTCTCCACGGCAGCTTACGACCATTCTGATCGTACCACCTCAGCACACGAGACCGCAGACGACGTCTCCAGCCCTGATCCAGATCTTTAGGATATGCTGACATTTATTGGAAGAATCCATTCCTTGACGACGCGCTGGCACTGTCCAGAGATCTGCCGCGCAAATGCGAGCGACAGCGTAATAACCCGTCACAAAGTTGCAACCATGCAGATGGCGGTCAGAGCGAGTCGCCGGTTGCGAATTTGTTCATAGTGCGATAGCCTCCCGCCCCGCGCTGCTCCGCAAGACTCTCTTCCGCTGTGTCACCGCACGTCCGGCGGGCTGCGTCTGCAGCACGGTCGCAAATGCGGCGTCGACCAACCAGTTCAGCCTTTTTTCCGGTTTTGTTGTTTCGAACATCATGCTCGATCTTTCATCCCTCAATCCCCCTCAGCGAGAAGCGGTCGAAACGCTCTCCGGGCCGATGCTGGTACTGGCTGGGGCGGGAACCGGAAAGACGCGTGTCATCACGTACCGGATGGCCAATCTGATCCGACATGGCATTCGACCGGACCGCATTCTTTCGGTGACATTTACCAACAAAGCCGCAAAGGAAATGCGGGAACGAGCTCTGTCGCTGCTGGGCTCGCGGCTGCAGCAGAAGCCGGTCGTGTCGACATTTCATGCGTATTGTGTGCGCGTTCTTCGAGAAGACATCAACGCTCTCGGTTACCCGAAGGCCTTTGTGATTTACGACCGTGGTGATCAGGAAGCTGCTGCCCGCACCGCACTGCGCGAGATCCGCGTCGGCGATAGGGCCATGAAACCCGGCGACCTGCTGAATCGCATCAGCAGCTGGAAGATGTCCGGGATCACAGAAAATCAGGCCAGCGATCATGTCGAAGCAGATTTTGATTTTCTGGCGTCGATGGCGTATCGGCGCTATCAAAAACAGTTGCGGGCATCCGGGGCAGTTGATTTTGATGATCTGCTACTGCTGACCAGCCGGATGTTCGAAGAGTTCCCCGAAATTCTGCAGAAGCATCAATCAAAGTTCGACCACGTTCAGGTGGACGAGTATCAGGACACCAACGGCGTACAGTTTCAGCTGGTGGAAAATCTGGTCCGTGGCCATCAGAATATCTGCGTTGTTGGTGACGACGACCAGTCCATCTATGGCTGGCGCGGCGCGGAGGTGCAGCATATTCTGAATTTCGGCGGCTACTTTTCCGGTACGCGAACGTTTCGCCTTGAAAACAACTACCGCTGCACGGACCTGATTGTCGATTATGCAAACCGACTGGTGAAGCATAATCGTGATCGACACAACAAGAAGCTGATCGCGCACAAACATGATGGATCGCCGATCCGGATTCTGGCTTACGAAGATGAAACTCTGGAATCGGAAAGCGTTGTTCAGGAGATTTCGTACCTGATCACGGAACTCGGTGTCCGCCCCAAAGACGTTGCGATTCTGTTTCGCACCAACGAACAGCCACGCCTGTTTGAAACTGAAATGCGGCGGTTGAATGTGCCCTATGTCTTGCTGGGAGGGCAGTCTTTCTTCGATCGCAAGGAAATCCGGGATCTGCTGGCATATCTGAAAACACTGTCTGCGCCGCGCGATGAGGTTTCGTTGCTGCGGATTATCAACACTCCTTCACGTGGCATCGGTGCGACAACCACCGAAAAACTGGTGCAACTGGCTGTGTCACGTGGCAAAAGCCTGTGGGAAGTCGTGCCCGAAGCAATCGCTGCCGGCACAGTGCCGAAGCAGGCTCAGGCAGCGCTCAGCGATTTTCGGAACCTGCTGATACGATTCCGGACACAGATGCTGGAGCATCCGGCGCAACTGGCGGAAACGGTGCGGCAGTTGCTGAAGACGATTAACTACGACGGAGAAATTGACCGTCAGTACAAAGATGAAACTCAGGCCGAGCAGCGGAAGACTGTGTTGCAGGACCTGGTGAATTCCATCGGGCAGTACATCGAAAAGACGAATAAGCCATCGCTGCAGGGATTTCTCGAAACGACTGCTCTGATGGATCGGGACGATCAGAATGACAAGGATTCTGAGCTGGCCGATAACGCCGTGCGTTTGATGACGCTGCATTCGGCAAAAGGGCTGGAGTTTCCCCGTGTTTATCTGGTAGGCATGGAAGAAGGTCTGCTGCCGCACAAACGCAGTGTAGAAAGCGATCTTGAAAAAGACATCGCAGAAGAGCGGCGTTTGGCCTACGTCGGTGTGACGCGAGCGATGGACCATTTGACGCTGACCCGAGCCAAAACGCGGATGAAATGGGGCCGGCGACGAGAATCCATCTGTTCCCGGTTTCTGTTCGAGATGCAGGACGAACCTGGCGGAGAGTTGATCGAGGAACACATCGGCGGTGATGAAGACGACGACGGATTCGATGACCAGCCGGCTCGTCCAACACTGACCAGTCTGTTTGAAGACGACAGCCCACCATTCTAGGGCGGTGCCGACCGCCGGCAGATGCGAGCTGCCGCTCGGGACGACATCGGTGGGTTGCACCAGGATAATTGTATGCAGCCGTCAAGCAGCCGACGCACTGCGCAGCGACGGCCACCGGGAGGAACCGTTATCGCGCTGCGTCGAGTGCTTTCAGAGGGAAGACGTCCGACGGTACATGTTGCTCAGTCATCATGGATTCCAGCTTTGCCACAACATTCGGGTGGTCTGCAGCGACGTTGTTTTTTTCGCTGATATCTGTCGCGATGTTGTACAGCTCTGTGTTGATTTTGCCTTTCCCCAGATTCTGTCGCACGGCCTTCCAGTCGCCCATTCGAATGGTCTGCTGTCCGCCGTAACCTGTGAATTCGCGGTACAGGAACGACCGTTCCGGCTGGTCATGGCCGAGCAGCGTGGGTAGCAGACTGATGCCGTCTGTATCTGATGGAGCTTTCGTCTTTGCGTTAATTGCATCCAGTACGGTCGGCATCCAGTCTTCGAATCCACTGACGCGATCGTTTTCGGATCCTGCTTTGACCCTGCCAGGCCAGCGAACAACAGTAGGCACGCGCACTCCGCCCTCGTACAAAGAACCTTTCAGACCTCGAAGCTCTCCCACGCTGTTGAAGAACTCATAGTCAACTTCCTTGTCCAGATGAGTCGTTCCGTTATCGGAACTGAAGACGACCAGTGTGTTGTCGCTGAGCCCCAGTTCGTCCAGTAGATTCAGTACGTTGCCGACATAGCGATCCATGCGAGTAATCATGGCAGAATAGGCGGCTCGAGGCGTAAAGTGAGGTGTGTAACCATATCCGCCATCGCGAGTAAACGGTGGATCCTTCCAGCCCAGTTCAAGATAGGGTTTCAGCTCTTCGTCTGGCACATGCAGCGCGACATGAGGAATCACTGTCGGGTAGTAGCAGAAGAACGGTTTGCTCTTGTTGGCTTTTATGAATTTAAGGACCTGTTCATTAATGCGATCCGGAGCGTAATCAGTCCCCTTGAACAGGTCATAACTTTCGGGGGCCGTCTTGTCCGCTCCCTTCGCCAGACTGGCATGCCCGGGAATTGGCGGATTATTGTCCAGCTCGATCGTGCCCATGTCACTGCGCAGATACGACGGGTAGTAACTGTGAGCGTGACTTTGACACAGATAGCCAAAGAAACGGTTGAATCCCTGACCAAGCGGCTGACCGCAGGAATCCGGTCCACCCAGCCCCCATTTCCCGAATGCTCCCGTGACGTAGCCTTCCTGCTGCATTAATTCTCCCCAGGTCACTTCCTCATCCGGAATGGGCCACTGCCCTTCCGGTGGTGTGGCTTTGTTACTGCGGATGTATGCATGTCCGGGATGTTTGGCAGTCATCAAAACACAGCGAGACGGTGCGCACACGGCATTGCCACAATAGTGCTGAGTCAGTCTCATGCCCTGTTCTGCCAGTCGGTCAAGATGCGGAGTTCTGATCAGTTTCTGGCCAAAGCTGCCCAGTTCGCGGTATCCCAGGTCATCGGCAAGAATGAATATGACGTTGGGGCGATCCGCAGCGGGACAGCTGCGGCCAGTGGGCAGAAGAGCCGCAACCAACAGAACGACGGTCAGTGAAAGTTTGCGAGTCACAACAGGCATGATTATCTCCGGACAGCAATCAGGGACAGGAAGTCAGTCCCGGAACCAATTTCGATCGATAATAGCGATCAAGTCGACGCGCTGGTATCGAGTCGCCGGGAATCTGCCGGCTGCGTCTGCTGATTCTGAACGGTAAATCGCCAACTCTGCTGGTGAGCACTCATGAGTGCTTTGAGATTTTCATATACAAGCATGCAGCGCCAGCAAGTGAGTTCACAAATGCACGAGACCGATTCGCTGGCGTTGCGAGCTTATATCGCGGCCCATTCACGGGGCCCTCCTCATATCACCGGCCGTTCTGACGACCTGCCCAGCCTGTGGCTTTCAAAGCAGACAGGAAGACTCAGTTCCGCGTAATTGCTTCATCCAGGTTCAAAATCGCCCGTGCGACCGCCGCCCACGACGCAAGTTCGACAGGGTTGATTTCCTGCGACGGTGCGGAAAGCCCAACCGCAACGGCCTTCTTTGCTTCCGCCGAGTTCGTCCGGTAATAGTTGTTAGACGTCTCAAGAAGTTGCTGCAGAGCCGCAACTTCGTGCGCGTCCGGAAGACGCGACACAGCACGCTGCATGGCGTAGGTCAGCCGACTCTTATCAGTACTGTCCGGAGCATTCGTCACGATTCTGGCGGCGAACGCGCGGGCTGCTTCCACGAATGTCGGATCATTAAGCAATGTCAGTGCAGCCAGCGGAGTGTTGCTGCGCGGACGCTGAGCGGTGCATTCTTCCCGAGAGGGCGCGTCAAATGCCTTCAGCATCGGATGAAGAAACTGTCGCTGCCAGTGGACATAGAGCCCTCTTCGCCACTGCCGATCGTCTTCATGATGAGAGTATTTCCGAACGGGAAAGTTAAGGTGTCGGTAGTACCCAGCCGGCTGATAGGGCTTGACGCTGGGGCCGCCGACTTTGTGAACCAGCAGTCCGGAAACTTCCAG
>JAQWLN010000079.1 GCA_029247265.1 Fuerstiella sp.
GCTGGTTTCGACTGGAAGAGCAACAACCATTCGGGCATTTCGAGCATCTGCTGCGAGCGATCGAACACATGATTCATACAAAACAATCAGCTTACCCGGTGGAACGAACGCTGCTGACCACAGGGATTCTGAATAGAGCCATGCACAGCCTGCATCAGCAGGGCAGACGGCTGCAGTCGTCGGAACTCACCATCAGCTACAAGCCCGCCGAATGGGCTTTCGCCAATCGGAACGAAGAAAACTTTCCGGTACGGAGTGCTCAATGAGTCCGGTTGATTATTCTATTACTCTACCAATATCGCCGCCCGTTGAAAGCCGGCGGCAACAGTGTTGCCGAGGAATTACGGAATGACTTCGTTCAGCCTGATCGACTGGGCCATTTGTCTTGGCTACCTTGTGGTCGTCTTTGCACTCGGCCTGTGGTTCGCCCGCGGACAGCATTCGAATGAAGATTATTTTCTGGGTGGCCGCCGGATGCACTGGCTGCCGATCGGCCTGTCGCTGTTTGCCGGTACATTCAGCTCACTTTCGTTTGTTGGTCTGCCCAGTACTGCGGCCTACGGGGACTATCACCTTTATCTGGCAATCCTGTTCATCCCCTTCGTGGTGTCGCCGATTGTCTGGAAGTTCTTTTTGCCGATCTACTTTCGGCTGGGGGTGACCAGTTCGTACGAGTACGTCGAGCGGCGATTTGACCGACGCCTGCGGCTGGTTTGCAGCGTGTTGTTCATGCTCTACACGATCGGGTGGATGGGCAATATGCTGCGAGCGGTGGGGGTGATTCTGGAAGCGGTGTTCGATCTGTCTCAGCCGCAGACTGCCGGCGTGCTGATCGGGGTCGGTCTGTTCGCCACGATTTATACAACGCTCGGTGGCGTTAAAGCGGTGGTGTGGACAGATGCCATTCAGGCTGTGGCTCTCGGCGGTGGCATGTTGACGGTTCTGATACTGGCCGTCGGCAAAGTTGACGGCGGGTGGTCCACGGTATGGCAGGTCGGCAATGAGCACGGTCGGTTTGCGATGTTTGACACGTCGCTGAGTTTTGAACAGGGCAATCTGTGGGCGGCAACGGCCTTCGGTGTCTTCGTGTACCTTGCCGGACATGCTGTGCACTTTGGCTCAGTGCAGCGGTATGTGTCAATGCCCAGTCAGAAGGCAGCCGGCTGGGCACTTGTGGTCAATGGTTTGATGGTGGGGATCGTCTGCGGAGTGTTCTTTCTGGCCGGCAGTACCTTGTTCGCTTTTTATCAGCAGCAGAGTGCGGTGCCCGTTGCTTCGATCGAGACACCGACTGGCGATCCTGTCACAGCGACCGTACGCACCGATACGTTGTACGGCCAATTGCAGCGCGAAAAGCACCAGGATCATCTGTTGCCGCGATTTGTGATGACAGAACTTGCCGTGCCCGGCCTGCTTGGTTTGCTGCTGGCAGGTCTGTTCGCTGCGGCCATGAGTAGCATCGACAGTGGGATCAATTCCATGACGGCGTCAGTCGTGTGTGACTGGCAGTCTGAGCGACAGTTAGAGCTGCGCCACAGTCGCATGCTGTGCTGCGTCTTTGGTCTGCTGTCGGTCACTGTGGCGATCGTGTTCTACTTCAAGGGCGGCAACGTGTTTCCGATGATCATGAAAATCGCCGGCATGTTCTTCGGTCTGCAGTTGGGGATATTTGTGCTGGGGATGTCAGTGAAACGAGCAACGACCCGCAGTGCGATGATCGGGCTTACGGCGGGGATCATCGGCTTGATCATGACGTTCGTGTTTGAGATCTCGCACTGGTGGTACGGCGCCATCACGTGTGTGCCGACGTATCTCGCCGGTGTTGCAGCCAGCTGTCTGAATTCACGGGATGATCAAACAACTGCCCAGGCTGAAAAGACACCGTAGCTCGACGGATTTACCCTTCAAACGTGATGCTGCTGACGCTTCCCGTGCCTTGTGCCACGCTGCTGTGGTCGCGGTATGTTTCGAGTTGCTCTTCGTCCAGTTCCACGCCCAGTCCCGGGCCTTCCGGAACTTGTGCTGCGGCCGGTCCCAGTGTTAGTGGCGTTCTCAGCATGTCCGCTTCGTGGTAGAGCGGACCGATGAAATCACCGGGGTACCGTTCGCTGGCAATCGTTGGCAGCGCCGCTCCCAGATGCAGCATGGCGGCCGTGCCGATTCCTAATTCCAGATTACTGCCCATGGCACACGGGATGCCCGCTGCCTTCGCGACGTGGACAGCTTCCACTGTGGCCTGAATGCCTCCGTTCTTGCCTGGGTAAACGCCGATGATGTCGACAGCACGTTCTGCCGTCAGGTGCCACACATCGCCGCAGGTGAACGCACTTTCGTCGGCCATTATGGGAATGTCCGTGTGCTGCCTGAGAGCGGCCAGTTCCGATCGATCCGCTGTTGAAATCGGCTGTTCGGCAAACAGGATGTTGAACTCTCTTAGCCGCTGCAGCGTTTGCCTGGCCTGAGGCACTGTCCACCCGCAGTTGGCATCGACGCTGATCGGGATCTCGGGGCCCGCCAGTTCCCGGATCGCTTTCACTCGTTCAAAGTCCTGATCCGGGTCCAGCCCGACTTTGACCTTCAGGCACTTGACGCCGTTATCCAGAAACTTCCGCGCCAGCTCGACCGCCTGAGGAATGTCGATCGATCCCACGACCATTCGGATCGGCATTTCATCACGAACCTTACCACCCAGCAGTTGATAAACGGGCACGCCTGCAGCCTTGCCGGCAAGATCCCAGAGCGCCATTTCAATGGCGGCTTTCGTGAACGGGTTTAAACGAATCACGCCTTCAATCAGACGGCGCAGATGATTCACCTGTGTGGGGTCTTCACCTGTGAGTACAGGAGCAATCAGTCCATGGACGATGGCCACACAGCTCTGGCTTGTCTCTCCGCTCCACCGAGGTGCGACGGTAGCTTCGCCCAGCCCGATCAGTCCTTCGTCGGTGTGAATATGCACAATGACATACGGCGATGTTGCATGTTCGCCATGAGACGTCTTTGTCGTCATGCCGGGCTTGAGTGGCACATTGATCGGAACGGCTTCGATTCGAGTGATCTTCATGACGGGGTTTGTTCGCAGGCGTCGGAGGAAAGAAGGCAGAGGTTGTATCTGAATGTGGGCTACACGTATTCCGGAAGAAACGATTTCCAGTTTTCGTAAATGATGTTGTGAATCATTTCGTCCGGAACCCTGGGGAAACTGGTGCCTGCAACAACGTCGTTTACTTTCGTTTGTCCGGTGATGACCTGAGCCGCTGTGGCCGACGGAAAGTCCGAGCCAAAGATTAACTTGTGCTCCACACCGTATTCAATGGCCGTCATGAACGCCTGATAATGACGCAACGGTCGGTAGTGCAGGGCCGAGATATTCGTGTAGAGATTGGGGTGCTTGCGAATCAGCACGACGCATTCGTCTTCCCAGGGGTGTCCCATGTGGCTGATCACAATTCGCAGGTCCGGGCAGGCGATGGCGATGTCTTCCAGCTGGATCGGATTAGAATATTTCAGCGGTCCGGTGCGGACAAACGACGTGCCCTGATGAATGTTCACTGGAATGCCCAACGACTCGGCCTTTCTGAACAACGGCAAGTGCTGCGGGTCTTCCGGATTCCAGTTCTGATAGATCGGCGAACACTTCAATCCTCGCAGTCCGAGATTGTTGACGTAATGTTCCAGTTGATCAACGCAGTCTGCATCGTTGGGATCGACCGAACACCAGCCGATGAATTTGTCGGAATGTTCAGCTACGAAGCGGGCGATGAGTTCCTGGTCGCAGTTGATTCCGGTGAACGGAGCTTTGATGCCGAACACAATCGCCTTGTCGACGTCGGCTGTGGCGGCGAGTAACTGTTCAGGCTTCGAATCGAATGCATTGGCTTCTTTGGTGTCGTTGCCGGCGAAATAGACATCGTCGGAAAGTTTCATCTTGGCCCGCTTCGCTTCCCATGCGAATTCGACGAACTCGTCCGAAAGGTGTTCCGGGTGCCACATCAGATTGGTGTGTGTGTCAAACAGCATGAACGTCTTCGATCGTCTTCAATGGGTTCACCAGAAACCAGCTCAATGCACCGACAAAGTAAAAGGCCGCATGCAGATAAATTACCAGATCCCAGTTTCCGTCGGTCTTTCGTATCTGTTCAAACCAGTTGCCCAGCACGACCGGAAGCAGTACGCCCGCCAGGCACCCAGCCATGTTCATGACTGCCATGACGACCACCGTGTGTCTGCCGCCGATGTCAATGGTTGCTGTCCATGCAGCGGGCGAACCGATTCCGGAGAACAGTGCGCCCATCGCGATCACGATGGATAGTTGTGTGGCTGATGAGGTCCAGGCGGACGCCATCGTAAACAACCCGCAGATGGTCAGTGATAAAATCGCCGTGCCGCTGCGGCTGGCCCACTGGCTGCCAGTCGCTCGAAAGAGCCAGTCTACTATCAGTCCGCCGGCAATGCTGCCGATGACGACTGCGATCAGGGGTAAACTATTCAGCAGACCCGCTTCGGCCTTGTTGATGCCGTAGACGTATTCCAGGAAAGCGAAAAACCATGTCACAAAAAAAAACATACCCGGCAGCGCGGAAGAAGGACTGAATGCACAGCCCCCACATTCCCGGGCACTTCAGCATGTTCAATATCAGTGCATTGTGAGAAGTCTCATGGATCGCCACATCTTCTCCTGCACTCGGCTCGCACTTCCCGGGTTCAGTGGCTACGTCATCGGACGGGGCGACCTTACGAATCAGATTCAGCTCTGCCTGATTCACACCGCGGTGGTTCCTGGGGAATGTGCGAAAGTACCAGTAGAATCCCAGTGCCCACACAATTCCCACGACGGAATAGGCCGCGAAGATTCCTCGCCAGCCGTAGTCGTGCGCCAGCAGCCAGCCGGTCAGAATCATCGTGAACGCGCCGCCTACGGACATGGCCGCAGTGATCCAGGAACTGCTGCGTCCCCGCCACTGAAGTGGAATCCAGTCCTTCAGAATCTTTGCGGAGAGCGGGGCCAAACCCGCCTGAAAGAGTCCAAGGGAAAACCGTGACGCCCACTGCATTTGGAATGCGGAGGCCAGAGCTGACCAGAGGTTACTGAAAGACCAGCACACGCTTAGAAACGCGAATGCGAAACGTGTGCCGAACCGGTTTCCCAGCCAGCCGCCGGGAACCTGGCACAACAGATAGCCGAACGCAAAGACGCCCATCAGTTCACCCATCTGCGCGTCGCTGAATCCAAGATCCTTTTGGATTGTGGTGTTGGCCGCCGAAATGCCGTACCGCGTCAGATAGGCGCTGGCGGCCGCGAATGCCACGATTCCCAACACGAACCAGCGGACACTGGTCGGTGAGTCGGTGTGGGGTTCGGGACGCGAGGAACTCACGTTTTGCTTTCGAGAAATCGACGCAGGACATTGCGCGTGACAGCCGAAGTCCCGTCGTCAACCGGCAGGGACAGTGTCCAGCATAGCGAACCAGTGGCAAAGACGCTCCCACCGGATGGTGTGTCGTAGATTGTCATGTCCGCACCTGCATCCTCGGGATTTGTGCCTTTGGCCAGATGCACGATGTTCTTCGGCGAGTCCGCACTGATCTTGTCCAGTTCGTGTGCCGATGCGCCGCCAGGGCAGCGTTCATGCAGGCTGCGCATGCCGAACAAATCTCCGTTGTTCAGGCCAGTGTCTGCGAAGATCCAATGATTATCGTTGAGCACACGATAGGGAGCCCCGGTCGAGAATCCGGAATGTGTATAGGCGACACCCAACAGATTTGCTTCGGATTCACCACGGAGAGTGTATTCGCCCTCGCGGCGACAAAGCATCGTCGCATCGTCCTGAAATTCGATCTCGGCATACAAGGCGCAACCTCCGAGATACATCAGACGGCCACCCTGTTCGTACACCCACTTCTTGACGTGAGCATACATTTGTGGCGACCAGTACTCCGAATGCAGGTTCAGAACCAGAACGTCGTAGGATTCGAGCGGTAGACGGTCAAAGTGCAGATCGGTTTCTGAGTACAGGTCGTAGTCGAATCCCTCTCGTTCCATCCACCCGAGCAGTCTCCATTCTCCCGAGCAGTCTCCATTCTCCCGGCGCGAAGACGGATTCGATACGTCCGGCAATGGTGTCTGTAACCTGGTCGTCTTCCGGTATACAGCTGGATGGCTCGGGCCGCTGAAACGATAGTGGCGCGGCAGTGTCTTCAAAGGGCCACGTGTCCGGTTGGGTGTATCGTTTCAGATCCTGACGTGAATTGACGATGGGGCGATTCGGCAGGCCGTCCCGATTGAAGTAGTTGCTGCGCCCGCCAAAGCCGTTGTACGCGTTTTGTGTAATGGTGGATGACAGTACGGCAATCTTCGCCTGCGGATTGGGCGGCGACACGATCCATGGAAATGAACAAAACTCACCATCGCGAGTCTTGGCATGCAGGTAATACAGCCCTGAGCGTTCCGGTGCCGAAATATTGTGCTTCTGATATTCCAGATTATAGCCCGTGCGATTCCAGTTGACGCCGGTCTGTGTGAAATCACAGTCGGGCAGGATCTGAACCATGGCATTCGGCCCGTGTTCGTCGCACCATCCTAAACTGCGCACGAACTTTTTCTCCCAGCCATATCGCCAGAGGTCCAGCCGAAATTCTTTTGTGCTGTGTACGCAGTACTCCGCCGTGTCCCCGGACCGGCTCCACTTGGGCCACATGAATCCGCACATGCGATCCGACAGCAGGCGAAACGGAATCAGTTCACTGCCAGTGACATTCACGTCCACATGTTTATCCGTGTAACCCGATTTCAAGAGTGTGACCCGCCAGTCACCGGGTGTGATGTCGGCGAAGACCGCTCCCGACGCGTGGGACGTCGCCGTCAATGACGCGCCGTCGCGTTCGAATCCGAACTCCACGCCTGCAATCGCAACGTAGTTTTCATCGCTGACATATCCGACCAGCACTGTTGCTTCTTTCAATCAAGGAATCGTCGCAGGACATTCTCCGTAATTCTTGAGACCGCGTCATCGACAAGCACTGAACTCGGCCAGCAGATAGATCCCACAGAGAACACCGCTCCGCCCCCGGTCGGTTCGTGAATCACAACCTCCGCTCCGCCACCATCCGGGTTCAGGCCTCTTGCCAGCACTTGCACATTCGACGGTGATGAACTCGATACTTTATCTGTTTCATGACCGGACGCTCCGCCGGGAACTCGCATGTGCAGACTCTTCTGACCGAAGGTGTCGCCGTTCTTCAGTCCGGTTCCCTCAAAACACCAATGATCCGCCTCTGTGACCTGGTACGGTGCGGCCGTCATGATCCCCGGGAAAGTAAACACAACGCCCAGCAGGTTAGCTTCCGATTCCTGCCGCTTAGCAAAGCGGCTTTCATATTCGCGACCACCGGGTGCGAACTGCGGTTCCGAGTGGCTCCAATTCGTGTTCTGGTAGACGACGGAATGATCGTCAAGAAACTCGACTTCGCAGTTCAGGCCGTTGCCGCCCAGGTACATCAGTCGTCCACCACGTTCGAAGACCCACTTCTTTAGTCGGAAATACATGTCGGCCGACCAGTATTCCGGGTGAGTGCTGATGATTAGGACTCGGTATTCATCCAGCGGCACTTGGTCGAAATGGAACTGTGTTTCGCTGTAGAAGTCGTAGTCCAGTCCTTTACGTTCCATCCATCCCAGCAGACGCCATTCGGCGGCCGCCAAATGACAACCCTGGCGGCCGGCAATTGGATCAGTCAGCTGTTCGTCTTCGTCTATGTGGTTGTAGGGATCCGGTCGTTCCAGTGACAGTGGTTCGTAAGTGTCCTGATCGTAACTGCGGTGTTCTTCTTCTGTGTATCGTTTAAGTTCCAGGCGTGAGTTGATGATGGGCGTCGGTGGTAATCGGTCCGCATTGATATAGTTGCTGCGGCCACCGAAGCTGTTGTAGGCATTCCAGTTGATGTCCGATGCCAGCACTGCAACTTTGGAACGCGGTTGGTCTGGCGCTACAATCCATGGAAACGTGAATGAAAGCCCCGACTTGCTTCGTGCGTGAAAGTAGTACAAGCCGGAACGTTCCGGTGCTTCGATGAACTGATTCAGCGCTTTGCTGTGGTAGCCATGTTTGTTCCATTCCACTCCAGTCTGCGTGTAATCGCCATCCGGCGTAATCTGCATGGTGGCGCGCGGGCCATGTTCATCGAACGTGCCGATGCGACGGACGAACTCCTTTTCGGCACCGTACCGTCGCAGTTCCAGTTCGTATTCTTCGACTGCGTGTACTCGGAACTCTGATCGCTCACCTGATTTTACGCACCGCGGCCAGACGTAGCCCAGCAGACAGTCTGACAACAGCCGGAACTGATGAGGTTCGTTTTCCCGTATCTGCACTTCGACGATTTTCGATCCATATCCATCGCGCCCCAGGACAACCTCATAGTCGCCTGGCAAGATGTCAGCGTAGACGGCCCCCGAGATGCTGGAACGCGCCACGATAACGCCGCCCGGACCACGGAATTCGAACAGCACGTCACTCACCGCTACGTATCGTTCGTCACTGACGTATCCCACAAGCATGTTCCATGACCTTTCCAGGGGCAGACTGATTACCTTTGGCGTGCCGCTTCCTTCGATACCAATCCATGAAAGGCTAGCATAAAGCACCGGCAGAGCCAGTGGCACGACTCGTTCCTGCCATTGTTACGGCGCCATCGGTCAGAACACTTTCCTGTGACATGCCAGCGAATCTCCGTATAGATGCTCTTTGTCTGTTGCTACCGTGAACGTGTTTTGCTCTCGTGCCCGGAGAGACCCCCTCAACAAATGTGAGGCAAAAATGATCATCGACGTACACAGTCACACCTGGCAATACCCAGCTCATTTTAATGATGATTTCCAGCAGCAGGCACGTCGGGCACGGGCCGGCGCGGAGGTGGATCTGACGGTGCGCTATGACGAATACATGGCTGGAGCAACTCAGGTGGATCGGACGGTTGTGTTCGGTGGCAAGGCGCGGCTGAGCGGTC
>JAQWLN010000083.1 GCA_029247265.1 Fuerstiella sp.
ACGCTGGAGACGTCATTACAATGTGGTTCGTCCTCACAGTTCTTTGGACTACCGGCCGCCAGCGCCGGTAGCCGTGCTATCAGCAATAAAGTTTACGCCAGGTCCGAGTTAGGATCTGGCACCATCCGTGGGGGCAGGTCAGGGGTATTTATCACATGTTCCGGATTTCCCATCGCAGAAGAACGTCCGGAAGACAAAGCAGATGAAGGGGCGACCGATCACCGCCGAAGAATTTGACCGTATAATTGACGCTGTGGACGTGCTTCCGGTACGACAGCGAGAATCGGTTCGTCTTCTACTTCTCGGCCTCTGGTGGTCCGGACTGCGGTTGGGTGAAGCCCTTAGTTTGACCTGGGACCGATGGGCCGACGGCATCCGTGTCGATACATCTGGTGAATTCGTCGTTTTGCTGATCAGCGCCGAGGATGAGAAGGGTGGAAAGGATCGTGAATACCCAATTGCCCCGGAGTTTGAAGAGTTTCTGTTGAGCGTGCCGAAGCCCGAACGAGAAGGGCACGTCTTTGACACGCTGCTCTACCGTGGTGTCAGTCGCCGCACGGACAGCGTGTCAAAGGTGTTGGTGAAGATCGGTGAGGCGGCGGGAGTGAAGGTGGACGAGACATTCAAACGGACGGGCAAGGGCAGGCGGAAGAAGGCGACACCCGTGTATGCGTCGGCGCATGATTGTCGCCGTGCATTCGGTAACCGTTGGGCGCGAAGAGTAAAGCCTATGGTACTCAGAGAATTGATGCGCCACGCCAGTGTCACGACGACCGAGAAGTATTATATCGGGCTTGAAGCTCAAGAGACGGCACGCCACCTTCGCAATGTGATGCAAGCTAATTCTGCGGGACCGTTTTCCGGCAAAAAAGGTGAATTGCCGGGTGAATTAACGAACAAAGGGGTCTCCGGAATTAACCGAAAACCCCTTAAAAGTCAGTGAGGGCGCAGGGGCTCGAACCCTGGACCTACGGATTAAAAGTCCGTTGCTCTACCAACTGAGCTACGCCCTCAGGGTGTATGCTGTGTTCACTGATAGCGGACATACATGCCAGCAATCAGCAAATCGACGATACACCGATGACACACGATGCAGGAAAGTTCAATGCTCCGCATCGGGACCGCGAAACCATACAAAGACTTTCCGGTCTTTCCACACGGATCGGGCCCGTGGGCAAAGAAAATCCAGGGAAAAATTTGGGATTTCGAAGTCTGGGAAGATCAGGGAACGTCTTGTCAGGGCTCGTATCAGACCACAGAGTCAACTTCGGATGGGGCAACAGTGAAAGGGTGGGGGCCGTTTCCGCCACGTTCTCCCCCCTGTCAGGGGGGATCTGAGACCGCTGCCGGAGACCCGGTGTTCACCGGTGCCTCGGAAAACCAACTCGCTTTTACGACGGCGGTTGTCAGGGGGCGAATCTTTCCCCGCCGATTGGTGTGTTCCTTCGTGGTTTGAGCCCAATACTGCAGCATTTTGCGGGAATTGGCATGTAATCCTTATGCCGGCAATGGGTACAGGCGGTTCATCCGCAAATTTTCTCCAATCGGACATTCGAAACGATCAGAAAGGTCGCCGCGAATAACCAAAGTCTACGAGCAATTCTTGCCTGGCCTCATTACTGTCGACTACCATGACGATAGTCCACTTCAGAAGTACCACTCTGCGCCGTCCCCCTCATAGCCAGATACCGGGCAGAAATAATGAGCAAGAGACAAGTTGTCGTCATGTCGTTTCTCGTAGCTGTCCCGGCAGTACTGCTGCTGGTGCTGCTGGTGTTGAACGGTATGTCCCACGGGGGCAATATGTTTTCGGGCATGATGACGGTAGTCGTCGCCATCACCGGACTTACGGTGCTGGGACTTGGTCTGAGTCCCTTTGCTGTCATGGCGTTCTATCCTGCTGAAGGATTCGCCTCATCGATTGATCCGCCCCCTTCCGCCGCGCCATCGTCTCCACCAGCGGGTTCCGATGATGACGATGAATTGGAGGAAGTTCTCGACGATGACGACGAATACTCAGACGATGATGGCTTCGATGACAGCTTCGATGATGATGCGGGTGGCGACGAGCTGTACGACGATGACGGTGAAGACTACGGCGACGACGAGTGGGAGTAACCTCCGGCATTCACCGTAACTTAAGGCTGGCGATACCGATGATCGCCAGGACTGCCGACGCGATCCAGAACCGGATCACAATTTTCGTCTCGTGGTCGCCACGAAATACGAAGTGGTTATGCAGCGGACTACACCTCAAAATTCGCCGACCCGTCAGACGGTACCATCCCACCTGCGCGATCACGCTTAGAGTTTCCGCGACGAACACTCCGCCAATGACCAGCAGCAACAGCTCCTGTCGAGTGACCAGTGCCGCGACTGCCAGCAGCCCACCTGTCGGCAGTGACCCTGTGTCTCCCATGAAGACTTCTGCCGGGTGACAGTTGAACCACAGGAATCCCAGAGACGCACCGACCAGCGCAGCCAGCATCACGGATAGCTCTCCGGCGCCTTCCACGTGGGGGATGCTCAGGTACTTGGCAATGATGCTGTGACCGCAGACGTATGCCAGTCCGGCAAATGCCAGTCCGCAAAACACGGTGCAGCCGGATGCGAGTCCGTCCAATCCATCTGTCAGGTTCACTCCGTTGGCGCTGCCAACAACGACCAGAGCACTCCACCCAATAAAGAAAACGCCCAGCGTTACTCCGATGTTGCCCACCGGCCACAGCAACTGAGTGCCAAACTCATATGACCGTAACTCACCGTACAGGACACTACCGCAAACGACTCCCACCACCGTCTGAGCAAGCAGTTTCTGACGGACACTGATCCCATTGCGGTCCGTTCTCTGTTTCGTCCAGTCGTCCCATGCTCCGATCAGCGACAGCGTTGTGACGACAAACAAGCCGATCTGAACGAAGCTGTTCGTCAGATCGCCGCACAACAAAGTCGACGTCAGAACAGCCCCCATGGTAAACATGCCGCCCATTGTGGGCGTGTTCTGCTTCTCGGCATGCAGCTCATTCAGCGTCGCCGAATCGCTGGCGATGCGTTCCCGAAAGCGACGTTTCAGCCAGCGAATGGCGAACGGACCGAACAGGATGGCCAGCGTAAATGCCATCACGCTGGCCGCTGCGGTTCGCGCAGTCAAAAATATTTCGGAATCGCCGGTGGTCCGGGATTCGACCTGTTCCATCAGCAGGCCGAAATGTCTGATGAGCCAAAGCAACATATTGGCAGAGTCTGACGGAACCACTGCAGTGAGGAAAGTGCAGATTCCAACCGAATCAAACGTGAGACGGCCCCGTCGAAGAGAACGAACATGGTTCCGGCAACTGCTGACTGCCTAGCGTCATGTTATCGCCCTTCCTCTTCCATGCCAGCTTGTGTTTGCTGGACGAACTCAGTGCCGCCCGCTTGAAACTCAGGCTCGACGTCTCACACTCGGTGGCAAGTCACATACACATTCATGATTATATCGTCGTCGAATGACCGCAGTGCCTATTGTTAGTGAAACCGGACTGCTGCGAACGCAATTCCACATCACAGTGCTGTGCATGTATCTCACCGAAAACCGATGGGAACCTGCACCTCCTGTTCAAGTGTAACAAAGGGTAACCGATTGATGTTCTCAGTTGACATGCAGTGCAGGATACATCTCCGGCCGTCATCAGCGGGCAACTCCACAGAAAGTTTGCAACAAAGGTGGGTGTACACGTCGCTGTCGCTGGTGGCATGGGCTGTCGTTTTCGCGTCGTCAGTCTGTCGGGCACAGGGGACAGTGCCATTTGAGGAAGCACCGCCTGCGCTGACACCGGCCGCCGCGGTCAAAGAGTTCAAGGTCGCGGACGGCCTGGCCATCGGTCTGTTTGCTGCTGAGCCACAGGTCAGCCAGCCACTATCGATCACATTCGATGATCGCGGTCGGATGTGGGTTCTGCAGTATCGGCAATTTCCGAACCCCAATGGTTTGAAGCCGGTGCGAGTCGACAACTGGCTGCGAACCCAATACGAACGACTTCCTGAGCCGCCCCCCAAGGGGCCCAAAGGCAACGATCGCATTTCCATTTATGAAGACACCGATGGCGATGGTCGGGCCGACACCGCGAAGGAATTCCTTTCAGATCTGAATCTGGCATCTGGAATGGCACTTGGTTACGACGGCGTCTTTGTCGTTCAGTCGCCATATCTTCTGTACTACCCCGACCGAAATCAGGACGACGTTCCGGACGGAGATCCGGAGGTTCTGCTGACAGGCTTTGGCATGGACGACGCACACGCGTTTGCCAATTCATTAACCTGGGGGCCCGATGGATGGCTCTACGGCGCGCAAGGCAGCACGGCTACCGCGGAAATTCGCGGCATCGGATTTCAGCAGGGCGTGTGGCGCTATCATCCGCGCACCAGGGCCTTCGAATTATTTGCCGAAGGTGGTGGTAACACCTGGGGCATCGATTTTGATGAAGTCGGCAACCTGTTCGCTGGCGGCAACACAGTGGAGCCACTCGTGCATCACGTTCAGGGAGCGTACTACGTTAAAGGATTTGGCAAACACGGACCTCTGCACAATCCTCACACGTACGGCTACTTTCAACCCGTCAAACATCACGGCTATGCCGGCGACAGTCTGACGGGAGGTTTTGTGCTGTACCAGGGAGGTGCGTTTCCTGAACGCTTCAACGGCGCCTGTATTGCTCCAAACACGCGTCACAGCGCCAGTCGCTGGAGTACGGTCGAACTGCTCGGTTCCACTTTTGCCACACGTGCGGCGGGAGATTTTATCACAACCAGCGACATCTGGTTTCGTCCGGTCGACTCCACAGTCGGTCCTGATGGCGGGCTCTACGTGGCAGACTGGTACGACTACAACATTTCACATTCGTCACCGAAAAATCGCAGCCAGTGGTATCAGCCCAGCCGGGCTGACGGCCGAGTATGGCGCGTGGCTCCTGAGGACCTGCAGCCAGTTGCTTCCGACCAATTCGATCTGGCCAGTCAGTCCGCTGAGCAATTGGTCAAGCTGCTGTCTCACCCGAACGACTGGTATGCTCGGCAGGCGCGCCGACTGTTCGCGGAACGGCGAGACCAATCGATTGTCCCCGCCCTGGAAATATTGCTGTCCAGTCACGATCAACGCCTCGCGCTACAGGCTCTGTGGTCGATTCATGTGAGCGGCGGCTTCGACGAGGCGTTTGCTGAGAAGACGCTCAATAGTCCACACGAGTACGTTCGTGCATGGACCGTGCGATTTCTGGGAGATACAGGGGCGGTCTCCGAAGGCCTGCAACGCAAACTCGTGGAACGGGCGCGCGATGAGTCGAGCATTGTCGTCCGCAGCCAGCTGGCCTGTACAGCAAAGCGGCTGCCGGCCGGATCCGCAATGCCGATCGTTGCTGAATTGCTTCGCCACCGTGAGGACGTCAATGACGTTCATCTGCCATTGCTGCTTTGGTGGGCAATCGAAGACAAGGCGATCTCAGATACTTCCGGCGTTTTGCAGTTAGTCGAGTCTGCCGACGTCTGGCAGCTTCCGCTCGTGCGGAAATTTATCATCAGCCGACTCGCTCGCCGACTGACGGCCGAAGGCACTGTTGGGGCATATACGGCTTGCGCGCGGCTGCTAACGCTTGCTCCTGGGGACGACAACGTTGATCTTGTGTTGCAGGGAATGGTCGAAGCGAGTTCCGGACGCCGACTGGACGGGGTACCAGGTTCGTTGCAGTCGGCATTGGCGTATCTTCGTAACCGACGACCCTCAGATACGCGGTCCCTTCGGCGTGCGTTACGAATGGGAGACGCCGCGGACGCAGCAGTCCGATTGATCAATGACACCGCCGAACCTGCCGACAATCGGGTGAACATTATTCGTACCGTGGGGGAAACACAGGCGGCAGTTGCGGTGGAGCCACTGCTTGGATTAATCCATCGTGAAGAAGCTGAGCTGGTCGTGACGGCTGCATTTTCAGCGCTCGCGTATTTTGACCAGCCACAAATCGGATCAGAAATCCGGGCGGCTTTTCCAATTCTGGACGCCTCTGCACGGACGCGAGCGATTGATCTGCTGTGTGTTCGTCCGGTCTGGGCGCACGAGCTGTTGGCCGCCATTCAGGAAAAAGAGATTGCAGCGAATTCCGTGACGCGGGATCAGGTGCGGCAGCTGCTTGAACATGACGACGCGGGACTGCTCAGTCTTGTGACTCAGACCTGGGGACGTATTCAGCCAGAGACACCACTGCAGAAACAGGGGCGCATCAGCGCAGTTATGCAGTTACTGAACCGGGGCAAAGGCAATGCCAGCAGTGGACTGCAGATCTACCAGAAGTCCTGCGCTAGTTGCCACAAGTTGCACGGCAAAGGCACGCCGGTTGGTCCCGACCTGACAGGGGCTGAACGGAAAGACCGGCTGAAGCTGATTCGTAACATCATCGATCCCAGCTCGGAGGTTCGGCCACAGTATATTCCCCACGTTGCTGTGACAAACAACGGTCGAGTGCTGACAGGACTTCTGGCGGACTCAAACGCGGAAACGATCACGTTGCTGGACGCGAAGAACAAACGCACAGTGCTCAACCGTTCGCAGTTGGAAGAACTACGCGAATCAGAAGTTTCCATCATGCCGGAAAAGCTGCTTGAGGAACTGACAGACCAGCAGATCCGAGACCTGCTGGCGTACCTTCAATCCGACGGACCAGTCGCGCCCTGACCGATAGAACGGTTCCGTGCGTGACTTATGCAACAACAGCCTGGCGTCTGGCAATTCGGCCTCTCCCTTCGCAGCATTTGAGGCCCACATTCGGCGGCGCAAGCTACGGTGTGTTCACCGATGTTCGTTGTCCCTGTGAACGATTCATGCCTGTTCTGCAGGAATTGTCACGAACTGCCAAGCCACATTCGCACGGCAAAACCATGGGCAATTCGGGCCTGAACCCATCGTCTCCGTAGCGTGAATGCAGCTGTGTTCTGACTGCTTTCATATGGCGTTAGTTGTTTCAGTTAAAGGGTTTGTGTCAATGTGTGGGTATTCATGTTGATCCGCCAACAGTTCTGCCTCGTTGATCACTCTCAAGGGCAGCGTGCCCGGGATGATGTTTCGAGGTCTATGGAGGACGGCTTATGGATACACAGAAATGCGAGCATCTGCTCGCCGCCGCAAAGACAGGAGATTCAAACGCAGTCGATCAGCTTCTCGTGGCTATATCAGACTCGCTGCACTCAGCTGCCACTCACCGGCTGGGTTCAAGCATGCAACCACGCATTGATGCTTCTGATGTTGCTCAGCAATCACTTTTTGAAGTGAGTCAGAGTCTAAGTGACTTCCGAGGGCGCACCGCTGCCGAATCGAATGCCTGGACTCGCAGAGTACTGCACCACAACGTGTCGAACGAAATCGATCGCCATTTCCATGCCCGGAAACGGACTGTGACACGATCTCAATCCTTCGATGATGAAGGAACAGAGCCGAGACTGTTCGAATATCCTGTTCAACTTCATCATTACTGTCGCGATTGGCGTCGTCGAAGGGGTTGTTGGCAGTGGTGGGATGATTGGATTTGTCTACCTCTGGGCGGTATTGATTCCGAGTCTTGCCGTCGGAGCGCGGCGGCTGCACGACACGGGCCGCAGCGGTTGGTGGCAACCGTGGAACAGTCTTGAGGACTGGAAACGCCATCTTCACCCGGACAATGTCGCCGGCGCGACGCAGAACACCTGGGACTACATTGAAGGGCGAACGGAAGAATACGAATCTTCGTTTCGGCTTAAACACGCAAATGGTACGTATCTGTGGATTCTTTCGCGGGGAAAAAAGTTTTCGTGATGAACACGGCAATCCCGGGCGTTTTATCGGTGTACACATCGACGTTACTGAACTGCGAGCGGCCGAAGCGGCACTGGCCAGAAGTGAGGCGAAATTCCGAGGCATCTTCAATCAGACATTTCAGTTCATCGGCCTGATGACGCTCGATGGCACGCTGATTGATGCGAATCAAGCTTCCCTGACAGCCGCAGGAATCAAGCCCGAAGACGTGCTGAACAAGCCCTTCTGGGACACTGTCTGGTGGTCACATTCTGAAGTACTTCAGAAACGGCTGCAACAGGCCGTGGAAAAATCCGGCAAAGGCGAATTCGATCGATTCGAAGCGACTCACCCTGCGCCCGACGGTGGCATCATCGTCGTCGACTTCTCGTTGAAGCCGATTACGAATGAAGACGGTGAAGTTGTCTATCTCATTCCCGAAGGACGCGATGTCACCGAGATTAAGAAGTTTGAACAACAGCTGAAAGCAAGGACGGAGGAGCTGGAACAGAGCAATCAGGAGTTGCAGCAATTCGCCTATGTGGCGTCACACGACCTGCAGGAACCGTTACGAACGATTGTCGGGTTCTGTCAATTGCTGGAAATGGAATACAGCGAATCAATCGACGATACCGGCAGGATGTATCTGGAAACGATTGTTGATGGTGGGAAACGCATGCAGCGATTGATCAGCGATCTGCTGGAGTATTCCCGGGTTGGGCGAATGGGTAACCCACGTGAAAACACTCCGCTGCGTCAGCCCATTGATGAAGCAATGGCGCTGCTGCATTCACGGATACAGGAAAGTGGTGCCATCGTTACGATCGACGATCTGCCAGACGTATGGATTGACCATGCGCAAATGATTCGCGTGTTTCAGAATCTCATTGGAAACGCGATCAAATATCGCAGCAAAAAAGAGCCGGAGGTACGAATCTGGTCCCGAGACTCGTCTGACATGTGGGAAATCTACGTTTCAGACAACGGGATCGGAATCTCCGAGGAATTCTTCGATCAGGTTTTTATAATCTTTAAACGACTGCATGCTTGCGAAGAGTATCCCGGTACCGGTATTGGGCTGGCGATCTGCAGACGAATCGTCGAACGGCATGGTGGCTCGATCAGCGTGAGTTCAAATCTGAATGAGGGAACGACATTCGAGTTGACGTTGCCGAAACGCCCACCTGCATGAAGCGAACATCAGTCCCGACATCTGGTCGAAGACAGCACCAGCATTTATCTGAATCAGAAATGATCGAGAATATCTCAAGACAAATACTGTTGGTCGAAGACAGTCCTTCCGACGCTCATCTGGCAGTGCGAGCGTTCTCGCAAAGTACATTTAGATCAACGGTCAATCATGCTAAAGACGGTTCTGAAGCATTGGCGATGCTCAGGCGGGAAGGGGAGTTTCATCAGTGCCCACGTCCCCATCCGATTTTTCTGGATCTCAACATGCCGCGGGTCAACGGTCGACAGGTGCTCGACGAACTTCGAGTTGACCCGGATTTAGGTCTCATTCCGATAGTGGTGCTTTCCACGTCCACAGATGATGCAGACGTCCTTGATGCTTATCGGCTCGGTAGCAACAGTTACGTTGTCAAGCCGGTTGACCTGAACTAATTCTTCACAGTCATCGAAGCTGTTCAGGCCTACTGGTTCAGGTTCTGTGCATTACCTGTGTCACAGAACTGATTCGTTCCTGACTTGCGGAACTGCTGCTGCCTACGATACTGCGTGCGTCCTTGAGACCACCAACCGCATCTTCTCCCTTCACTCATTTTTTCAGAGTCGCTTTCAATGTCGGACCTTCAGATCGCATATTTTCCTCATCCCGCACTGCGCTGGAAATCAAAAGACGTCACCCGTATCGATGCTCAGCTGAAGGACTGGGTCGGGCAGATGTTTGAATTGATGTACGCAGCGCGAGGGATCGGCCTAGCGGCCAATCAGGTGGCTTTGCCATATCGCCTGTTCGTCATCAATCCTTCAGGAGACCCGGCCGAAACAGAATTGGAACAGGTCTTTATCAATCCACAGATCATAAAACGCAACGGTAGTGAAGATGCAGAAGAAGGATGTTTGAGCCTGCCGGAAATCTTTGGCCCCGTCACTCGGGCAGAACGTATCACCGTGGAGGCTTTCGACCTCAACGGTGAGGAGTTTGCCTACGAACTCGGAGGTATTCATGCTCGCGTGGTTCAGCATGAGAGTGATCACCTGGATGGTGTCATGTTCACCGACAAAGTGGCTGCAGAAGTATTGACCGAACTGCAGCCTCTGCTGGATGACATGACGGCACAAATGAAGCGTCAGCAGCAGGACGGGCAAATAGCCTCCGACAAAGAATTACGGGCAGAATTACAGCGGCTGCAGGCTGAACGAACCGATGGCTGATGCGTTAAACGCAGTTCGTTGATGCAAAGCCGACTTCATCGTCGTGCCGCTGCAACATTGCTCACCTGACCCGCCACGCACTAATCGAATACTCCGTGCAGGAACCAGGTGCCTCGCACGATGTCGCGATAGATCCAGTAGACGGCCTGTGCGGCTGTCCGGACGCGGTAATAGTCCCGATGAACGGCCGAATCATGCCACCATTGTGTCTCAATCCGCTCCGGGCCCGTGAAATCGACAACACGACACGGTTGCCCATTCCGGACAAAACCGTCAGTCAGCGGATTTGTATCAGCGTCGCCTATGCATTCCGCTGCGGACAACAGCCGTAATGGCCGCTCCGCGGTCTCAATGTCGGACGGATGCACATCATCTGGAGTCACCAGATCAGCCAGCTGGTCGTCGGTGCGTGTCGAGGACACGCGTTGAGAAGTCATTAACGGTCTCAGTTCAACAGCATGCTCCGGTACTGGATTGTCGACCGGGTGAACTGTCAGCACCGCATCTTTGCCCAGCCTGTTACTCAGGCGGTTCACGACAGCAGTCAGCTCTTCTGTCGGGTCACTATGCAGATTGGCGTTAAACAGATCTTTTTGCCGAGCATTGGGTATAGAAACGACTGCCGAGTGCATCAGGATGGCGATGACAGGTTGCCGAAACGGTAACGATTCCAGACGCAGGCTCAGCACGGCAAACAATTCCGATGCCGACTGCAACGGTCTGATGACATCTGCCACCAGTTCGATTCTTTCTCCATCTTCCTGTTTCAGTTGACACGTCAGCCGGACTGTTCCCAAATGACGTCGCTTCAGCTGTTCAACAATGTCCTCCGTCAGGTGTTCAATCACCTGACATATTCCACGACGATCCGACACGGGAAACTCTGACACCCAGCTGGCCTGTACAGGATCAGCTTCAGGGATTGGTTCAATAGCCTCGTCTTCAATTCCCCTGAGTTGCCGCAGTCGGCGGATTGCATCACTGGACAGCCGAGAAGGAAGATCTTCCTGGGGAAGCTCCAGTAGTTGTCGAATAGCCACAATTCCCAGCTGGCGAAGAACCCGAGTGTCGGCAACTGGAATTCGAGCGGCGTCAATCGTCAGCGGCTGCAACCAGGACTCAGCCTGCCCCGGGGGGATGATCGTGATCGGAAGCCCCCATTCCGGTGACTCTGAATGCCGACTCCGCACTCGATCCGCTCGACCACGTTGTCTCGCAAATTTGTGCTGCAGGAAATGACCGTCTGTGTGCGCAGATGCCCACGCTGTCGCAACTGAGTCACTGATTGCGGCTCGACAAAGAAAGCTTCTGTCTGCCAGGTAGTGTATGATCTGCTCCGCTAGTGATGATTCGCCTCCAAACAGTGAACCGCAACCGCTAATGTCTAGGTGCAGGCAATCGGGAACCGGCATCGTATCCAGTCCGACAACAGGCGCAAATCGGCGGGTGTGTTCCGCAGCTTCCTGCAGGACTCTGCGATCATCGTTCGGCTGCCATTCAATAAACTGAATTTCCGGATCCGGTGATTGGCTCTGCCGGCGTGTGTCCCGGATCTGCGGAGTCGACATGCTTCTGGCTTCTGCCAGTGGCATCCCCGGTCTGACTCCGGCATACCATGCGTCGTTGGAGACCGCGACTACAGTCGGACCACCCTTTGCCGATGAAAACAGCTCGCGAACCAGACGCAAATCCGGCGAATCGTTCGCTTTTTGACGGTGCGCGGTTGGATTCGGAGGCTGTGCAGACTGCACCGTATGAATGGCTACATGTGACCGCCGATCAGCAGGCAGTTTCCTCTGCGCCTGCTGCACCGGCCAGTTCAGAAACCTCAAGCACATGACCCGTTTCATGGTGGCATTCCAGCCATGCACAACCGTTGTGCTGGACCGCATTCTTTGATCGTATCAGACGCACAGTAAACCGAGACCGATCCCGAACAGCACCGCCGAAAGGTATCACTGACTTCGTTGCCTGGGCCGATTGTACACGAAATCGAAGGTCTGCCCATGAATTCTGATGAAGTGCCGAAGCAGGACGGATCAGAAACACTGTCACTCCACTTCTTTCCACCGCCAGCTGCAGGCGACGCTGAGCCGTCGACGACAATCGATCGACCCATGCGACGGCAACCTGTACGCCGGAACAGCGTCCCAGCTGTTCAAGCGCCCACAACGTCTCCGTTCTGTAGCGTTGAGACAGCTGCGAATCTCTGCTGCCGCTGCCTTCACTGAGACAATTGCTTCCGACTCTGTGCACCCCCGGCCTGACCAACAGCAACCTGGAAGCCGGAACCCCTGCGTTACGGATTGCGGCTGGATTGAAGCAGCCACGACCATCCACGATGGCAAAGGCACCAGACCTTTTCAAGAATCCTGCCGCACACCTGAACGCTATAGACGATGCCCGATTGCCTGGACCATCGCTGATCCATTCAATCAACGAACCAGACGGCAGTCCGGAGTGAGGCAGAAGGGCGTCGAGCGAAGGCAACCCGGTGGAGACCACCATGCGGCAAGGGCTATGCGATTGCGATTGAACCAGCTGACGCCGAAGTATTTGCAGCGCAGCAGATGTAGCAGACATGGAGCCATTCGCCTGGTTCTGTGCGCAGCCACAACGGCATCACACAAAACACGAACCGTTTCCAAAGACCTGTCTCCGTTCAAATCAACTCAGCTTCAAATCGCCCCAAAGCAAAAGGACGACTCAGTGGTAGACCTGAAGGTATGGAAGATCTTCGAAAAAAAACAGATGAACTGGACGGCTTCCCTACCACGTTAAATAAACGAAACAGGATCCGCCTGACAGTCCCTCTGATCGGCGAACTCAATGGACCGCTTTTAGAAAAGTTGACACGCTACGTCAACATTCAGGAAACCCCGGATAATCTGCAAATAGCCAACAGTATTTCATCCCCCCAGGATGTGGTGTTAATCACGATCAAGCCAGCCTGGATTTCGAAAAAACCGTTAACGGCTGTTTTTTTTGAGGCCATAATTTCCCGGCTCAGATCTCCGAGACACCATGAGGACAGGGGCGTCATTGGTAAACGCCCGTTAAGAGAATAGGGATTAGGTAGTAGTCACCGTGGCAGCGCAAAAAAAACGGCTGACAGTCGAATGACCATCAGCCGCTTAATTCTAAAAGTAAGTTCAACGAACTTATCTTTTCTTCTTCTTCTTAGCAGCCTTCTTCTTAGGAGCGGCCTTCTTCTTCTTGGCAGCCTTCTTCTTGGCGACCTTCTTCTTAGCGACCTTCTTCTTGGCAGCCTTCTTCTTAGGAGCGGCCTTCTTCTTCTTAGCGGCCTTCTTCTTGGCAACCTTCTTCTTGGCAACCTTCTTCTTGGCAACCTTCTTCTTGGCAGCCTTCCTTTTCGGAGCAGCTTTCTTAGCTGTCTTCTTCTTAGCTACTTTTTTCTTGGCCACGAATTCCTCCTTAAACAAGATCAACGGATGGCCATCCTGCCGCAGTCACCGGGCTTCAAAAAACCATTGGGCAAGATCAACCAGAAGTCAAGAAACAAATCACCACGCCACCAAGGCTATGGCGACGCAGATTCCTTTCATGCCGAGGACCGTTTCGAAGTCTGCTGTTGGGCAATATCCTTCGCCACGACGCTTCAATGCAACACAACAGAATCTGCTGTCAACGTTCGGGCGGAATCGTATTTAATGTTCCAGAATGTGCAAGACTGTTATGCACGGTCAGAGGTGTTGATTGATAAGTTTTTTGAGATTAAGCCACATCTGATGTTGACGAGAATTCATCGTCGCAGCGACACCAGTCGCACTCATGTGTGTTCGCTGTGCGTTGCCTGAACGTCATGCTCACGACAATTCAGAACACTCGCATCAACACTGGTCGCGACAAACGCAGGATGGAACCGATGGTCGTTTCGTCCCAAAAAACACAGGCGTTTTTAAAACTTCGCAAGTGTGCATGCGATAAATTATGACTCGACACGACTGTTGCGCCCGTGTTTTTGTGAGCGCAACAGCACGTAGTTGAATGATCAAAATTTCGCGACTCGTTGCGCTCACGAACGGTGTCTCAGGAAGCCGAAAGGTCACCTAAAACCTGTTGCAGATAGTCCATACTTTTTTTTGCAATTTTCTCTGCGCCAGGGCTGTAATCGAACACTTCAACCGAAACCCAGCCTTGATAAGAGACATCAAGCAGCGCTTTGAGAATCGGGTGGTAGTCTGTTTCGCCCATTCCGGGGCCGAGCAGATTCGTGTCGTTCACATGAAAGTGACCGCAGATGTCGCTGTGGCGGTGGATCAGTTCCGGTACTGAATCAGACTCCGCCCCCAGCATCGCTTTCACGTCCTGATGTAAAATGAACGACGGCGAATCAACCATCTGCATTAGTGAAACGGCGTCGGCGCACGTGTTGACAAAGTCCGTTTCCTTTGTTGTCAGCGGCTCCATGCACAGAACGACATCGCGTTCCTGAAATGTCGGCATGGCCGCCCGAAAAACGTCCGCGGCGAAGTCCATGGCCTGCTCAGTTGTGACGCCAGGCAGCAGGTTTCGTTGTTGAGGTGATCCAAACACCAGAACACGTCCCCCCAGAGCTGCACATGTATCAGCCAGCAGTTTCAGGTATTCGACGGTAGCCGCGCGGACATCGACGTTCGGTGAGGTCAGATACAGGCCATTCGTCTTCGCCAGCAGCCAGTGCAACCCGATGATTTCCAGCCCATGGTCACTGGCCGTGTTCTTCATCTCAGACAGTGTGGCTGCAGAAATGTGGGCCAGGTCGTCGGAAATACTGAAGGGGGCGACTTCAATGCCCGTGTATCCCACGTCGGCAATGATGCGGCACTGCTCCGCCCAGCTGGTGTCCTCAAACAACTCCTGACAAATCGCGAATTTCATACAATTAAGCCTTTCAAACAATGTGGAACAGGTCAGCCCGGCGTTGCCGAAAATAGACCCAGTAGTGTTGTCTTTTGTCCAGGCTGGCTGGATTCAACGTGACGCCCAACGCGTTTACCTCAATTCGTTTTCAGAGCGATGACGGGGCTAACGGAAAGACCTGTTATGCCTCAGAAAATGATTGGGCCGGTCGCATCATTTGCGATAGTCCGTTGAGAAACAACCGCACAACAGGAATCTGCAGTCACTTTGCCAATGCAGACCACATTCACATCGATCAATCGTTATCGAACCGTTTGACGATCGGTATTGAGCGACGTAGATGATAAAGGGGTGTGCTGTGACCGGTCCGCACGATTGGTGCGTAGACAGCGCAATGCTCGGCACACGAAGCGATAAAGGAAAGACACGCGTGGCTACTTCTGCAGAAGATCCCCAATCTCAGAACGGTCTTGATGACCTGTTTGACCGCGTCAACCAGTTGCTGGGCACCTCGGCTCCTCGTGGTGAGGACGACGACGACACGGATGACGGCCCGGTTGTGCGACATCGACCACAGGTCACGCCCGGGCAGCCGTTCACGCCGCGTCAGCCGCAAACCATTCGTGAAAGTGGCATCTCTGCCTCGCTCATCGAACGCCTGATCATGAAATACCTGTTTCAGGTGGGCCTGGTGACCAGCCGCGGAATTGCCTCGCAAATGAAACTTCCGTTCAAGGTCATTGAACCGATCCTGAAGCAACTTCGATCAGACAAGCAGATCGATCTGGCAGGCACCACGAACACGGGCGACTCGGAATACATGGTCACGGAAGTCGGACGTGACCGAGGGAAACGGTACCACGAGGAATGCACATACTTTGGCGCAGCGCCAGTTTCGCTTCAGGACTACATCAATTCTGTCTCGTCACAGTCTATCGCGGGGCAGATCGTGACATCCGACGATTTGATGAAGGCATTCGACGGCTTGATTATCAATCAGGAAATGCTGAATCGGCTGGGGCCAGCCGTCAATTCAGGCCGTGGCATGTTCCTGTTTGGAGAACCGGGCAACGGTAAGACCAGCATTGCCGAGCGCGTCACGGACGCTTTTGGCAGCAGCATTTGGCTGCCTCGGGCTTTGTACATCGAAGGCGAGATCATCCGCCTGTTTGACCCTCGTGTCCATGAAGTTGTGGAAGATCAGTCTGCCGCGGGCCTGCTGGATTCTCAGCAGATCGACCGACGGTGGGTGCGAGTCAAACGCCCCACGGTGATCGCCGGCGGTGAGCTCACTATGAGCGAGCTGGAAATCACCAAGAACGAGGTCTCGAGGATCTGCGAATCTCCGCTGCAACTAAAGAGCAATTGCGGCACCCTGGTGATCGATGACTTTGGACGTCAGACAATGCCCGTTGACGTTCTTCTGAACCGTTGGATCGTGCCCCTCGAAAAACGATACGACTTCATGAACCTGCCCAGCGGCAAGAAAATTCAGGTGCCGTTTGACCAGCTGATCATCTTCAGCACCAACCTGGAACCGAAGGATCTTGTGGACGGAGCGTTCCTGCGACGAATTCCCTACAAGATTGAAGTCCCGGATCCGTCGGTCGACGAGTTTCGTGAACTCTTCGGCATCATGAGCCGGGTCTTGAACTTCGAGGAAAAAACCCGAGTGCGTCGAGTATCTCATTGAGACACATTATCAGGAGACTGGTCGACCGTTTCGCCTCTGTCAACCTCGTGACCTGCTGCTGCAGGTACAGAACTTCTGCAACTTCCATCAGAAGCCGCTGGAGATAACGAACGAGGCGATCGATTGCGCAGTCGAGAACTACTTCTCGATCATGATGTAAGAACGCATCGCTGCAAAGCGAATAGCGCCAGACCATCTGATGCGTTTGCGGAGCACCTCAATTACTGCCGGGTCGAGTGATCTGGCTCTGCCGCCAGCAAGCTGCGTTTCGTGCCCCGCCACGGACGAATGTCGAGCACGAACGGTTCGAGGGCGTCGTCGAATCCATTGATGTGGTGATACTCTGCCATTCGTTTCAATTTCTTGGCCACGGTCAATTCGCCCGGGTGACGAGTCGCCGGGGCGCGGCCCCAGAGGATCTGAGATCCGCCGCTGGTCCCGATTCGGAACTGCAGGTCATCGACTTCGTCGTCCATTGCGAGTCGGCGTGGTGCATGGATTGTCTCAAGGCCCAGTGCTGTCCACCACGACTGCCCCGACTCATTATGGCGTGTCAGGACCGCAGACAACTGCGCCGCACCTGTGACAGCCGGGTCTCCCCACGATTCGCCAAGATTTCCCAGCGGCACACTCGTGACGTCTTTGATGATGGGGTATCGACCAATGTCCGCAGCACTGAAGTCGCTGTTCGGCAGCAGATAACCGTGTCGGTCGATCGGGTAGTAGCCACCGCCGACAACCTCCACCATGGCGACCGGTTCGCGGTATACGACTTCGACGTGAACACGGGAAGGATACGATTTGCGAACCTGTTTGAGTCCTTCAATCCACGGATGCGTATAAAATGCCAGGGCAATTTTTTCACTCAGTGCAGGGTCCAGTAACGACAGAGACTCATCAAACCCGGCCCGCGCAAAGACCTGTCCCACAAGATCGGGGGGCACCCAGTGGGGTGGAGGTGTGATCGTCACGTGTTCGGGGCCGATGCGATATTCTTCTCTGGTTTCCAGTTGAGGCAGCTGCCGAGCGAACTGTGGCCAGAACAGCCACGAAAGCGCAAGTAAGGCAGCGAGCACGAGCCGGGTAGGCCGGAACATCCAGAGCACAAGTCGCTGACGGATCGTCCGCGACTTTGCTTTGCGTTTTCTGGATGCCGGTGTGCGAGCCATCGATCAACAGTACTTTCCGTGCCAATAGGCGCCAGTGCTGACATTGTTTGTGGGGACCAGCACCATTCGTCCTGGCAATGAAGAAGTCAACACTCTAAATGTCGGCAAAATCTCCCCCGAAACACTCGCAAAGGCTGCCCCCTGCAGAATTTTCCGATTCCTGACACAAGTGGTTCAGTTGTCCCATCTGTGCAGTGTTCAATCGGTCGAACGTGCCACAATATCGTCGCGTGTCACTCTGTTTTGCGATCGTGGCGTAACACAGGATGGACTTTTCTGCCGTTGTATCGACTACGGAGACTGGGTAATCCGCAGAACCCCTTCCGGCTCGCCGTAACATGCGATGCATGCGATGACGGAAACAGCGATTGGCGCCGTTTGCGGAATTTCGGCGATGGGCACTCACTGTGACACGCATGTCGTCCTGTTTACGATTCACCGCATTCAGATACCGCACGCGTTTTGCTTTTCTGATCGTCTCTGGCTGCCAGGCCTGAGCGTCATTTCCCCATGCCTGGTTGTGTGAGACAGAGCACGTCCAGCACGAGAGAAGGAGCATCGATTGATATGAACACGACCCTGTTTGCCAACGTTCGTGTACTCGACTGTCTGGGATCTCCCCCGTTTGCTGGAAATGTACTGATCGACAGCGGCCGAATTCGGCGGATCACGGAGCGGCCGGAAACCGTGTCTGCCGCCAGTGGTTCAGATGGTGCGGAGGCTCAGGTCATCGACAGTGGCGGAACTCTGACCCTGATGCCCGGCCTGATTGAATCTCACGCACACCTGACCATCGACAATGTGGACGACCTTGCGAAGCTCGGCGCGATCCCGCCGGAAGAAAATACGCTCATCGCTGTCCACAACGCTCGATTGTATCTCGATCACGGGATCACCAGCTGCATCAGCGCGGCATCCGCAAAGCCAAGACTGGATGTCGTCATCCGCAACGAAATCAACGCCGGACGCATTCCCGGTCCCCGCCTGCTGGCGGCCAGTCCGTGGCTTACGGTGACTGGAGGCCTGGGCGACATGCGAACGTTACATATGCCACACACCGAATCCATGGCCATTGTCGCAGACGGTCCCGAAGCCTATCGCCGACTGACTCGCGAACTGATTCGTGAAGGCGTTGACATCATCAAGCTGGTTGTGTCCGGTGACAGTTTTGTTCCGCACGCCGGGGCCGAAGCCACAGTCATGAGTGAATCAGAATTAGCCGCGGCAGCGGACGTCGTCCACGCGCACGGCAAACGGATGAGTGCTCATGCGCGCAGCGCTGAATCTGTGAAGCTGTGTGTGCGGCACGGTGTGAAGGTGATTTACCACGCCAATTTTGCTGACGAAGAAGCCATCGAATTGCTCGAACAGCACAAAGATCACGTCTTCATCAGCCCCAACATCGGTTTTACCGCGGTCGCAGCGTATGAAGGGTCTGAGTGGTTTACTGAAGAGCAGGTTCTGGAATTCGGTTTTCGTGAAGAACTGGCCGGTGCAGTGGAGGTTGTGAAGGAGCTGAAGAAACGGGGAGTCCGCATTCTGGAAGGTGGCGACTATGGATTTTTCGTCACGCCACACGGACAGAATGCCCGAGACATTGACCATTTTGTTCGTCATCTTGGTTATTCACCGATGGAGGCCATCCAGACGATGACCAGATATGGCGGCGACGCCATGGATCTCCCGGGGGGACTCGGTGTGATTCGAGAAGGCGCTTTGGCCGACCTGCTGCTTGTTGATGGAGATCCTCTGGACGATCCGCTGATCCTGCTGGATCGTGACAAGCTGACCGTCATCATGAAAGACGGTCAGTTACACAAGTCGCCTTCAGCGATCGCAAAACGCTAACGCAGTGAGAAACAAAGTCACGAGCCGCATCGCGAAA
>JAQWLN010000084.1 GCA_029247265.1 Fuerstiella sp.
AAGTCTTCAATCTCCGTCTGGATGACTGAAGCGATCTCGTCCGCTTTGAATTTCATTTAATGTTCTCTCCGTCAAACGACCCGCCAAAGTTTTGATGCGGGTTCGCAGAGATGAGTCGTAAACAGTGTCACCGACCTGAATTACAAGGCCGCCGATCAAAGATTCGTCGATCGACTCACGAAGAATCGGATCGAATCCAAGTTTGCTTTTCAGCTGTTCCGTAATTTGACCACGGGAACTATCAGACAAAGGTTTCGCAGAACGAATCTGCACCCGCTGCTGCCCCGCCAGTTCCTCCTGAACTTCAATCACCACTTCGCGAATTTGTTCGACCAGTCCAATGCGACCGTGCCGCACCAGCACCTTTAGAAAGTTCGCGAAAAACTCAGAACACAGTGGTGCCAGACTTCGCTCAATCATACCGAGCTTGTCATCGCGGCTCACAGAATCGGACACCAGCACGCTGCGGAATTCCGCGTTTCCGGCCAGCACGTCATCCACAAACGAAGTCAGTTCTTCGTCTGCGTCAGCAACGCCGTTTGCTGTCGCAGCACTGAGATAGGACCGAGCATAAAGACTCGCGACGGCCTGCGCACCGGGATCTTCCAGTACGTGGTCGGGTCGAGTTTTTAACTGTTCGGACATAGCTACCTCAAAATCTACACGCTGGCCAACCGTTTTGCGGAGGCCCAATGTCAGCCGTGTTCCGAAGCCCGTCGGACGACGGCATTCGGCCTTAACTCACCCGAAAGTCAGCCGGAAATTTCCGACAGAGCTTCCTGGATCAGTCGTTCCTGATCTCCGTCATTTAACGCCCGACCCAGAACGTGCTCAGTCGCCAGAGCGACCTGACCGTTAACCGTGCTGAAGACTTCGGCCAGAGCTCCATCTTTAGCTCGAGCAATATCTTCCTTCGCCCGATCACGCATCGATTCCACGTCTGCCTGAGCCTTCGCCACAATATCCTGACTGGTGCGTTCGGCATCACGCTTCGCTTCCGCCACCATATCGGCAACGGTTTGTTCTGCTCCGCGAAGCTTGTCCTCATATTCCGCAAGCAGGGCCTGCGACTTACGCTGACTTTCTTCGGCATCTGCAATGGATGCACGGATACCGGCTTCTCGTTTGTCCAGGCCTTCAATCATGGGACCCCATGCGACGGCCTTCAGGACAAACAGAAACAGAACAAATACGATCAAAGACCAGAGAGCAAGGTCGGCCTGGAAACCAATCGGCACTCCGCTTTCAGCGTGCTCGTCACCATGACTATCACTAGCCGCTTCATTGTCGTGACCATGATCTGCCTCCGCAACTTCTCCCTTTTCAGCGTCCTGAGCGGATGCCGAAGAAACAGCGCACGTACAGCACACTGCCAGAAAGAACACCGGAATAAGTCGATAAGCAACTTGTCGTAGCATCACACAAACCACAAGAAACAAGGAAAGCAAACGTCGCGAAGCCTGAATGACAGAGTATTCAGACTAGGAAATCATACATACGATCAATGCAAAGAACGTTGCACCTTCAACCAGAGCGGCTGCAACAATCATCGCACCACGAATGTCACCGGCAACTTCAGGCTGTCGGGCCATGCTCTCCACGGCGGCCGCACCAATCTTGCCAATACCCAGGCCAGCACCAAGCAGAACGACTCCGGCACCAAAAGCGCCGGAAAAGCTGATTGAAGTGCCGCCATCCTGTGCCATTGCAGGCACGGCAGTCGCAACAAACGCTGCGGCTACAAGACAGATCATTTTTACAAACTGACTCACGAGAAACTCCTCTTCGAACAATGCTTCGCCAGGAAACGGTTTGTCTGAAACACTGGCCGCACGCGGTGAACGACCAAACTCTTATTCAACACCACTGAGACCAAACAGCCTCAGAAACTGACATACTTAAGTTCCGCAGGTTTCTAATGTTCGTGAACAGCACCAGCAATAAAGATGGTTGCCAGAAACGCAAACACATAAGCCTGCAGGAACGAAACAAAAAGCTCCAGCAGCCCGATAAAGACCTGCCCCACAATACTTCCAAAAGTCACAAGGCCCCATAACGGCAGACTGCTGTGAGCAGCCTGAGCAATGAAACCGAGAATCACAGCAACAACGGTATGGCCGCCCATGATGTTGGCAAAAAGCCGAACTGCCAACACACCATGCTTAATAAAGAACCCAAATACTTCGATTCCGAAGATACCTTTGGACAACAGCAGCCCAAACGCGCCAGGCACGCCTGTATCAGGCTCCATATTCCCAAAGAATCCGCCCGGACCCATCGCGCGAAACCCAAACACAACAGTTGCCACAAAGGCACAGACTGCCAAGACTCCGGTAACATTAATATTGCCCGTTGCTGATCCCAGCCACGGAACTGCACCCAAAAGATTGCAGATTAGTATGTAAAAGAAACAACTCCAGATGAACGGCAGATACTGGTCCGCTGCGTGCCCACTGTGATGATGACCATGATCGTCGTGACCGCCCTCGTCGTGGTGATGATCCCCAATCGTGGGGCGAACGACTTCATCACGTATAAACAGCGCGATGGCTTCCCAGAAGTTCCAGAATCGCCCCTTGGCCGGTTCACCGCTCTGAATTCGTTTCGCCAGTCCGTGAAACACGACAAATACGAAGACCGCGGCCACAACCTGCAGCACCATGAACTTGGTGATGGGCAGACCAAGAATTTCAGGCAGATGAATGTCCAGCGTACCGTGGCCGTGAGCATCCGCCATTCCTCCCGGAATGTCGAAACCCGCCGCGTCGCGGACGTGGTGAAAATGATCAACTTCGTGTTCGCCGCTCTGCATTGAAACGCGATCCACTTCCTGATGACGGCCTACTCTGAACCGTGACCTTTATCAGCATCCGATGTGTATGCCGATGGCTGACTGCTGCTTCGATGACGAGACATCAGCCATACTTCCGTAAGAAGAGCCAGCAGGTAAAAACCAACCAGCCACCCGTAGAACCCAGCGAATCCCAGTTCCGGCCGAGTCTTCTTAACCACGATCGCAACGACTGATACCGACATCAATCGCACCATCGTCTGAACCAGCATCACTGTCAGTTCGTTTGAAAAGATAGCGAGGCCTGACAGAAACACAACAATCCAACCGGGAATAAGACAACAGATCGCAGCGATTGACATCCACAGGACGCCGTCGCTTCGAAGAGCTCTTGCCGGCCAGAAACACGCTGCCCAGACAGCGGCGATCACCACTGTCAGCAGAATGGCAGACGGAAGAGCACTCCCTTTCTGTTGTCCGGTCACTCCTGATGAGTTTCCCTGTTGTCGGCTTGAAGATCCCGGCGACTCTTCGACTGCTTATCCAGTCGTACCAACAATCTGCGAAGTGAGAACACTGCCATGACACAACCAAGACAGGCGCCACAGATTGTCAAAGCCGGTTTCCAACCGTACCTCGTATCCAACCAGTACCCACCTCCCGCGAAGATCGCGATCGACATTACAGCCGACATGATCTCATGAGAATCGCGATAGGCCTGAGCCATAGCGGCGGTGCGTCGGCGGCGTCGGGAGGCAGAGTCTTCAACCATGTGGGCAACTCCGAAAGTCCTCGCGACCGCTTTCCCAACTTGCTAAAGCACAGGATTTCGCGGGGCGGCGAGAGTCTACCGCGGTGGCATTCTCAGTCAAAGAGACGAGTAACCGCCCGCATCCTTTCCCACAAACGGGAGCATTTCATCCCGACGGCGGCACCAGATTAAGGAAACGCTCTTTTCCACGTGCGCCTGCGACATTTGGTGATTTCAGCTCACGTTCGCGAATCGGGCTCTTCACCTGCAGTCCGTCAATTCAGGAATCCAGCAGCGATCCCCCTCAGGGTTCGTACCTTCCGCTGCTCCACTAAGCGTTCGCTGATCGCCAGCGTTCGCCCTCAGGGCACACTCCATTTTATGACAACCGATCCTCAGCGACCGATCACCTTTCTGAAGAAATAAACTGCTGTGGCAGACACCATGAATCGTGGTAATTACCCCGGCCCCGTTGTCTCGGTGATCCGGATCACACCAACTGGACAGCACACGCCTTCGGGCGCCGGAAAAATAAATCTAAACAGAAACGCTGCATTTAACCCTGTTCAAGTGCCGGAAAGTGTCGTCCGTCTCCTCTTTGCTGACAATCGAGTGCATGTCGTTTTGCCCCACGAATTCTCCCCCTGGTGTAATCGAGTAGCGTCTATTGGGGACATGGGTCAGTAATCCCTGCAGTTCTGCACCTGCCGACAGCCACCTGCACTGACGTGACTGTTCTGGCCACCGGTTGCCCGCCCGCGCTGGTAATATGGTGGCTAGCCAACATATTGCGAAAGAACCGTTGCATGAATTCTCACTTGCATACGCCTGTACACTTATTCAGTATGCACTTCGCGTAGGTTGCTTTTCCGGCTTAGTCTGTTGGGCGGCGAAACACGTACTTGTCACTGAGAAACAGGAATCGAGACTGCTTCTGGCAGCGTTCCACGTTGATGCCGGCGCCGCGGCTGGTGGAGATGGTACGTCCGGGACTCCCTTTAACAGTATTGCCGCAGGTGTCTCAGCCGCAGCAGCCAGCTCTGGTGCAGATTCGCTGTTGATTCATCCAAGAGTGTACAGTGAAAGCCCGGTCATCAACGATACTTCGGGTGACCTGATCATCCAGGGGACGTCGGGCGTGGCGGCCGATGTCACCGTCGCCGGCACTGGTGGGCATGTCTTTTCGATTACTCCCGCCAATTCCGTCACGATCGAAGATCTATCGATCACAAATGGTGGTCGTGGAATCTACGCCCATGACGGAGCGGGAGCTGTGGTTGTCGACAACGTGGTTGCCAATGGCCTGACGGCGGCTGGTGTATTTCTGATACGTACCGGCGACGTGACCATTCGCAACAGTCAGATGAATTCTGACACAGTCGGGATCTGGATGTCAGACGTGGGCCAGGTGCTGGTCGAAGACAATCAGTTTGACAACCATGCTCAGAGCGGGGCTGTCATCGACAGAGCAACAGCGGTCGTCGTAAGAAACACCACCGTTTCGAACAATGCCATTCCGGGCTGGTGGCAACGAATCTTTCAGGCACCATTGACCTGGTGAATCTGACCGCCAGCGACAACGTGGAACATGGCAGTTCCGTTCGCGGTGGTTCCCCGACCCTGAGCGTTACCGGCGGTCTGTTCAGTGGCAACGATCTGTACGGCATTCATTTTGACGCTGTGTCCAACGCGACGATCAGTAATGTTACCGTCGACGGAAACGGCGCAGTGGATGCTGCGGCAGGAGGAATCTTCGCATCGACATCAAAGCCGGCTGCAGTGATTACGATCCAGGACTTCGTTGTGAAGAACAACGTAGCAGCGGGAAGCGCGGGGATTTACGTGGGCGGGACAGGCCGGGCACAGCTTGAACGAACAACCGTGACCGGCAATCTGGCAACCTTCAGTGACGTGTCTGACGGTGGCGGAATCTTGATCGCCACTTCTGCGACAGGAAATGTGATCCAGGACAGTCTGATTCAGAACAACGAAACGACATTTGGCGCGGGAGGAGGGATTTCTCACCACAGCTCCGGTTCCCTGCTTGTTGAACGAACAACCGTCGACGGAGGCGGAATCTCGCAGGACCAGAGTGCAACCGCAGCGTTGACCGTTCGCCAATCGACGTTTTCAAATAACACGGCAACCGCAACGGCAAGCTCAAGTGTCGCCGTAGGCGGAGGAGGGGCTCGCCTGAAAACTGCCCTGATTGAAAACTCGACATTCACCGGGAACACAGCTGGCGACGATGGCGGCGCCATCTTTGTTGACGTAACGGCCGTTGACGTTCAACTGGTCAACTCCACGGTCACACTCAACAGTGCAGGGCGAGAAGGCGGTGGCGTCTATAACGAGCAAAGTTCAATCTACCTGCGCGGAGCCAACTCGACCTTCGCGGGTAACACGGCCAATTCCGCGGGAGGCACACTTTCGCAGGACATTCGAGGTGATTTCGGCAGCGGCAATCTCGTTGGTGACATTGCGGGCAGCACGGGGGTCAGTCTGACTTTTGACTTGTCAGGCACCGCGGCCGAACTTCTTGATCCGCGACTGGCCCCGCTGGCCGACAACGGTGGTACCACGCTGACACACAATCCCTATCCGGACAGCCCCGCAATTGACGGTGTTAATTTTGCTACAAATTACGTGCTGGCCACGGACCAGCGAGGTGTGTCGCGGCCACAGGGATCATTCCGCGATATCGGTGCGGTCGAATATACGGCTAGTGCCGTCAATACCGCGAATCTGCTGGTGACTCAGAATGATGCGCTGTTTGAATTCAACGCCGATCGCCAGATTGTTCAATCGTCAGTGATTCCGTATCCCGGTGGTCGTGATGCAACAAATGTGGCCCGTGATGTGACAATTGCTGCGGACGGAACGGTGCATGTCTACAACGGCTCAGTTGCGCCGTACTTGAGCACACTGGATCCGGCCACCAGTTTCACCACGTACACGCACGACGCTCATTCTGAGTGGAACACAACAGACATTGTGGAAGGTGGCGGCGCTGCTGCGTACGAAAATTATGTCTTCGTTTCCGACACAGGATCGAGTAATGCGGGTGGACTCATTCGCTTCGATACGACAACAGGAGATTCGCTTCGTTTTGAATCAGGAGTATCCACGTACGTTGACGTCAACGTCGGACTGGATGGACTGCTTTACGCGCTGAACGCTTATAGTGCTTCGGGGTCTCGGGTGGATGTTTTTGATATCACCACCCTGCAGAAAATTTCGACTGTCCAACTGAACGCTCGGTACGTGTCTGTGGCTGCAGACAGCGACGGACGCATTTACGCGGGCAACGTATCCGGTACGATTGTTCGTTATGGAACGTCTGATTTCGAACTATGGCATCATTGATATCGATGTCGCCGCTGACGGGCGTGTTGCCTTCGGTACTCAATCCAACGGCGTCTACCTGACGAATACAACTCTCGATACGCCTCTTCCCGCAGGAGCGAATTCACCGGCCGGACCGGTCGCCCCCACGTTCGTTTCGTTCGGAAGTTACGATGCTCCATCGTTAGCCGTCGTGATTAGCGGCATCGAATTTGAGGACACCAACGGCAACGGCGTACAGGACGCGGGTGAACCTGGACTTCCCGGTGTGACGATCTACCTGGATGCCAATGAAAACGGCGTTCTGGATTCCGGAGAAGAAACACGGCTCACCGGGTCTGACGGCTCCTATGCCTTTCTGAACCTGACGCCGGATATTCATACTGTCCGACAGCATTTGCCCACTGATCATATTCTGACAACAGAGGGTAACGATCCAGGAGTTTATTTGGGTACGGCCTACATCGTCGGGTCCGGCGGACAAATGAATTACGTTGAGATCGATGCCTTGACGGGAAATGTCAGTCGTATCGGAGCGGCATTGTCCCCTGGCCTGCAGGGGCTCATCAGGACGAATTCCGGCGACATCTATGGCATCCATGTTTACAATAACGACCGTCTCTACAAGGTGAACAGAACGGACGGTACGCTGACGCTTGTCGGTGACGCCGGGGGACAACTGGTGCTCGGACTGGCGTACGATCCGGTGGATGATCGCATCTATGGCGTAGGTCGCCTTAACAGCAGCCCTGCTGATCCGAAGTATCTTCTTGAGATCGACCGTCTGACTGGTCAGATGACGGAGTTGGGACCTGGGATAACTGGCATTAACAGCGTCAGCGAAATTACGTTTGACCCCGTCAACAGGCGTGTGATCGCACACAACAACGACGACGACGTCATGTTTGCTTTCGAACCTGACGGCACGCCGAGCATCGTTTCCGATTTGCCGGATGGTACGGGGTAACAGTGAAGCCATTTTAAACTCCTCGACGATCACGACTGTATCTACTTCTACGTTATCTATGCCTCTGCCCCTGGACACGCTCACCGGCGGTGATCTGACCATTCGCGTCCGGAAGTTTCGTGACACTGGACACCTCGGGCAAGCTGTTGGCAACAGTTGACGTCCTGCATTTTCTGCCAGGTGGAACTGATCCCAACACGGCTGTGGGGCACACCTTTAATCTGACACTCGTTGATTCAACATTTGTTGATGGTTCAAACAACGAAATTCTGGACGTCACGTCTAATGTCGGACTAATCACCATTTCTGCCGCGTCAGTGCCTGAACCCACAACCGGCGTCCTGCTGATGGCTGGACTACTTGCCTTTGCCTGGCGAAAACGCCGACGAAGTCCCGGTGCGTGCGGAAGCACGACTTAGTGCATCTAAGCCGAACCGAGGTCGATGTGTGGATTGAATCTTTGTGCTTACCTGCGTTCGACAACAGTTACGACCGTGTCAGTCAGCGAGTTTCGTTCCCGGTGGCCAGCCAGTCTCACCGCTCGTGACGACACTTCTTTGGCCAATTTCAGCTCGCTGCTCTGGAAATACCGCACCTTGCCGATGACGCTATACGAGAACTTGGCGGCAAGTTCCTGCCAGGTCATGTGATCAGTGCGATTCCACACGGCCGCCTGGGCTGCCTTGTGGTCAAGCGTGCCAGTTCCCACCAGTGCGATCAGTTCCTGCAGTACGGGATCCTTTGTGTACTCGTCAACCTTCATCAGCTTGTAATTGGCTCGAGGCGAGGGATCTGGTTTTCCGTGATTCAGGCACGCGGATACGTACGACACTGCGACAGTTGCTTCCGGCGGAATGGAGAAGAACCCAGGTCCGCCACCGCCGGGATTTCCGTTCCCATTGCCATTTCCGTTACCAAAAAGATTCTGGTTGCCGCCTGGTCCGTTCGGCTGCGGGGCACCGCCACCCACCGCCTGCTGGCCACCCTGCGGTTGCTGAGACGGCTGACCTCCAAAAAGGTTGTTGCCACCACCCGGACCGTTGCCCCCCGGCTGAATTTTTTTCAACACAGGCACGGCCACGAATGCAGTGGGAAGTTCTACGGTCAGTGGCTTTTCTGTTGTATTGGTGATCAGTAGTTTCCCACCTTGTGGCCCCGTGGCGATAACCTTGGTTGCGAACTCACCCTCGTCCATGCCGTCAAATAATTTGACTTTCCGGGCGTCCGGGTCGAGCCTCGGCTGCGTGATTGGTCGAAAGGTGGTAGCCCTGCGGCGTCCGGGCTCGGTGCTGTGGGCACTTTGCGGAACTACGACGGTCGTCGCGATGGCAAACAGGAAACCGGTGAGAAAGCGATGCGACATGACACTGAACTCCCGCGAATTGACGGAATCGAATGGTTCGGCCACGAGGTCGCGGACGACTCAGGCTTCAAAACGATTTTCGAGACCGACCATCCGGCGGTTTTTTCAGATTTGCGCGATTCAGCGAAAATCCCGTGATCGCGATTCAAGCCGTTGCAGCATTTCGGACACATCGTCCAGTCGATCACACACGACATGAATCACATCGCCCTCCCGCTGCAATCGTCCGGAAGCCATCAGGACCGTTGCGAAACGGGCCGTCTGACGAAAACGCTGCCACACATTGGGATAGATCACCAGGTTTGCAATACCCGTTTCATCCTCCAGCGTCATAAATGTAATGCCTGCTGCCGTTTGCGGCCGCTGCCGCATCAGCACTAGTCCCGCAACTTTCACTCGGCGGTCGGGAGTGTGTTCCGCAAGACCGGCAGCTGAGATTGCTCGCAGTTGAGCCAGCTGTTCACGCAAAAACGAAACGGGATGTTGCTTCAGTGACAATCCGGCGGTCGCGTAGTCCTGAACCACATTGTCCTGGTCTGACATCGTCGGCAGGTCTGGATCTGCTTCGTCAGCCATCGGGCCTTTCAGATCTTTGAACAGCGGCATCGCCTGCTGCGCCGGCAGCGACTTCCACAAAGCATCACGTCGATTGATATCGAGAGCGGAAAACGCGTCTGCTCGCGCCAACTGCTGCAGCGCCGTACGTCCGAGTGCCGTGCGTCTGGAAAAGTCGTCGAAGGAAGAGAAGGCTCCGCCGCTGCGCCTTGCGTCTTCAATAACGATGGCGTGCTCCTGTGAGAAACCTCGCAGCAGACGAAAGCCAAGTCGCAGACTGTGGTTTTCGTCGTGGTGGTCCAGCAGTACATGCTCGGTCGAGGCTGTGTCTTCATCAGTGGCCGCATCGTCCAGCGGCTCCAGCGTGCAGTCCCAGTCACTGGAATTTACATCCACCGGACTGACGTGGACGCCGTGCTCACGAGCATCGCGCACCAGCTGAGCGGGCGCGTAGAAACCCATCGGCTGGCTGTTGATCAAAGCAGCCGCGAACACGGCCGGGTGATAGCGCTTCAGCCATGCCGACACATAAACCAGCAGCGCGAAGCTGGCAGCGTGTGATTCCGGAAATCCGTACTCCCCGAAACCGCTGATCTGTTTGAAGATGCGTTCAGCAAAATCTCTGTCGTAATCATTGGACAGCATGCCATCCACTAGCTTGCGTCGAAACTGCTCAATGACTCCTGTCTTCCGCCACGCTCCCATGGCTCGTCGCAACTGGTCGGCTTCGCCCGGCGTGAATCCGGCCGCGACAATGGCCAGTCGCATCGCCTGCTCCTGAAAGATAGGCACGCCCAGTGTCTTGTGCAGCACGGAACGAAGAGCCTTATTCGGGTACTCGACGGGTTCCTCGCCGTTGCGTCGCCGCAAATATGGGTGAACCATGTCTCCCTGGATTGGTCCGGGCCGAACGATCGCGACTTCGATGACCAGATCGTAGAAACAATGTGGTTTCAGCCGTGGCAGCATGCTCATCTGAGCACGACTTTCTATCTGGAAGACTCCGACAGTATCCGCCGCGCTGACCATGTCATAGATAGCGCTGTCCTCGGACGGCACGTTTGCGAGCGTCAGTTTTCTGCGGTGATGGAGTTCGATCATTTCAAAACATCGGCGGATGCAGCTAAGCATGCCCAGCGCCAGGCAATCGACTTTCAGCAGCCCCAGAGCATCAAGGTCATTCTTGTCCCACTGAATCACCGTCCGTCCGGGCATAGCCGCGTTTTCGATCGGAACCAGCTCGCTTAACGGGCCTCGCGACATCACCATGCCGCCCACGTGCTGCGAAAGGTGCCGTGGAAAACCCAGCAGCGTAGTAACCAGTTTGATCAGTCGTCGACCGAGCAGCGATTCCGGATCGATGCCACCTTCACGGACACGTTCCGGCATTTGCTCTGACTGATCGACGTGTTCCAGCTGAGACGCCAGCTTGTCGATGCGATCATTCGACAGCGCCAGTGTCTTCGCGACATCTCGAACGGCGGAGCGTGGACGATAAGTGATCACCACACCGGTCATGCCGGCTCGTTCACGACCGTAACGTTCGTACAGATACTGCAGCACTTCTTCGCGACGTTCGTGTTCGAAATCAACGTCAATGTCGGGGGCCTCATCGCGTTCTTTGCTGATGAAACGTTCGAACAGAACCTCGATACGGTCCGGGTCAACGGACGTCACACCCAGGCAGAAACAAACGACCGAGTTTGCGGCGCTGCCGCGGCCCTGACACAAAATCCCGCGCGACCTCGCAAATCGCACCAGATCGTACACAGTCAGAAAGTACGCCTCGTACTTCATTTCGCCGATCAGCGACAGTTCGTGTCGGATCAGATTGAGCACTTTCTCCGGGACCCCCTTCGGGTATCGTTTTTCTGCGCCTTGCCACGTCAATGCGGCAAGGTGCTCCGGCAATGTCGTTCCATCCGGAACCAGTTCTTCAGGGTACTCGTATCGAAGCTCATCCAGCGAAAACTCGCAGCGGTCCGCAATTTCGCATGTACGCTGCAGCAGCTCAGTGTGATCATCGAACAGACGAAGCAGGTCTGAAGTCGGCTTTAGAAATCGTTCGCCATTCGGGTGCAGTTCATGTCCCAGCGACTGCAGAGCCGCGTTACATCGAATTGCGGTCACGACATCGTGCAGCGGTCGTCGCTCAGTCACGTGGTAGTGCACGTCATTCGCAACGGCCAGAGGCAGTTGCAGTCGATCACAGATTTCAATCCAGCGATGCAATTTTGCGAGGTCGTTCGCAGCAAGGTGCAGTTCTGCCAGCGCATAACAGCGGTCACCAAACACTGCCTGGCAACGAATCAACTGCTCTTCGGCGACTTCACTTCTAACGTCAGCTTGAAACGTGCCAGCGTAGCGTTGCTGACTTTCCGTCGACATGGGAACGCAACACAGCAGCCCTTCGTTCTGGTCGACAATGTCGGCAAACTTCAGGCGACATTCCCCTTTAGGCGCACGACGGCGGCCGACGGTAATGAGCTGTGACAGCCGACCATAGGCTGCTCGGTCTGTGGCCAGCAACACGACCGCCGGCCCGTCTGTTGGAACGATCTCAGCACCGATCAGCAGCTTCAGGCCGGCTTTCCTGGCTGCGACGTGTGCTCGAACAACACCGGCCAGACTGTTGCGGTCAGTAATCGCCAGTGCCCGATAACCCAGACTCTGTGCAGTGACGACCAATTCGTCTGCGTGAGATGCACCTTCAAGGAACGAATAGTTCGTTCGGCAATGCAGCTCGGCGTACGGCACAGGCGTCTGCCCGGACACCGGCAGATCCGCTGGCGGTCGGCGAATCGGTTGCTGATATTCCGGTATTTCTGGCACAACGCGTTACACCACTGCTCGTACCGCGGAGGCAAGACGCTTCATGCCTTCACGGATTCCTTCGCTATCCAGCACGCCGTAACTCAGACGCATCTGATTGACAGGCCGCTGATCCCAATCGGCCGGATAACATAACTCTCCTGGCACGTACATGACTTTGTCTGCATGAGTGGCTCTTTTAAAAAGTTCACTGTCAAAGCCTGTGGGTACGTGTTCCGGCAGCGTCATCCACACATACAACCCGCCGTTCGGACGCAGCCACGAGACTCCCGGAATGTCTGAGAAAAATTCTTCCGCAGCTGCCAGCATGGCGTCGCGTTTACTTTTGTAGCTCTGCTGCAACTGCGAAACGTGTTGACGATATGCTCCGGACTGCAGCACGCTGGCCACGACGTTCTGACTGAGATGTCCGGACCCGAAGTCTTCGTTGCACTTGAGATCAAACACAGGCTTAACCAGCTGCTGTGGCAACACTCCCACTCCAACTCGCAGCCCCGGTGAAAAGCTCTTGGAAAACGTCTGCGACAGGATCACCTGCTGCCGATCATCTTCATTCTGCTGATCGTACGAGAAAATACTCGGCAGCACCGGACCGTCGTAATGCAGCTCCCGGTAGGCAGCATCTTCCAGCAGAAACAGATGCTGATCGGCGGACCATTTGCGAACGACGTCCATCAGTCGAGGTCGTCGCTCGGCGCTGACGGAAATGCCGGCCGGATTGTCGTGGTAGCTGACCACATAGACCAGTTTGACTCTGTGCAGTTGTCCTGCATCACTCAATCGCTGCAGCTCAGCGTCCAGCGCTTCCGGGCACATTCCGTTTTCGTCTGTCTTGACGGGAATAGCTTTCGCCCCGACTCCGTCAAGAACTCCCAGGTACACGAAGTACGTGGGGGCTGCTACAAGGCAGATGTCGCCGCGATTAAACAGCGCCTGCGACACCAGCAGCAGCAATTGCTGCGATCCGGTGGTCAGCACAATGCGATCGAGCGGAAGCAATTTCAGCTGCTCTGAGTGACCTTCGAGTTCAGCAAGGTAGTCTCGAAATACCTCACGCAAACTGTCAGAGCCAGGTGTCGTGCCGTACTGCAACGTTGATTGGCCAGCCATTCCCTCCAGCAGTTCTGCAGTGGTCTGACGGACCAAATCCACGGGAAGTGTTTCCGGATCCACAAAACCGGCTGCGAGCGACAGGCAATCGGCGTTTTCGATACCCTGCTGCATCAGATAGCCGATGGCCTGCGCAGATGCTCGGTCAGCCATTGATGCGGGTTGAAACTGTGTGTCTGTTGCTGACACGGACGAAATCCTTTTTATGCGTTCGGAAGGAGCGTGAGAGCTCCGGATTCTTTGAGACGGAGGAGCTGATGTCGACAGCAAAATGCTATGGCCGGCTGTCAGTCGGCGGAACCCCGGGCAGCCGTTGCTTTGGCAACTTCGCGGAAGTACATTCGAATCAAAGCCTGGTACTCGCTGTCGCGACTGGCGGCCACGCCGTCAGCTGTCTCGGTATCCAGTTCTTCGTTCTGCTGACCCCAGTTGCGTGAACCAGCCATTCCGCCGGCGGCATCGGGCACCAGGCCATCCCACATCGAGACGTTGCCCATCGCATCTCGACCGGCCGTCGAAGGATCAGATCCATCAGACATCTGGCCTGGATTGAACTGTTCGGGCAGCGCCTGCTCTGCGGCCTGGGCCAGTTGCTGAGCGGCATCGGAAAGCTGCTGAGCTCCCGAAGGCTGGCCCTGCTGCCCCGGGCTGCCGGGTGATGGCTGACCGTTTTGTCCCTGCTGATCGCCCTGCGACTGCTGGCCTGCTGGTTGACCTTCGCCGGCTGCTGCCTGATCGCCCTGTGATGGTTGCCCCTGTTGTCCCTGCGATGACTGTTCAGAATTCTGGTCCGACTGTTGCTGTTCGCCGTTTTGTTCTGACGGCTGCTGCATTGCCTGAGCTGCCTGTTGCAGATCCTGCAGCGCCTCTGCGACACTTTCACCAACTTCCGTCGGTACGGGCGAGGGCTGATCGTTCGGTTGTTGCCCGGCCTGTTCGGTCAGTTCAGCAAGTCGATTCAGCTGAGTCTCAGTGTCACGTCCGGACTCGACGGCATTTTGCAGTTCACCCTGCTGCAGTTCAGAAGTTGCCTGCCGGCTGTCCTGCTGCGCGGCACTGGCCGCCTGCTGAGCTTCCTGAGTCTGCTGCCCTTCCTGCTGCATTGCCAGCTCCGGCAGGTTGAGACGTTCCGCCAGATCGCCGAGTTGCTGCGGCAGTTCCGCTGCCTGTTGTGCGATGCCCTGCTGCGACTGTCCCTGTGCAGCCGCCTGTGAGGCGTCGTCCTGCTGAAGGCGGTCCAGGATGTCTGCCATGCGCCGCAGTTCGTCACTCATTCCCTGTGTCTGCTGACGTTGATCTTCCTGGTCGGGATTATTCAGCTGTTCAGAGGTTTGTTTCGCCATGTCAGATGCCTGCCGAAGCTGCTCAGCGGATTTGGAGAACCGACCGGCAGACGCTTGCGCGTGTCCCTGCTCCGCTCGTTCTGTGGTCTGTTCAGCCGTCTGACGAGATTTGTCACTGGCCGCTGCATCGGTCTGTAATCCGTCCGCTACTTCGGCAGCGGCTGCCGCAAGTTCGTCCAGCCGTTTCAGCAGATCGCGCACCGGACCATCCTGCGCATCGCCCTGAGGAAGTTCATCCGGATCCGTCACAGCAGCAGGTGGTGCCCCGTCGGGCGGAACTTCGGACACTGGCGCTGCAGCGTTACGCTGTTCACGCAACTGTTGCAGTTGTCCACTGATCTTTTCAAGCCGGTCGGCCAACTGCGCAGATTCTTCAGCGGCCGCTTTGCGCTGAGCCACTTGCTGGGGCGAATCGCCTTCGTTTGCAGCAGCGTCATCTTTAGCCGGATTCACCAACCGCTGACTTGCGGTCTGCAGTTCTGCAGCGACTTCGTCAGCATTTTTTTGAGGGGCTGCCAGATTGCCGAGTTGCAGTTCTTTGACGGCTGCTTCCAGCTTGTCAATATCGGCTGCTTTGACGGGCGTTGTCAGCTTCTTCATCTGCTCGTTGAGATCAGTCGTTTCCTGTCGAACCTGCTCAAGGTCTTTCGCCAGCTGCTGAGTCTCCCGCCCGACCTGCTGAGCTTCTTCATCGACTCCGGTCGCCACGCGATGCTGTTGTTTCGCCAGCTCGCGGGCCTGCTGAGCCAGTTCCGTCAGTTGCTCACGCTGAGCTCGCTGGGCAGAATCCAGCAGCTCAGGATGTTCACGCAGCAACTGTCCCAGTGCTTCACTCAGTTGCTGTCGTTCTGCATTGAGTTCCTGTTGCCGTTGCTCAAGTTCCTGCTGCCACTCCTGCTCGCTCATTTCTTCCGGACGACGTGCGGGGTCTTTGCGATCCAGATCGAGTTGTTCGGCATCGATCGCCAGTTGTTCCGCATCGATCGCAAGACGGTTGAGTTCCGCGAGATCCTGTTCCAGCATCGCGGTTTCTTCGATCTTCGCGATTTCAGCCTGCAACTCGCGGCGGACGTCTTCCAGTTGGTTGGCCGCGTCCTGCAACTGTTTTGGCGCTTCGCTGCGATCTTGCTTTGTGGCTGCATCCAGTACTGCCGGCACGTCGTCCCGGATCTGTTCGCCCAGGTCCTGTAACTTCACGGCAGATTCCTGCATCATAGGATGGGTGGCGACTTCTTCAGCCAGCTGTTCAAGAATCCTTCCCTGCTGCTGCTCTTTTTCGCTCAGTCTCTGTGCCTGCTCTCTGGCCGCATCGTCCCATGCTTTGCGTGCCGTGTCTCCCAGATCATTGGCTTTTTTCGCGTCTTTTTCCAGCTGTTGTTCCATGGCCTTCAGTGCGTCGATCAGTTCTTTGGTTTCCTGTTCCATTGCCCGCGCCCCGGCAGCTTTCGCATTGTTGTCAACGCGAATGGTGAATTGGTTCGACCACACGTCCTGGGGACCCGGTTCCGGACGTTCATCAGCGACGCGAACACGCACGGTCACAGAATCACCGGAGGTCGCCTGAAAATCGGTCAGCTTCAGGCGGAATCCGTGTGTGACCTCAAGGGCACCGTGATCAAAGTCGGTCGCAGAAATGATCTTCGTAACGTTTTCGTTCTGGCGGTAGTGCAGCTCCAGCTCACCGATGCCGATGTCGTCACGACTGAACACATTTACCGGGATGATGTCGTCCGGACGAAACTGGTCGCCGTCACGAATTCCGGAGACCTTCAATTCCGGGGGGCGGTCGTACACAACCTGAATACGGCGATCCGGTTCCAATGGATTTGTCAGGTCGTATTCGTCGACCACTTCGAACATAAAGTCACCACCGACATCTGCTGTCGTGGTAAATACGGCGGCCGTTCTGTCGGGACTCAGCACGCCTTCTACGTGAGTAGCCAGTGGCTCGACTGCATCCACAAATCCGGCCATTGGATCTTCATCGAAGATTTCTTCACCGGTGACGTTGTCGAACTCACGACCCATCAGTTCCGTTTCATTCAGTGGTCGTTGATCGCGTACTCCCCACCGCAACGTCGCATATGAGACCGGCTTGTTGAACTCCAGCAGAATCTCCAGGGTGCTTCGTTCGAAGACACTCATTTCTCCCAGCATGCCATCGAAGCGTTCCACTGCCCGCCCCGTGTACACGGGCGGTGTTGCCGTCATGACAGCCAGCTGAATTTCCGGCGCGTCGACAACATTGACAGCAAATAATTCTGTCCTGGCCCCGCCGCCCACAACGCGATACTGCACGGCATTTGTAATTCTTGAAATTTCAGCGATGTAGGCACCGCTGATTTCGTCAAAGGTCATTGGCAACGATTCGGTATGACCGGTTTCCGCGGTGAGCTGCAGTTCAACCTGTTCCGGCCGAACGCCCTCGGCTTTTGATCGCCACCCGGGCGTTGCCGCGATTCGGACATTCGTTCCTCGAGCGACCGTCCGATTTCCGTCAGTTACCGCAAAGTGAAGGTTGCTGGCTGTCGCCAGATTGGCAAACGGTGTGACCATTCGCTGCATCAGCAGCCCAGACCCTGACGGCCACAGCAGAAATGGTAACATCGCCGTGACAATCAGTCCCACAGCGGCGCCGCAGCGTTTGCGCGTGCTGCTGTTGTTCACCACTTCGCGGGATTCGATCTGCCCCAGTTTAGTCGTCACCTGGTCACGCAGATGTCCACGCATGACGGCAGACCCGGATTCGCCAATGGATGCTTCCGGGCGTTCGATAGAGATTAAGGTTGCCAGACTTTCATTCAGTTCCGGGCACGACAGATCAATCGCGGCTCCCAGTTCGGTTTCGGAAACGGAAGTCATCAACGGGGCAACCATGAACTTCCACCCGACCCAGCCGCAAATCAGACAGAAACTGAGCAGCAAGACTCCACGAATGGTCGACGGAAGTCCCATCAGATAGTCCAGTGAGGCTGCGGTCAGCAGATACGTAATCACTACAATCAGCAGTGTTGCGGTTCCGCTTAAAAGAGTATGACGCACGATCTGTCGACGGCATCGATTCAGCAGTTCACCGACTTCCGGATTATCTGTCAAAGGAACTGATGACATTCACTGGCGCTCCGGGTTTCATTCGTCTGGCGTTGCTGTGTCTGGAATCTCAAAGTACCCAAACGGACAGATCCGCATGGGCTTACACTTTGCCCCACGGCGTTACTCCAGCAAGTGTGCAGGAGTTCCTGTGATTTACGTCTGGCAGAATTGTATCCGCAAGTCGCGGCCGCGGAACTACTTCTCGGAATTGTTGCCCGTCGATCTGCCGAATATCGCGAATTGTGACGCAATTTCCTGTTTTTGCACTCAGTGATTGAACACGGCTGATCATTGAGGAATACTTCTTCACGTTGCCGTGAACGGTGTGTTTGCACGGCACGAACAGTAATCTCCAGAGATTCTGTAACAGAATCTACTTCGATACGCTTTTGAATTGTGCGACATTCAGATTGCAGGACACAAGACACCTGCACCGAATTGCGACGTATCTGCTTTGAGGACATTGGTCCTCCATGACGTACGTAACGAGTTACCAGCCTCACTTCTCAGAACGCCAACACATAACGAGCGGCCAGCTGCTCGACAGGTACTAGTATCATGACCGACCAGACCCAATTGATCCAGGATGTCAATATCCAGGATGTCAATATCCGGGAGAACATCCCGCTGACCGCACCAGCGCAGCTCAAGGCCGAATATCCGCTGACGGACGAGGTTGGCCAGTTCGTTTACGACTCACGTGAGTCCGTAAAACGTATTCTTAAGGGAGAAGATCGTCGCCTTGTTGCCATCGTTGGACCGTGTTCGATTCACAACAAAGACATCGCCATCGAATATGCCAACCGACTGGCACCACTGGCCGCAGAAGTCAGTGACCGAATTGTTGTTGTCATGCGAGTCTACTTTGAAAAACCGCGCACCACGGTGGGCTGGAAGGGGCTGATCAACGACCCGCATTTGAACGGCACGTTTGACCTGGCGACCGGTGTCGGAATGGCCCGTGAAATTCTGCTGGAAGTCAATAAAGCCGGAGTCCCCGCGGCCACAGAAATGCTGGAACCAATCACGCCGCAGTATATTGCCGACCTGATCACAGTGGCATCGATCGGTGCCCGCACGACAGAATCACCGACGCATCGACAGATGGCGAGTGGTCTATCGATGCCCGTGGGTTTCAAGAACAGTACAGAAGGAAGCCTGGAAGTTGCGACAAACGCGATGAGTGCGGCTCGAGCAGAACACTGTTTTCTGGGAATCGACAACGACGGCAAGACGTGCATCGTGAACACTCGCGGAAACGACATGGGCCACCTGATTCTGCGAGGTGGTCGCACCGGCCCGAACTACGATGCCGCCAGTCTGGCCCAGGCAAGTCGTCTGCTCAAAGAAGCGAACCTGCCGCCACGGTTTGTTGTGGACTGCAGTCATGCCAATTCCAGCAAGGACTACACAAAACAGCCTCTGGTCTGGAATGATGTTGTTCAGCAACGAGCCGACGGTAATGATACGATTGTCGGTTTGATGCTGGAAAGTAATCTGAATGCCGGTAAGCAGGCTCTCGGGGCCGACCTAAGCGCTCTGGAGTATGGTGTTTCGATTACAGATGGATGTATCAGCTTCGAACAGACGGAAGACCTGTTGCGGTCCGCATACGAAACTCTTGCGGGGCAGACGGCTGTGCTTGAAGCGTAGTGAATATCAGATTGTTTTTCCGGCTGGGTTTATGAAGTCAACTGCTCTGCACCTGCTGTCCGTTCTGCTGATGCCTTTGGCGTCAATGGTGGCAGCAGGTGAAGCAGACTACCTTCACGACGTAAAGCCGCTGCTGGAACACAAATGCTACGCCTGCCACGGGGCGTTGAAGCAGCAGGGAGAGTTACGCCTCGATACGGCAGTCTCACTGCTCGCAGGCGGAGAATCAGGTGCTGCCGTGACCGCCGGCAAGCCAGGCGAAAGCCTGCTGATCGACGTGCTGACCGGAGAAGCAGGTTTTCGCATGCCTCCGGCGACCGAAGGTTCGCCGATGACAGACAAGGAAATCGATCTGATCCGTGCCTGGGTTGCGGAAGGTGCAAAGGCACCGGCTGACGAACAGCCGCAGTCGGACCCTAAGTCCTGGTGGTCGTATCAGCCGATCGAACAACCACAACTGCCCGACGTTACGCATGCTGACTGGTGTCGCAACGAAATCGACTACTTTGTTGCCGCCACGCGAGAAGCAAACACGTTGCCGCATGTCGTAGAAACGTCGAAGGCCGCATGGTTGCGGCGAGTCTACCTGGACCTGATCGGCTTGCCGCCAACTCGTCAGGAACTGCACGGATTTCTCGCGACCGATTCTCCATCAGCTTATGAAAACATCGTCGATGAATTGTTGAATCGTCCGCAATACGGCGAACGGTGGGGACGGCACTGGATGGATGTCTGGCGCTACAGCGACTGGTACGGCAGCCGAGGCATTAACGAAATCCGTTACAGCCAGCGGCACATCTGGCGCTGGCGCGACTGGATCGTAAAGTCCCTGAACGATGACAAGGGCTACGATCAGATGATTCGTGAAATGCTGGCGGCTGATGAAATTTCTGCCGGAGATCCTGCGGTCCTGCCAGCGACCGGGTATCTGGGACGCAACTGGTACAAGTTTGACCGCAACGTCTGGATGTTTGAGACCGTCGAACGGACAGGCGAAGCCTTTCTGGGGCTAACGTTTCGCTGCTGCCGCTGTCACGACCACAAATTCGATCCCGTCAGCCAGGAAGAGTACTACCGCTTTCGTGCGTTCTTTGAACCACACGATGTGCGCACGGATCGAATTTCTGCCCTGACCGCAACCCAGAAAGACGCCACACTCGGTGAGGTGCTGTCGGACGGGATTGCTCTGGCGTACGACAAGAATCCCGACGTTCCGACCTACCGCTTTGAACGTGGCGACAATCGATACCCGGACGAAACGAAGTTGCTGGCGCCCGGCGTGCCAGCATCTTTGGGAGGCGAAGTCGACATCTCAGAAGTCGACCTGCCTGCGGAAGCATGGTACCCGATGCTGCGACCTGGTGTTCGTGAAACGGTCCTCGCACAGGCGCAGGAACTGGTGTCAGCCGCTGAAACACAGTTGCAGGAGAAACAAACGGCAGCGAGCCTGGCCGAGCAGAAGCTGGCAGTTGGGGTCGATGCTACGAAAGCACCTTCGCCGGAACCGGAGACCTTTCTGCACGATACGTTCGCTGCCGCTGCTCCTGAGAAATGGAAAACAGTAAACGGGGACTGGAAATACGACGACGGCAAACTGGTTCAGTCAGCGGTGACCAGTTTCGCTACGATGGTCACGAAAACCGAACATCCTCGCGACTTTCACGTTCACCTGCGTTACCGCCCGCTCAGCCCCGGCACCTACCGATCCATCGGGTTCAGCTTCGACTACAAAGACAAGGGCCAGTCGCAGGATGTCTACACCAGCACCGGCGACAGCCGTCAAAGCGTGCAGGCGTTTCACCGCACAGGTGGAAAACAGGTCTATCCGAAAGAGGGCATCGTCCGTACGGAATTGAAGGTCGGTGAAGAAGCCGTGCTGGACGTTTCGGTTCAGGGCTCGAAACTCACGATCGAACTGAACGGCACTCGCAAACTGGACTATTTAATGCCCCACGAACGGCAGGACGGCCGGTTTGCTCTGTGGGTTCATCAGGGGGCGGCCGAGTTTCTGGAACTGAAGATCAGCAGGCAGGTCGATTCCATTGAGACGCTGGAGCAACGCAAAATTGCTGCTGATCGAGCTGTCCAGCTGGCTCAGGCGGAACTAAAATTGGCGCGCGGGAAAGCGGAATCGATTCGTTTGCGGCTGGCAGCCGATATCGCAGCGCACTTCAAAGACGACAAAGAATCGGCAATGCAAAGTGCGCGTGCAGCGTCTGCCGCGGAACTTACCGTGGCTGTGCTGCAGGCCGAAATCGAGGTGCTGAAAGGCGGAGCATCCACAGAGAAACGTGCTGCAGCAAAGGCGAAGCTGGCGACCGCTTGCGAGGCAGCAAAGAATCCGACAGATACGTATACGGCAATTGGCGAGCAGTTCCCGAAGACCAGCACCGGTCGACGCAGTGCTCTGGCGAAGTGGATAACTCGACCCGACAACCCGCGTACGGCTCGGGTGGCAGCGAATCATCTGTGGGGACGCCATTTCGGACAGCCGCTTGTCGCGACTCCGGAAAACTTCGGACTGAATGGCCGCAAGCCCACT
>JAQWLN010000120.1 GCA_029247265.1 Fuerstiella sp.
ATGGAACAAGTAATCGCATCTGGTGTCGAATCATCAGCGCAAACGCAGCGCAGTCGGTGACGCAGATCAGCAGGACTTTCAGTTTCAGGTCTCGATTCCACATGCCATCGTGGCTTTAGCGCAGGTGACGTTGCTTTTTTGAAACATAGGACGATTCCGGCGTGCCCGATGGGATTACTTGTTCCATGGGCCGGAAGCCGGCAAAGAACTGTCCTGGAGACGGGACTGCTGAGCCTATTAGTGTCATATTCGTCAGAATCCGATGTCGCCAGTGGTCTGGCGATTGCCCATGTGCTGAACTCAAGAGGCAAATTCATTATTCTGCCGACACGGCGGTGCCGTCACGAATATGAACGAATTCGAACAGATTGACCCTGCATCGTCTCTAACACGCAAACGGAAGTGCAGTGATGACCGAATCTCACACCGCCCCCTGTTATCTGGGCATTGATCTTGGTGGCACCAACATCAAATCAGGCGTCGTCGCTGACGATGGGCGAATCATTTCTCGAGCCAGTGTACCGACCGACGCCCCCAAAGGGCCCGACAACGGAGTCGGACAGATGGTACAGGCCGCTCAGCAGGCGCTGAAGCAGGCGTCGCTGACGATTGATAAGATCACAGCTGTCGGTCTTGCGACTCCCGGCACAATGGATATTCCCGCCGGCCTGCTGCTGGATCCTCAGAATCTGCCAGGCTGGCGCGACTATCCGGTACGACAGAAAGTAGAAGAAGCACTCGGCCGACCCACCATTCTGCAGAATGATGCCAACGCGGCGGCGTATGGCGAGTACTGGGCCGGGTCGGCCAGCGACGCTGACAGCCTGGTTTTCTTTACGCTGGGCACGGGACTGGGCGGCGGACTCATTGTCGATGACACAATCGTGCAGGGGGAACACTCTCACGGTTCTGAGCTGGGCCACACCATTATCGAAATGGACGGTGGCCGTTTGTGTAAGACCGGGCAGTATGGAACTCTGGAGGCCTATTGCAGTGCGACGGCGTTAATAGAACGATTTCATGAGGCGATGGAGCAGGGGCGTCAGTCGTCGGTTTCCGACCGTATGGATGATGTGACAGCGTTATCCCCGCTGTTGATGGCAGAGGAAGCTGAAAAGGGCGACGAACTGTCCATTGAGCTGATTCTGGAAATGGCTCGCTGCCTGGGAACGGCCACAACATCGATCGTGCATGTCATCGATCCAACCATGGTCCTGCTCGGCGGCGCCATGACGTTCGGTCGTCACGAGACAGGAATTGGCCGAGACTTTTTGTCGTGCGTGCAGGAAGAGTTCCGCCGTCGTGCATTTCCGGTACTGGCTGAGAAAGTCACGATCGATTACGCCGCACTCGGCGGCAATGCGGGCTTCATCGGAGCGGCCGGCTGCGCCCGCCGAGCCGTCCTTCGCAAATTGATTTGACGACGTGTCCGTTGGTTCGTGCGGTTTCTGTCAGTTGTTCTTCATTGATTGCGGACGCGCCTCAGTTACTTAGTCTGCGCGATCGGCATCGGGCGCGATTGTTGTCAAACGCTGACGTCCACCCTGTATTCGTTCGTCAGCAGATTCGCTACGTCCTAGACAAGTGTGGTGTGTGTAGTGTGATGGCCCTGGTGGTGACTGTGCGCGGAATTCGAATTAATTTCTGACATCCAATGGACGCTACGGAAAACCCTGCGAAAAATCGCAAGACGTTCCATTTTTGCTGTGAAAATGTATTAAAAAAAACATCTGACGTATGCGGGTAAACATCCTTTCACGGTCGTCAACGGATTCTGCTCTTGACGATGGCCTCAGGATTCTTATCTTCGGGAAGTACCTTTCATCAGTTTGTCTCTGTCTCTATCAAAGAGAGCTGTTCATGTTCTGATCCCTCCGCCGCATCGTGTGGAGGAAGCCCTCATCTCCTGTCGCTGAAAAGGAATGTCCCATGACTGATTGCTTCCATGTTTCGCAGATTGCCACACTGGCACGATGCAACGAGTTCCAATACCTGCTCCTGGGGGATGTGCGAGATTTGCTGGAGGAGACTCCTGACGAATCCACTCGCAGATGGCTGCTGGCCGTTCTGGACACACTGGTCGAACTCATGCCGCGTGAACGTCAGCTGCATGCGGACAGCGGCGGCTATCTCACGGAGGTGCTGGATGAATTTCCCAGTTGGAACCGACAGGTCATGCGGCTGCACCTGAAGACGCTTCACCTGGATTATGCTCTGAGATCACTGCGAAAACGAATTCGCGATGAAAAGTCCTGGTGCGCTGTGGCCGACCAGGTTGGCTGCGAACTTCGCGACTGGATGCAGTTGTTTACTGATCTGCACCGCGCTGAATCATCACTGGTGATGGAAGCCATGCTGCTGGACATCGGTCCGGGAGATTAGCACAACGTCAGCCCTCGGATACTGCGTGCCGCTGCCCGTGTCTTGGAGCTTTCAAAGTGAACTGGCGGAGCGAGTGGCACACATGATTCAGATGTGACGCAAAGGTTCTGCAGGTCAGAATTCTGCAGGTCGGCTACCGGTCCAGTTCAATGTAGAGCGGCAGATGGCGGTAATAGACTTCCAGCATCAACAGGTTCATACAGGTCACGTAATGTCGGCCGCCGGAACGCCCCCACGTGTCTTTGGTTGGCAGCGCGGGGTTCCAGCTGCCACGGACCGGGCCGCCTTTTTCCTGCGAGTCGACCAGCGTATCCCGCAGTGCTGCGTTCCATGCTTCCCAGTATTCACCCTGCATGTGAAACATTACCTGAGTAGCGTAGTACCAGTAATACACGTCGCGGGATTCGGAACGAGGCAGTCGCTGCCTCAGATAGCTCGCCCCTGCTTGCACGGCGTTATTGTCGCGACGGGCACCCAGGTATTGTCGCATCAGTAACCCCTCGGCGGTCATTGACTGTGTGGCTGTTTTTGTGGGGTGATACGAAAAACGCCCGGCGTTCTCAGCGTCTTCGACGGTATCCAGCCACGTTGCGACACCGGCGTAGGTCGCCTGCGGAATATTCAGTCCCGCCATTTCTCCGCTCTTCAGTGCCATCAACTGCCAGCCGGAGACTGACGTGTCCGATTCGAACTGCGGCTCATAACGCCAGCCACCGAACTTCGGGTGTTGTGAAGCAGCGATGTAGTCGATCGCCTTCTGAGCAGGTTCGCGAAGACGTGCGTCTTTTGTCATGCCGAAAGCTTCACAAAGGGCGATGGCGGCAATGCCGTGACTGTAGAAACCCGCGAATTCCGATTCTGCAGCAAACAGGTCACCTTCCGACGTTTGGTGTTCGATCAGCCAGTTCAGCCCGCGGTCAACGACGGGTTGGTATTTGCCCACTTGGTGAGTATTACCCGTGCCCAGAAACGCCAGTAATGCCAACCCGGTCGCTGCCGGATCGGCCTGATAGCTGCCGTGTCCCATGCACTCGTGGTCTCCACAATTCATATCGTGAATGCTCCAGTGTCCGGCGGCGTACTGATGAGCTGCCAGCCATTCCAGCCCATGTTCCACCGCCGCTTCCGAAACGTCGTTTCCGCCAAGTTTGCGAACCGCTTCTTTGCGTGCTTCCGGTGTTCTCATTGAGAATCCGGCGCTGATGCGTTCATTGGCAATTGCGCTGATCCCGGGGATCGTGCGACGAATCATGCCAGCGACGTCACTTTCTGATGCCAGTCGCCGACTGCCCGCTCCGGATACGGCACGCGATGGCAAACCAGCCGTTCCAATACCGCTCGGCAGCCTGCTGCGAGTACGGCCGATGCTGCCTGATGCACGGCGGCTCATGCCGGGCAGTCCGGCGGAACTTCGTGCCAATGACGCAACTCGCGGACCATCAAGCCCTCGGCTTTGCCCGCTGCCGCGTTCGCCTGCCGCGCTCTGACCAGGGGCCTGAGGCCCTGCAATGACCAATGCACCCACTTCTGCGGCCGATAGGGTTCCTGGTGGCAGAGTGGCAGAGGCTGTGCTTCGGCCAGAAGATGCGCCGGCTGTTCCACGCTCCCCCAGAACGCCACCGAGTTTCGCGTTTGCAGTTGCCGATCTGCCGCTCAGGCCGCCGCGACCTTCTGAACGCATAGCGACCGACATGCCGCGACCACGCGTACCGGATGGCACAGCTGATGGCGCGCTTCCGGTACCTGCGCTGACGCTGGCCGGCAGGCCGCTGGCATTACGGGCCACGGCGGATGCTGACGCAAGAGGTTTTCCGGCTGCTCCGGAACTGCCGGCAACTCCGGAAACCTGGACCTGTGTCGCCTGAGTTCCCACAGCACCGATCTGCCCCTCACGTGCGCTGCGCCGGCTGCCGCCTCCGCCCTGAGACGCAGTGGCCACAGACTGGCCAAGCTGCGGCCCTGTGCCGGTACCACGCCCCTGGCCGACGGTGCCTGACTGCAATGCTGTGACTCCGCTGAGAGCCGATTGCATCGCCGGACCGCCACCGGCTCCGGCGCTGCCGGTTGGCACCGACGAACGACCTCGCGCGACATTGGACGCGGATGCAGCGGCTGTCAGTTTGGGCGTTCCTGATCCGGCTGCCGTCGCAACGTTAACCGTCTGTGCGGAAGTCTCGGCGGCTGACGTGCTTTGTCCGGCAGAGGTGGCGCTTCGCTGCAGAGATGCAGCACCCCCACTGGATGGTGCTGCGTCCAGTGGGGCCATGTCAGCGGCGCCTGCACGTGCAGGGCTCAGGTTTGCGACCTGCATTTCCGAGGAGGATTCCGGAGCACTGTTGTTCGGCCGCTGACTGGAAAGCAGGTCAGCCTGAGATTGTCGCCTGATGTCCATCGTCTGAGCGTCCGCAGTCACCTGCTGAGTCTCAGCCGCTGCCGCGACATCGACACTTTCTGCCATTGATTCGGAAATGGCCGCTTCTGCCATGGCACGTTCTGTGGGCGTCGTTTCGGCTTTCAGCATGTCTGTGGGCCGTACTTCCGCACGGAAGGCAACCGCTGACTGGCTGACTGCAGGAGTGTTCCGGCGTTCCACAGTTTCCATACGGGGCTGACTGTTCTGTGGATGGGATTCCATTTTGCTGTGCTGACGCGCTTCCAGCTCAGGTTGTTGCGACGGCTGTGTTGTAATCTGCGGGCTGTCCAGTTGCTCCTGAGCATTCGCTTTGGCCTGCTGCGTCTGACGCTGCAGGTCCAGCTTCTGTTCCTGTTGCATTCGTTCCTGTTCCCGCTGCTGCATCGGAACGTCGACAGCGGCGACGCGTTCCTGACGCTGCACCTGCTCAGGCTGAGCGTTGACTTCAATTTCCGTGTCCTGGCGATCCAGTTCCTGCTGTTCCGATTCCTGAACATCAACTTCCGTCCGTCGCTCCCACTGCTGCTGCTGTTCCTGCGATGTCAGGGATTCAGCGCCGCCGTAATCCGGCATCGTAAATTCCTGCAGCGGTACATTGTCTGTCCCGATCTCCGCCGCCAGCACAACGGGAACGTTCACCTGAACCGTCTGCAGCAGGACACAGAGAACCAGGTGAATCAGCAGGCTGAGCAGGACGCCCCACTGCAGTCGCTTCATGATGACGCCGCGAACCAGCCACGCAGCGACGATCATGGATACTCCCATTGTCGCCGCCAGCCTGCACTGTCCGGGTAAGTTGTCCATGCCGGCCAGAGGGACTTCGTCGCCCGGTGAATACCTCAGAGCCATGCCCGCCAGCGCAAGAACAGAAGTCGTCGCGGCAATGCCGAAAGCGGGCAGCGTTCGAAAACCGATTCCGGCTTCGAGCTTTGCCAGCTCTGCTTCTGACATCCGCAATACGCTTTTCATTATTCGTCTTCCGGAATCACAGCGACTCGGTAATCCTGGATTTTCGACTGATTGCAAAGGCTCATCACTTGCGCTACGAACTTCCAGTCAGCGCCTTCGTTACCGCGAATGACGACCGAGTTATTGCCCGGGTTGTCTGTCTGAGCTCGCTGGAATCGATTGATCAGGGCTTCTTCGTTGTGCAGTTCTCCGTCCAGATAGAATTCGCCGGTGGAATCGACGTTCACAATCATTTCACGTGGTTTCATCACCATCGGCATCGCTGAAGCCACCGATGGCAGACTGGCCCCCAGTTCGCCTTCACCGGAGACTCGCGCTTGTACCTGAAAATTGCTGGCGACCAGAAAAAACAACAACAGTTGAAACACGCAATCGATCATGGGCGTCATGTCGACTCGCCGTTTCCCGCTGGTCTTCTTGAGTTCGAACTTCACTGTCCGCTCCCTTCCGGCGACTGCCCCGTTTCAACACGATCAAAGTTGGCTCTCAGTGAGCCTGTCTTCGAGGTCTGCCGGGCAGTGGCCGTGCCTGTCCCTGTCGGCGGCAAAAGTGTTTCTGCGGTGACCGTCGCCACATCATCTGGTCGCGCGCCGGCCGTTCCGCGTTTTGCTGGACGATTCATTCGACTTTGCCGGGGCTTTTGTCTTTGAGCGTCTTTGGTTTCAACGGGTTGTTTCGGCTGGGGTGTCTCGGGTTTTTCGCCTGGAGGCAGCCCATTGTGCTGAACCGTTTTGACGCGAATGCCGGCTTCTTCGGCGGCTGTGGATTCGGTGATTCGAATGCGACCTTCATATCGTTCCAGTTGTGGCAGGAGATCCAGGAAAATTGCTTCCATCTGACGCAGCAGACGCTCGATGCGGCCTTCCAGAAAGTTCGCCAGCACGACGGAAAAAACAGCCACACTCAGTCCGGCGAACGTTGTCACTAACGCGGTGTAAATCCCGTGAGCGAGTTCCTGTGCTTTGGCCGTGCCGGTCGAGGATGTTGTACTGGTGACCATGAAGGCCATGATCATTCCCTGCACAGTTCCCAGCAGGCCCAGCAGCGGAGCGATACTGGCGACCACGTTGATGGGACGCATGTTTCGAGTCATGGCGGCTGTTTCGCGTCCCACCGCGTCTTCCACGGACTTCTCAAGTTCGGCATGAGGTCGACCGGTTTTCAGGACGGCCGCTTTGACCACATTCGCCAATGGTGACTTGTGTTCTTCGCAGGCTTCCCACAGTCGCCGGGGATCCATGCCGGAGTCGGACATGAGTTCTCGGAGTTTATGAATCAACTGTTTGGGAAGATTACGTCCTCGCCGCAATCCGACCAGACGTTCCATCGTGAACGCCATCGTCACGATGGACGCTATGCCGATGGGGATCATGAACCAACCGCCCTGAATCGCCAGATCCCACAGGCTGGGCATTGGCGGCCCCGCCGCGCTGTCTGCACCGGCACCTTCCTGAGCCAGTGTGACTGCCGGGGACAGCAACAGTGCCGTCCCTGCAGTCAGCAGTTTGTTCGCAGAAGTATGATATGACGTCATGCTGTGAATTCCTGTGCGGGGCAGTCTGCAGGTTGATTCGAGCTGGCTTTCGGTAGACGATGGTTCGCTACCGCTGGTCGCTGCAAACAGGCCTGAAATGAGTTCTTGCCGACTTTAACTTTGCTTCAGTTGCGAGAGTCTTTGTTGAGCGTCTTTGACTTTCGTGTGCTGAGGATATTTTTCGATCACCTGCTCGTAACAATTCCTGGCCTGTTCGGTATCTCGCAGTACTTCGAAACAGCGGCCTGCTTCAAAGTAGGCCACCGCCGACCATTCCGGATGGTTGTACAGGAACACAGTTTTCAGAAAATGTTTTGTGGCGTTCTTGTGTTTCTTCTGAGCAAAGCAGCATTCACCGATCATGAAGCGTGCCTTTGCGGCTGTTTCGGTGTCGCTTTCTTCGGTGACCTGTTCATACGCTGCAATTGCATTATCCAGTTGTCCTTCGTTCTGCAGCGCCCACGCCACGCCGTAGCGCGCTTCCGGACGCATTTCGAAGTCTGCGAATTCGGCCAACACCTGTTCGTGCAGGCGACGACTGGAACTCCAGTCTTCCAGCGATGCGGCGCATTCTCCGGCATGGAAAATGGCCAGTGCCAGATAATTGCTGTCTCGATTGGCAATGACCTTTTCATAGGCGGCCTTTGCCGCCTGCCAGTTTTCTGTGCGAAAATGGCATTCGCCGGCCAGGAAACGCGCGTCTCCGGCAAGTTCGCCGTCTGGGTGTCTTGTTAACTGGTCCGAGAACGCCTTCACGGCGCCGGCGAGGTCGTCGGCTTTCAGACAGCTCCAGCCAAGTTTGTGCATCGATTTCTCGCCAATTTCCGTTGTCGATGCGTGCTGCGCAGAATCGCGATATGCGGTTGTCGCCTGGCTATAGTTGCCGGCGTCATAGTATGCCTCACCGACCCGAAACAGACTTTCTGCGGCCAGCGGACTGTTCGGCCAGTCTTTGGCAAGACGATGAAATACCGCCACGGCTTCATCTGTCTTTCCCAGTTCAATCCAGGCCCATCCCAGTTCGTAGGCTACTTTGTCCGCGGCGGGGTAGGTGTTGGCCGTGGCAAGGATTGAGGTGTATGTTTTTGTGGCGGCTTCAAATTGTTTGAGTCCGGCCTGAGCAAGTCCCATCACGTACTGGGCGTCAAGGGCGTCTTCAGACTCGGGCTTCGTCGCCAGAAATGACTGCACATCGTTGATGGATTTGGGGTATTCGCCCAGCTGGTAGGCGGCCATGGCTCGCACGTACAGTCCTTTTGGCGCGACGCTGGAAGCTCGGTATTGTTTGACCAGCGTTGACATCGCAGTTGTTGCCTTCTGGTATTCGCCGATGCTGAACCACGTCCAGCCGAGACTGTACTGAGCATGCGGAGCGAATTCGCTTTCTGGCCAATCCTGAGCCACAGCAGCATATTGCTTTACGGCATCGTCAAAACGTTCGGCAGCGAAGGCGGTTTCACCCAGGCGAAAGGTCGCTTCTGACACCAGTTGGCTGTTGGGATGTTGCGTCAGTACGACCTGCCATTGTTGTTCGGCCGCCTGTGTTTCCCCAAGTTGATTGTAGACATCCGCGAGCGCCATAATCGTTTCGTCATTCTGTGGACGACTCGGGTTTGCACGGACAGCGTTTAGTAGTGATTCCTTTGCGGCAGCGATGTTCTTTTGAGCCAGTTGGCTGCGACCGACCAGACTAAGCGCTTCACTTTTCAGGTCGTTGTCTGCAAACTGTGATACCAGCGGTTGCAGCCATGCAACGGCATCCGCGTGCTGGTCGGCCATGTAGAGGGCGACTCCTCGCCTTACCTGCGCCTGCTGTGCGTTATCGTGAGTCGGAGCCAGCTGCAGGAATTCTCGATATCGCTGTTCTGCGTTATCGTGCCTGCCCAGCAACAGTTGACTTTCGGCTGAGATGAACAACACGTCGGCTTTAAGCTTGTCGCCTGAATAATCTGCCAGGAATTTCGTGCAGTGCTGTGCTGACGCAGCGTATTCCTGGTTGTCCAGCGCGGCAAGAGCCGCCATGTACTGCGCCTGAGGGGCCAGTTCGTGCTGACCGTTCTTCCGGACGAAGTCCGCATACAGTGTTGCCGTATTTTTTTTCTGCTCAGGAATTTCGTACATCGCGTCGATGTGCACCAATTCCAGTTCGGGGCGATAGGCTTTTCCCTGAAACTTTTTCAGACCAAGTTCAGCGATTTGACGTGCCTGTACAGCATTGCCCTCTTTCAGGTGAGTCCGGGCCAGCCACTGAGTGGCCTCCGCTGCTTCAGCGACGTCGCGGCCAGTAAGGCGTTCGAGTCCGGTTCTGGCCAGCTTGAATTGGTCCTCCAGAAAATAGCACTTGGCTCCTGCCAGGATGGCGGCATCGTAGTGTTTGGTATTCTTAAACTCCCGAGGCACATTCCAGTACAGTCTGGCAGCGGCGTCGATCTGGCCCTCTTCGTACAGACACCGGGCATGCCGCAGCATCGCCACATCGGCAAGCGGAAACTCACGGTTGCTGGTGACAGTTTCGAAAATCGGCTGTGCCTGAGCGAACTGACCTCCGTCAAACAGCAACTCTGCGTGTCGCATCTGCACTTCTGTCAGAAGTTCGTGCTTCGGATATTTTGACGTGAAGTTCGCATAGGTGGCCCTGGCTTTCGATGGCTGGTTCAGCATTTCCTGCGCCGAGCCCAGAGCGTAGGTGGCGTCGGCAGAGAATTCGTGCTTCGGATATTTGGTCAGGAATTCCGCGTACACCGTGGCCGCGTCCGCAGCGCGTTCCAGTTGATACAGGCACTCGCCGCGGTAATACATCGCTCGCGCGGCATACCGGCTGTCTGCATACTTCGCCAGCATGGCAGTAAACGCCTGTTCCGCTTTGGCGTAGTCTGCATCTTTCTGTGACGTCTGTGCGTTGCCGTATGAAGCGATGCCGAGGTTCATCATCGACTGATCCATGAGTTCCAGACCGGGATACTTCGTCACGACAGTTGTGAACGCGGAAATTGCGTCAGAGTAGCGTTTTTCCTGAAGGCAACAGGTTCCCAGATAGTGATGGCCGCGACCGACTCGAGGATCGTCGGGGAATTGTTTTAGAAACGTCTGCCACTCATCGATGGCCGAATCGAATAATTTCTGGTTCTGAAATCCTACGGCGACGGCGTATTGTCGTGTCGCAGCTTCTGTTTCCTGTGCTGAACAGGTCGACATTCCCACGACCCACACCAGGATGTACGGCAGAACGCCAACCCATAGACGTATCGATTGACTCATTAACACAGACTTCTGATTGCGACGCGACGGATCGGTTAAGGATGCGAATCGACACGTCTTGCGTGCACAAACACCACGCCACTTCATTTTGAGCTCCTCAGTTGCTTCGCGAGACCGCATTTAATCCAGTCGGCAGGCTCAGGATCTGGCCCCGGAAATTACGCTTCACTTGTTGAACGTACAGGGATAACGACAGACCGAAAAGAAAGGAAGTCGTTGGTCAGGAATCACCAGAATAAAGTGACTGTGGTTTGAGGCACTATTCGATACCATGACTGTTTCGTTTTCAAGTGCTCGATCCTGGAATGGTTGCCCCTACGACGCCCTCTCACGGCCTGACCACCATTTTTTGCCGGAATTATCCAATGACCAGACCCACTCCTGAACCGGTCGATGTTCAACGACTGCCGGAATTGGCGGAAGCTGTTCTGCAGGCAGACCATTTTCCGTATCTCGCGTCCATGGACGGAGATCAGCCACGTCTGCGACCGGTTTCGCCGGTAAAGACAGATGGTTTTACGGTCTACGTGGCCAATCTTCGGGCCTACCACAAGACGCGAGAGATCGAGGCCAACCCGAGAGTCGAACTGTGTTATCTCGACAAAACACATAATCAGGTGCGCATCACCGGGACCGCCGTGATTCTTGACGATCGGGAGATGCTGGAAACAATCTGGAACGACAATCCGCTGCTCCGGCAGTATCTCGGCAGCGTCGATAATCCGGATCTCATCGTCTACCGCATCGACCCCAACTGCGTCCGCTATATGCGTGAGTGGGCGTTGGAGTATTACAACGTGCCGCTGGGTGACTGAGGCTTCAGCGCAGGTGTCGACGTGATCAGATACCGACGGCGATGCTCTGGTCCGCTGAAGAAAAGCAGAACGTTAAGTCGCAGAACTGAAGCCGCACAAGACCGGCGGGTGTCATCACCGCGTGCAGGCAGCCTTAAGGATGTGGGTCCGCAGCCCAAGAACGACAGCTGTGTCAAGACGTCGCACGGCGGGATCGACAGCCTGAAGATCGAAGGTCAGATTGAACCACGGCGTGATCTGAGCATTGTAGTAGACTTCTCCGCCGTGCAGATCACCGACTGGAGTCACCAGGGCGAATGCACTCTTGAAGTCATCGTTCAGACCATTGTAAAAATAGGCGAGTCCCATGCGGTCATTCGGACGACTGTCCACCATGCCGAATGCCTCAACGGATACAGAGGTGGTGACCCGGAATGGGTTGTTTTCCTGGTCCGAAAATCCGACATAGCCAAACAGCTTCGCGTATCGCTTCTGATCGCATGGATCAACCCACAGTTTCTGTTCCGCCAGGTAGGCAGCCATCCATGTGCCCGTCTTTGTTGCCGGAACGACACCGCCCGGCGGGATGATTTGCCAGCCGGATGTGTCGAAGGATGTGAAGTCACCGGTGCCATAGGTTCCGATCAGCGTAAGCGAACCCGGCAGCCCACCAAAATCGGTGTACTTCCGTGCCAGCCCGAGCAGTGTGGATCCGTTCGAAAAATCCAGACCGACCGTGGTCGGCGAGTTCTGGTTTTCCAGGACGACAAATCCGGCTTCCAGTCCACGTTCGCCCATCTTCAGGATGCCTGCGAGGGTTGATACGAATGGCAGAGTCACTGCCGTGTTCAGTGGGATCAGTGTTGAAACGTTCATGAATCCGTCGACTCCCCGGCCATAGTCGGGGTAGAACGTCGCCCAAAGGTCGGTGGCGTTGTATCGACCTGCTGCAGCCACCCAGCCACCGCCAAGTTGCTGCATCAGCAGCAGATTGGTAAGACCGTATGTTGGCGTGATTCTCGGTGTCAGCAGGTTCGTGTTGACGGGGGCCATTCCTGCCGCATCGCCAATGGAGTTTTCTCCGAACTGCCAATCGACAACATGCACCTAGAACATTCCTCCTTCCCACAGACCGAGCTTGCCGGTATCTGCGATCAGGAACAGATCCGTTTTGCTGCCGTTGCGAAATGTCTGATTGATTCCTCCGCTGGTGACTCCCTGAGAGAAATTCGTGTAGGACGCGTCCACTAGAATACCGTGTTGTGCTGCTGCCGGTACCAGTCCGAACAGTCCGTTGGTCAGACTTGTGCGGCTCCATAAATCGTCGACGCAGCCGATATTGCAGCAGACAGATTCGCGGCAGGAGCTGTCGCATTCGCCGCAGGCGGGGCCGTCGGAGCATTGCAGACTGACGGTCTGAATCCAGGGATTGGATTCGGCGAACAGGCGGTCCGCTGTGTTGTGACTGTGGGTGTCTGTGCCTCAGAATAATTCGGCTCTTTCAGATATCGACCAGTTCCGTTTGTCCGCGTGTCTCGGCATGGCGGCTTTGCCCCGACAGATTCGGATGAATCGGCTGTCACCAGAACGATCGGTACACCCGTCAAACCGAACCTATTCGACACAGGCCTGAAACTCTGCGACCGTAACGAGTTGCACGGTCTCGGGGCGATTTCTTCTGGCTCGATGGCATGCGACAGCCGTTGCGGAGAATCGATTGATTATCCGCGGCAGGGACCGGTTACGCTGCAACTCGTTCGATTCTCAAACGTCATGCAGCGGCGGGCAGAATTTCGGCAGCCAGCGATTCGATGTCACTTGCCGTGACTTCTGACAGTTGATCGGCGTACCCAACCAGCAGGGCCATGTCACACAGACGGTTCACACGGCGTGGGTTTCCTGCACTCAGCTGTGTGATCGCCTGTATTGCGTCAGCAGCAAAGATCGTCCGATCTGCTCCGGCAGCGGTCATGCACGTCTGAATGTATTCCATGGTCTCGCTTTCAGTGAAGCCATCCATGGTCGCGGTGACAGCGATGCGATCACGAAGTTGTGCGTTGCGGCCAACGTGTGCCGCCAGCGACGGTTGCCCGGCCAGCACCACAGTCAACGAAAGCGTTGCATCCATGTCAGCGACACTCAAAAGAGGCAGGACAACCTGATTCAGAGCATCGTTCGTCAGCAAATGAGCCTCGTCAAATACGATGACAGGATGTCGACTCTGGGCAGTGTGGCTTCGTAGCGAGGTTCTGAGCTGCGCAAAAATCGTGTCCGGCGACTCGAGGTTGTCGACGGAACTCGTCTCAAGCACTTCAGCGGCGACAACGCGTTGCAACTCCGTACAGGACAGCGCCGGAAAAACGACGTTTGCAAAAGGACGCAGATTCAGGTCATCGGCGGCCAGCTTTCTCAGCACGCTGGATTTGCCGACCCCGGACTGCCCGATCAACAATGCGGCGCCAGCGTTGTTTCGGAAGCAGTATTGCAGTCGCAGGGATGCGGCACGCAGCGCCTGAGACGGATACAATTCGGTCGCCGCGGTGCGGTAGGCGAACGGTTTTTCGCTCAGTCCCCAGTATTCTTGGTACATTTGAATCTGATGTCCAATCAACGTTGACTACTGAATCGGCTGAATACTGCCGGTGAAGCGGACGCCCGTCACGGAAGCAGGGCGGTTGGTGTGTGCCGAACTGAATCCGTACTCACGGCCTCCAGTGAGGCTCGATGGCGGCGCGTCGACAGCGGTTCGAAACTCTGATGACTGAGAAAACGACACGTTACTGTCCGGAACTTCTGTCGGCGTCTCCGTGGATGGAATCAACAACGAAGAAGATTCAACTGCGGCGATTGCGTGAGTTTCTCGTGAGGGATCTGCCTGCGGTTGTTGTGTGTCTGGTGTTGCCGCATCACCGCTGAATTCTGCCAGCATTGACTCCAGATCAGAAAACTCGTCAGATTCCTGACTGACATCATTGAGGGAGTCGTCGGTGCTGAAGACGTTCAGCGGGTCGGATTCCAGTACTATGCCGAATAGTGTGAGCACCGCAACGATAATGGCCAGTTTTCGGCGTTCGGGTGTAACAGAAACTGTGACCCTGGTCTTCTTGTTTTTAAATTTGCGTTCACCCATGACGTCTGTTCCCTTTGAACGACACCTCGGTTTGTCCCCGATGCGGACTGAAAAGGCGCGGCGTGCGCACGGTCCCGCCTTCATAGAATCGGCGTCATGTCGCTACGAACTTTACGGTTCTCGGTAAGCGGCAGAATCCGCTGAATACGGGCGTGCACCTTCGGCTAGCAACCGCACGAACCGGCCAGTAGCGGCTGATTCAACTGCTGGCGGTAATGTCGTCGGCGTCGCGGCGATCGAGAAATTCCCGCGACCGTTGTGCATGCTGTCAGGTTGTTCGCGTTACCGTGGAAGCGACGGCCGTTCGTGCCTGGGAAAGCCATGGAACTGTGGAGTACGCAAAACCACTGTTGAGTACAGTCGCAATGCTGTGATCGGCCACTTAGGATTCTCATGTTATCGTTTGACTACCGACTGCCCGGAAACATTCCATGCTCACCAATGAACAGATCGCCGCTTACCGACGTGATGGTTTCGTAACACCGGACTATCGCGTGCCTGAGTCCGTGCTGGCCGACATTCGTACGGCCCACGGTCGGCTGGTGCAGGGACATCCGGAGTTCAGTGACTATTGTTCGGCGCTGCTGGCATACGATACCTGGTTTCTGACAGTCGCCAGGTTACCGGAGATCCTGGATATGGTTGAACAGGTCATTGGCAGCGATATTGCACTCTGGAATTCCAGTTTTTTTGCCAAGCCTGCCCGAGTCGGCACACGCACTCCATGGCATCAGGACGGCGAATACTGGCCGATTGAACCGCTGGCGACGTGCACCGTATGGATCGCCGTGGATGCGTCGACCACGCAGAACGGATGTTTGCGAGTGATTCCTGGTTCACACAAGTCACAGCGACTGGCGCGGCACAACAAAAGTGATGCACCCGGGATCGCGTTGGATCTGGAACTCGATTCATCCGAATTTGATGAGTCTACGGCAGAGGATATTGTACTTGAGCCCGGTCAGGTATCACTGCACGACGTGTTTCTGCATCACGGATCCGAGCCGAACCATTCGGATGATTCTCGGCGGGGCATGACGCTGCGATATATGCCGACAACGTCGGTTTACCGGCACGGTCAATCGACGAAGTTCGATCGGGACGCCGTGCTGGTCATGTCGGAACGAACGCTGTATCTGATGCGAGGCACGGACAAATCCGGCGAAAACGACTTTCGCATGCGGCATTGAGTCAGAGATCAGCACAGCCGCGATGCCCATGAGCGGACACGACTGCGCACGCCGACTGAATTTCTGGTTCGCTCTGTTAATGTGATGCCGACATTTTCCAGCGCTGTTGCGAACTCACTGGCCGATGAAAATCGTTTGGCAGGATCCGCTGCCATCGATTTCTGCAGAACCTGAGCAAAACAACGCGGTATACGGTTGGCTTCCCGGCGCAGAAAACGGCCCGACCGTGGCCACGATGTGCCCGCGGCCTGTCGCCCCGGTGTTGTGGCGATATCCGAAGTCTGAGTTGTCATCATCAACAGCGTGGCGCCCAGTGAGTAGACATCAGAGCGTTCGTCACGACACCCCGTCAGACACTCGGGAGCGACGTACAGTGACACGACCGGAGCGTTGTTCGTGAACTCCTGTCTAAGAGATGCCTGTGCACATTGTTCAAGCCGAAAGTTCAGAAGGCGTGCGCTGCCGGAACGGGAAACGAAGATGTTGCCCGGGCGAATGTCGTTATGCAGAGTGCCCATTTCGTGGGAGTAGCTCAATGCATTGGCCAGTTGCGTCCCCATTTGCGCATAGATCGCCCAGTCGTCGCGGGAAATACATCGCCAGCGTTGTGCGCCGGCAGAAAATCGTGCCATCAGGGCAGCACCGTCGATGCCGGCGATTGACGGCGTGACAAAGAAGAAGTAGCCGTCGTCGCAGCACACGTCCAGCACGGGCATGATTCCCGGATGCAGCAGTCGCTTTGCGATGGCCGTCTCGCGTTCGAACTGCAGACGCAATCGTGGAACATCCGCTGCTTTCCATGGCAGCACAGTAACAATAACGGGGCCAGCCGACCGTGTGTGTATTGCGCGGTAGACGATCGTTGTCGCCGTTCGATGCGTTTCTGGTTCAAGCTGATACTGCCCCAGTCTGGTAATCGCCAGGCTGTGTGGAAATTGTTCCTGCCGAACTCGGGCGGTGGCGATTTCCCGTTTACGTTCTAGGCCAAGCAGCACCGGGAAGACTTTGCGAATGGAAGCGGCCTGGGTACGGTGCAGGCGAGCGTAATCTTCGATCTGCGGATTCAGAACTCGCCGGTGGTCCTCCAGAAACAGACTGGCAATGATCTCCAATGCGTCCCGACTCCTGTCAACGTTTGTTGTGACAGTGCTGAGACCGTCCAGGACAAGTTCCGCATGTTCAGGCATATGCTGCGACTCCTTCGCTGTTGGGTGAAAATGGAACGGAGTGATCAGCTTCCGCAAGCTCACAAATGACATTCATATACCGAGTGCTGACACCCTGTGGCGAGATTCCGGTGATGATGGAAGTTTCCTGATTCGTCAGTTCCTCAAAGTGACGCAGAACCAGGATTTCACGGTCGATCTCGGTCAATGACTTCATAAAGGCGGAAGGCGTTGCCGCCCAGTGGCACCACCCTGTGCAACCGGACTCGGACGCCACCCGTTTCTGAATGACCTCAATAGTGTGCAGCAGGATGTGTCGCAGCCAGACGAAAAGCGATCGTGTTGCCGCAACCGCGAATTCTGTCTGACGACGAATGGCCCGCATTCGGGCCGCCATCAGCAGATGACTGACGCTCATCGTTCTGTGCACCTCGTCGGTCATGCGCAGTCCGGCAATTCGTGAAAGACGTCCATGCGACAGGTCAAAAAGTGTTTCCATGGCAGTGCCGTCGCCTCGCACAACCTGCGTTTCCAATTGACGGATTTGCTGTTCATTCAGACTCGCCAGCATTCGTAACATTCGCTCCCCGGATTCAGCACGTGTCAAAGTTCCTGCGGCCGTTGCTTGTCTTGAACAGCCAGCACCTATCCCTGAAAACGCGTTTGGCTTGACGGCATAAGCTACTGAATTCAGAATTTCGTGGTGTGCCGCTCAGATTTGCTGTTGAAAAATGGATTGTGGCAACTCACAGTGTCGTGCCGTTGTGCCCGTCCTGAAGTTTTCATTGTCCTGCAGACACGCCCGTACACAGTCTGTTCTTAATGTCAGCCACCGAATGCATCTGACTTATTCGTATGACAGCGGCAGCGAAGCCGACACCGTCGACGCTGGCCGGCGACTTGCCGATGCACTGATACCTGGCATGAACGTGGCTCTGGATGGACAGTTGGGATCCGGGAAAACGTGTTTTGTCCGGGCGGTGTGTCGTGGACTTGGTGCAGACGATTCGCAGGTGAATAGTCCCACATTCGTCTTGATGCAGACGTACGCGGACGGGCGTTTGCCGGTCTTTCACTTCGACACCTATCGCCTGGGAGACGTCGATGAATTCCTTGCGATCGGCGCAGAAGAGTACCTGCTGGACACGGAAGTCGTCTGCTTTGTGGAATGGGCGGAACGCGTGGAGCCGGTTCTGCCTGCAGATCATCTGGCCGTTGCTATTGAGCAGATTGGCGAAACGTCGCGGCGATTTGTGTTCAGCGCCTCGGGGGAACAGTCCGCCACGGTACTGCAGCATCTTGTTTCGTCAGATTAAAATCGTGCCACATCAATAGTGTGGCGGTTTTTCAATTTCCGGGTCGCGCACATCGCCTTCTTCGGTCATCGATTCCAGTTCGTGTTCGATGCGTGTAAACCTCACTTCGAAGCCCTTCATGCGTCCGAAGTGCATGGTCAGCGAGGCGTTCAGTTGTTCAACATCATGCTGCAGATGCGCCAATGCGGACTCTATGCGAACCAGACGCTCTTCTACGCTAACTGTCTCAGGATCCGACATTACATCTCCTGCCCGGTCAGGCGAGCAACTTCGTTGACGTCTTTATCGCCACGGCCGGACAAACAGACCACGACGACTTGATCTTTATTTCGTTTCGCGGCTGCCTTCATCGCATAGGCGATAGCGTGCGATGTTTCGATGGCCGGAAGTATGCCTTCTGTTCTGGCCATGACCGTGAATGCATCCAGCGCCTCTTCGTCATTTGCACTCACGTAGTCGACTCGGCCGGTGTCCTTCCAGTAACTGTGTTCCGGACCGACGCCGGGATAGTCCAGGCCCGCTGAAATCGAATGAACGTCACATGTCTGCCCGTCATCATCCTGCAGCACGTAGCTGTAGCTGCCGTGCAGAATGCCCGGTTGACCGTATGTCAGCGTACTGGCATGGTCGCCTGGTTTCTCGCTGCGACCGCCAGCTTCGACACCCGTCAACGCGACTGCTTCGTCGTCGACAAACGGAAAAAACATACCGGCCGAGTTTGAGCCGCCACCCACGCAGGCGATGACTTCGTCGGGCAGACGCCCAATCATTTCCAGTGACTGTTCACGCGTTTCACAGCCGATGACGGACTGGAAATCTCTGACCATCATCGGGAACGGGTGAGGCCCCACCACACTGCCAATGATGTAGTGAGTGTCTCGAACGGAAGCAATCAAGTCACGCATGGCTTCGTTGATAGCGTCTCGCAATGTGCGGCTGCCAGTTGTAACCGGACGCACTTCCGCCCCCATTGTTCGCATGTTGAAGACATTCAGCTTCTGCCGACGAACGTCTTCTTCGCCCATATACACGACACATGGGAAGCCAAATCGGGCACAGGCCGTTGCCGTCGCCACGCCGTGCTGACCTGCGCCGGTTTCGGCAATGATGCGGGTCTTGCCCATTCGCATTGTCAGCAGAGCCTGCCCGATCGTATTGTTGATCTTATGAGCGCCTGTGAGGTTCAGATCTTCTCGCTTGAAGAAGATTTTTGCGCCTCCGCAGCGTTCTGTCAGTCGCTCGGCAAAGTACAACGGATTGGGGCGGCCGACGTAGTTTTTCAGCAGATCGCGGAAACGCTCGTCAAAGGCCGGATCCTTTTTGGCGTCTTCGTAGGCCTGAGAAAGTTCGTCGAGGGCTAACATCAGGGTTTCCGGCACGTAACGTCGTCCGAATTCGCCGAATCGCCCGCGTTCGTCGGGGACGGCGCTCAACGGGTTCTGAGTCACACTGTCTGTGGCCATAGCGGCAGTATCTCTCGAAAAATGTTGAAAACGGGATTGCTCGTAATTCTATCGGCCCACGCAGGAAATCAAGTTGCTGCCCCATTCATGCACAAATTGCCGAGACAAACATTTCTCAGGCAGACAATCGCACGGACAACGCGTTGCACGGAGGGGTTCACCGGCGCTGCAAGCAGGAAGATGACAAACACCGTTGCCCTGATTGCTGATTTTTCTCTAGATTTACACAAGATCGAGAAAGCAGTGCGTCCATCCGAGCCGGTTGTGGGGGTGGAAACTGCTGTTTTACTCCCGATCATGGTCTGTTGCTTTTGTGCGTGACGAATATGGACGCAGAGATGACAAGAACGCCGTTACTGAATCGGAATTTGTTGATATTTTCCGGATTCGTGGCTCTGGTTGCCGCAGCTCTGGTTTCGATTGGCTGTCAGTCTGTCCCGGTTTCGGAACGTCGTCAGCTGCTGTTGGTGTCAGAAGCTGAAGAAAACAAGATGGGACTTACGGCCTATCAGGAAGTGCTGAAGAGCGAACCGGTGACCAAAAACGAATCCGCCGCAGATATTGTCCGGCGAGTCGGACAACGCATTGCAGCTGTGGCCGACCGGCCTGATTTCGACTGGGAATTCAACGTCATCGAGGCGGAAACCCAGAACGCATTTTGTCTGCCCGGAGGAAAGGTGGCCGTGTACACAGGCATTCTGCCGGTTTGTCAGAATGAGGCTGGGCTGGCCGTCGTGATGTCTCACGAAATTGCACATGCGATTGCTCGCCACGGTGGAGAGCGGATGACTCACCAGATGGTGCAGAACAAGGTCAAGGATGGTGTAGCGTTCCTGATGCGTGACAGAGAGGAAACGACTCAAAAGATTGTGCTGACGGCCTACGGGGCCGGTGCTCAGTACGGAGCCATTCTGCCTTACAGCCGCAAGCACGAACTGGAAGCTGACCAGATCGGCATCATGATGATGGCCAAAGCCGGCTATGATCCCTCTGAAGCTCCGGAGTTCTGGGAACGATTCGCCGGGCAGAAGGACGGAGCGGCTCCTATGGAGTTTCTGTCCACACACCCGTCGGACGCTCATCGCTCGTCGGCGCTGCGTGACGTCCTTCCCGAAGCCATGGACATCTATGAGGCTGCCGAGGAAAAGATTGGAAGCGGCCAGTCACTGGACGACCTGACCGAAAAGGAATCTGCGACAGTGAAACCCCAAGGGGCGTAGCATCGCTGTGGACGCATAGCCGTTTGCCGTTGACGAATTCCTATCCAGAGCAGTCGCTACTCCGCAGTTCTGCGAAATCGCAGAAAGAATCCGCTGCCGAGATCGGGAATCGTGACTTCTTCAACGTACTCAAACCCCGCCGCCTCAATGGTGGCCTGAATTGACTCTCTGCTGGTCTGACCGTCTGTACCGTCGTCGTCGGCTGCCACCAGGTCGTCTGACTGTACAGATTCGACGACAATCAGTTCGCCATCGGCCTGTAGGTTCTTTTTGATTGAGAACAGCATTGCCGAAGGATTCTCAAATGCTCGATAGGCGTCGCATACGAGTATTCGATCGACTCGTTTGTTGACCAGGGCCAGCGAGTTGTCATCATTACTAACGACGTCCACATTCGTCAGTTCATCGGCCACGACCCGTTCTTCCAGAAACCGGACAAGCCGCGGTGAAGCGTCAATGGCAAAGACGCGCCCTTCCGATCCAACCTGCTCAGACAACAGGTTCAGGAAAAGTCCCGTACCGCTGCCGACATCCGCGACCGACATTCCTTCGGACAGGCCGATGGCCTTCACGATGGGTGACAAAGCCTCTGTGATCTCGTCAGCATCCACGGCTAAAGCATCTGATTCTGATACATCGTCGGGAATCGTAATCGACTCAGTTTCGGCGTCAGCGTTCGGTGCTGTTGTGTCTACAAGCACTTCCACATCTGATTCCATCACTCGTGACTTCGACACAGACTGGATGGGTTCCGGCGATTCCGTCAGATCTTCCGACTGCGGTTCATTCTCATCTGTCTGTGCCTTCGGCTCACCGCGGCCGTCATCGTGCCCTGTATTCGCGTCGTCTCCGTCTTCCATTGGCGGATCTTCCGAATCGCCCCCTTCTGTGGGTTGATCCTGACTAGGCGGAGCAGGTGATTCTTCGTCTTTGGCGTCCGCTTTGTCGTTGTCTTCGCTCGCGTCTTCCGAAATCGGAGTGCGACGGTCCGGTGGTGTCGCCTTCCATTTTGTCGGGTCGTTTTCGGTGATGACGGCCGTGGGTTCTGCGGCAGTTTTGCCCTGTTCACCGGTCGCTTCCGGTTTGATCATCTCAGGCACTTCTCGCAAAGGCACGGATGGGGTGGCGACCGGTGTCGTCGGTGCCGCTTCTTCCGTGACTTCCTTCGCAGGCACACTGTCGGATGACTGTTCTTCAGGAAGCTTTCGGCTTTTTGTGATCCTGGTGACCGGGACCGACTTGAGCGGCGGATCGTTTGCCCCACTGCTGTGGGGGGTGAGTTTTGCTGTTCTGTCCTTTTTTCGGCCGGATGCAATCCGATCGGCAGGCACCATCGGGTTGACTCGATCAAGATAGATATTCAACGCATTGACGGAATGATAAAGCGGCGAGCACTTTACGTAAGCCTTCCGATTGTCCAGCAGGTCACGTGCGGTCGCCTCAATGGCCCGACGGACCCAGCGTTCGCCAAGTTCATTCTGAGGCAGGGCGATCATCAGGAATTCCAGAATATGTCCAGCACTTGCCATCCGTTTGTTGAAGTCCGGGGCATACTCTTTGCCTCGGAAAAAGTTTGAGGACAAAGTTCCGTCAGCATTCTGCTGCATGCGGGCCGTATTGATATATTTCCGAATCTTGTATTCCGCCTGCAGCCACACGCCACGCAGTGGTTTTCTTTGTCTCAGGTAAACGTTTCTGGCATGAGCGAGAGCGAACAAACCGTGAGTTCCACCACACGGTGCCCCCTGCATCGGTTTGGCTGTCTGGTTCTGAACCAGCTTTTCGATGCTCCATGACTCGCCTTCTTCATTTCGCCATCGCGCCGATGAGGGCAGATAACGACTCAGTGCCCATAGCGTCCAGGTCGGTTCATCCGTCTCACCGACGGTCTTCTGCGCGTTGTTGATCATTCCTCGCATGGTGACCGGGCCCGATGATGTACCGAATGTGCGGTCCAGCTCAACACCGCACATTGACAGAATCGCCAGAAACTGATTCGCGTGGCCCTCAAATGCATATGGTCGACTGTATGGATGCGCGCGGCCACCATGGCGGGATGACTCAAACCAGTATTCGCCGTCGAAGACCTGTCCCTCTGACACCCAGTCAAGTCCCGAGATAGACTGGTCCTCGTGCTCAATCTGGAAGTCACGCCGCAGAGCGAGCAGTCCGTGCATGATCTGCCAGGGAGTGTGACTTTCCGTCGACAACAGGCGACGTGCAGTGGTGTCCACCGACTCCTTACAGAGTTCGATCAATGCGTCGTTGGATTTCTGTCTTGACCTTGAAACCGTTCGGAATCGAGACTTGCGCTGCACTTCCGGCAGGGCAATTCGTGGTTCTTCAATATCTGAGTTGAGCTCGTTCGGAAATCGCTCGTTCAACTCCTGGGCATTTGCTGTAACAGACAGCAATGTTACAGACACCAGCAGAAAAAGCCGAAAATGGAAGGTCAGCCTTTGCGGTTGCATCAAGTGGCTCCGGCAGTCGTTGAAGATTCGTAAGAAGAAATCATGCCCGCAGCAGGACAAGTCTCTCTGATCTTCGGCCAGCCATGGATGCGGCTTGATGCTCTCTACATCCGACAGAAGGCAAATATCCGTTACAACGTAACCGAATTCCGACCTGGTAAACCGGGTAACCTATGACGCTCCCTCAGGAAACGATCAGACCAGGGGGGGGCGAAAATTCACCGTAGAAACCCTACGCGTCACGGCAGACGGCGAATGAAGCGATCGTTTCCAGCAAACTGCGATCGGGGCACGAAGAGAATTGTGTCAAATCAGCCAGGGCTCGCGACGCGAGGACGTCGGCGGTATCGAGTGCAGACCGTATTCCGGCCTTGATTTCCACGTGTTCGGCCAGTTTTTTCGTGGATTCTTCGGCCAGGATCTGCCTGAGCTGTGGTCGCTCGCTGTCCCG
>JAQWLN010000131.1 GCA_029247265.1 Fuerstiella sp.
GGGAGGCCAGACATGACAGAACCACAAGGCTCAAATCACACAAAGGCACAACGAAGGCCTGTGCCTGCCGTGTCCAGCCACGAGAGTTCTGCACATCCGCAGAGACAGAAAGACGCCCCGTCGTATTGATTCCCAGTCTCCGCCGTACGTCCGCCAATGAATCGAGTCCGTCCATCAGGCCACCGCATTTCAGCAGCAGGTAGCCCACAACGGACAGTCCCACCGTCGCAAACGATGCACTGGAAAACAGCACATCGCCGGAAACATTCAAACCGAAGGCTGCTCGCACCCCGGCAAAACCCAACAGAAGCCAGATGCTTAACCCACTCAGGTAGTGAGGGTTTCTGAGCGTGTACAGCACGAACGCCGCCATCAGCATCCCGTATTGCAGCAGCTGTGCGTGGCTGAATGGCGTCCAGAAGTTCGACATCGCCTGACCAAGCCACTGAACTGACATCACCGCGGCCAGCAGACATCCGGTTAGCTGACACAGTCCACGTTCGCTGCCATCGGGGCGTTGCAGCAACGCGGACTGTTCAGTGAGTTCGCCGGTGAGCGGATTGCGGTGCCGTACGACACTGCTGGCGTGAATCGGAATCCTGTTCAAGAGGCCGTCCAGCACCTTCGTCAGCGTTAGCCCGACGGCAAGCCCAGACAACAACACGACGGTGTAGTCAGAAGAAACGCTGATGATTCCCAGGCCATTCAGTGCTGGTATCGCAGACCCCACAGAAAGCACTAAAGCACAAATGGCCGGAACAACGTAGCGGCGGTCACCAAACAGTATTGCATAGCCGATGAACGATGCGACGTTAACAAGTGAAACCAGGAACAGTGCCTTCAGGTGCGTGAAGGCTGCACAAAACAGTACCGACGTAATGGCCGTCACGAAATGTTTCATCGGCCGGCTGAATGGCAACTCACTGCGCCGCTGGAACCAACGGCTACCAGCCGCGATGGCAGCCAGCAGCGGAAGGTAGGTGAGTCCGTAGAATGCCAGAGGAAGACGTTCTTCGTTGATGGCACTGGCGGCTCCTGCCTTTAACCACTGCACGATGTCCGCGAATAGTGTCGGTGAGCACTGGTATGCAATCAGCGCACACAGAAGGCTCGCCCACACAAAGCCCGAATGCTTTGTGTCCCGCGCCGCGGTCCACATCAGGCCCGCTGCAATTGCCGACGTCGGAATGACTGCATAAGTCGTTGGACCAATATAGGAAAACCCACTGAACGAAATAATCAGGCCAAGCGCCGTCAGTGTCAGTCCGCAGAACATCGGCACGACGATGTGCCACGGCAGCGGTCGTACAAGGTCGCCCGTTCTCTGCCTGAAAACGTCAGCAATCGTACGTGCCGTCATCAGCACGGTTGCTGCAACCATCACGCAGCCCAAGCCAGTCCATTGCAGCGGAATGGACGTAGCGGCTTTCGTCCCGATCAATACTGCGAACTGCAGTCCCAGCATGGCGATCGGCAGAAAGCCGAAGACGCGGGGCATTTTGTGTTCTTCGGCCAGCCAGAATGTGTGTCGATTCACTTTCACGACACCTGCCGTGAATACGATCCAGCAAACAATCATGAAGGCAAATGCGGCCACCGGCCCGGACACCTAGGGAAGTGCCCCGGCCATGCACAACACCTGGAAGCTGATCAGAAACGTTGTCTGGCGACCTCGCAGCAAATGATCCAGGATGCGACTGCTGGCCTGACACAGGAAAACCGTAGCGCACACCAACAGTCCCGACATTGCTGCGGTCCCCGAAGACAACCACGTCAGTGAATAGAAGCAAATGGGCAACAGCAGCAGCGTCAGCAGGTGCAGCACCTTGTAGGTCGCCGTCAGGTTAAGTCGCCTGCGACACACCTCAGCAGCAAGGAACGTTGCAACCGTGTATCCCAGAATCGTCAGGTACTTGAGTTCCGACGTCCAGCTGGGCCAGCTCGTGGTGACCAGCATTAACGACGAACAAAAGACGATTGCCGCACCGACAACAAGCATCCACTTGATATTTTTTTCCTAGAAAAAACTGCTCAGAAACCGCTCCGGAAACGACTGCGCGACCGCCTGATCCGCTGAAGCCGGTGGTGATTGTGTTCCAGGGTGATCAGCCGGGGACGGCGCCGACTCCAGAGGATTCAGGTGTGCATGTGACATGGTGAGCGTCCTCCGTTGTGCGTTGAGGATGTGAGACGACAAACCGCTATTTCAAATCACGTGCCAAAGTTCACGTTTCGTAGTACACCGTTCTGCAACGCCAACCATGACGCCGGTTTACGTAGATCCGAGGTCTCTCGCGGTTGCAGTGGCAATTTACACGTCGCAGTTCTGCGACTGCAGCCGCCGTGCAGGTGGCGTACTGCAGTTGAACTGACGCTCAATTACATGCATTTTCGGCGGCGCCAGCTAAGGCGATGCGGCCGCAGAACTGCGACCCCCTGTGTGCGCTGCCGCAAATTGCGCTGCGGGGGACAAAGACAATGGTGGCGAAATGATGAATTCGCCGAACAATTCCGTCCAGGTCACTGCACTGGTATCATGTCACAGAGGCCTCGGAGATTTTCCAGCCCTTCGTCATCCGTTTCGACTACAGCAAGAGCAACAGCGTCATGCGATTCCTGAGATTCAGCCTGATTTGCACGGTAACCGTTTTGCTTCTACGTGCGGCACCTTCAGCGTCGGCGGATCCGGTGCAAGTGATGGTTCCGGACAAGGCACTGGAATCATTGTTGCGTGAGATCCTGAAGCGAAAGACCATTGAAAAAGAGAACCTCGAAGTCGCTGACCTGCAGAAAATTCACTTCCTCAATGGTCAGGGACGCAGCATCAAGGATCTAACCGGACTGGAGCACTGCACGAAACTGGCCGAGGTTAACCTTTCAAAAAACGAGATCGCCAACGTTGCTGCCCTGGCTGCATGTGTCGAAATTCAGTCTCTGGATCTTTCGAACAATAAAGTCACAGGCGTAGCTCCACTGGCAACGCTGGAAAAACTTCAGTATCTGAATCTGGAGGGCAATGCCGTTGTCGAAATTGATGCTGTTGCCAACATGAAGAAGTTGTCTTCTCTGTATCTATCCGGCAATCAGGTCAAGAACATCGCTGCACTCAACGGGCTGACGCGGCTGCATTCGTTGTACCTGGCGAAGAACCAGGTTGCCGACATCAGTGAACTGGCAACTTTGACACAACTTGGAAGTCTGGACCTGCGGAATAATCAGATTGTTGATGTTACGCCATTAAAGGCGTTAGCCCGGCTGCGTTGGACGTTCCTATCGGGGAACAGCATCGTCGACATTTCGTCGCTGGCTGACATGGCAAAGGCAGATGCCGAGCAGCATTTCGCTCCGTACTGGCGTCTGTATCTGGAGAACAATCCTCTGAATTCGGAGGCCGAGGGGCATCTCGAAACGCTGAAACAGCTTCGCGTGCGTGTGAAGACGAAAACTGTAGACAATTTTCCCGATGAGAAAGTGGCGGAGGATCCAACTGCCGAAGACTAAGGACCAGCCACTTCAACCGGCAAGTGGTCAATGGTTCTTTCGGGAAAAACATTGACTCAGGCTTTGCCAGCTCCATCGTTACGTGCGTACATTAATCATGAAACCAAATCCGGTCCTGTCAGAACCGTCAACGGCATTCGCTGGGTGCCCGCCCCACACTATCGAATATGTCTGATTCCAGCCCAGGGTCCACTCCCGAATACCCCGACGATTCGCATGAACACGAACCGTCGAACCGGCACAAAATTGCTTCTGTCGTCAGTGTTGCACCGCAAATCCGTGAACAGGAGGCGCTTCAGCGTCTGGATGGTCAGTTGGCCGCACAGCTGGCGCGGGAATCGTGGCATCGTCGCAGACGGCGGCGTTTGCGAATGTCGGCTATTCTGTTTCTTCTGACCTTTCTCAGTACCACATTGGTAGGGGCAGACTATTGGCCACTGGATATCATGCCGGGGTTCTTTTCCGATGAAGCTCAAGTGCAGATTCTGACACATCTGGCCCGGATCTGGCCGACTGAACCCGGTCAGACGTTGACCATCAGCGATCGATTCTGGGAATCCGTTCGTCTTGGCTGCACATACAGCTGTCCGTTGATGCTGATTCTGCTGTGTCACGAAATGGGACACTATCTGCAGGCCGTTCGTTATCGAGTCCCCGCGTCGTTTCCTTATTTTATACCGCTGCCGTTGCCTCCGTTGGGGACGATGGGGGCCGTTATTCTGCAGGGACGGGGAGCCGCCAACCGCAAGATGATGTTCGACATTGCGGTGACCGGGCCCATCGCCGGATTGGTCGTCACAATTCCGTTTCTGCTGTTCGGTGTGTCGACGTCGGGATATGTGCCGGCGTCAGCTCAGGCGGGATTCGAATTCGGCCAACCATTCATCATTCATTGGGTCATCGAAGCGATGCACGGGCCTGCTGGTCCCGGCATGGTATTCCACTGGAATGGCTATGCGACTGCCGGGTGGGTGGGAATCTTCATTACGGCCATGAACCTGCTGCCGATCGGCCAGCTTGATGGCGGTCACATCATGTACACATTGATTGGCCGCAGAGCTCACTGGGTCGCCTGGGGACTGATTCTGACGGCTGTTGCCGCGATGATTCAGATGCAAATGTACTCGTACGTACTGCTGCTGATCCTGCTGACACTGACCGGACCACGTCACCCGCCAACCGCCGACGATTCCGTGCCCCTAGGAAGGAATCGACACATTGTTGGCTGGGCGACCCTGGCCTTTCTGATCGTGGGCTTCACGTTTCAGCCGATCGTTATTCAGGATCAACGTCCACACCGACAGCAGAATCCCGCGTTTGACCCGGAACGGCAGATTGAACCGCAGGAGGTTGACCCGAACGATCTGGTTCTGCACCGGCAGAGTGCGGTATTAGATCCAACGTTTCTTCCCCATTTGGTGAACACTCCCAGCGCGACCGGATGGAGCCACGTGGATTCAACACAACGGCCGATTTCAAGGTATTGCTTCGGCGGTCCGCTTCACGCGAGCGGGGTCCGCCGTCGTCTTCACTTCGTTGAAAAAGTCGACCCTGACGAATTCGATGTCTTTGAATTGTGCGTGTGTCTCGAAGTCCTTGAACAAATCGATCACGTCCTGGTCGATGTGCACTGTGTCTGACGCGTCGATGAATACCTTCGACCCCGGCTCGATTTCCTGCAGGGCATTTTGGAGCGAACCTTTATTCAAAAAGAACACGTTCTCGGCCAATGTCATGTTGTAGATTTTTGTGCCGTCCTCTTCGGTTGTTTTCATCCAGAAACTCTTGACGTAGTTGTTCTTCAGGATGAAGAAGATCGAGGCGACCAGACCGATGCCAATTCCGATCAACAGGTCGGTCGCCAGAATGGCAATGATCGTAATGACGAACGGGAGGAATTGTGCCCACCCCAGTTTGTACATGCCGACGAACTTTCTGGGGTGAGCAAGATTGTATCCCACGATGAAAAGAATCGCCGCCAGACTGGCCAGCGGGATCATGTTCAAAATCTGTGGAATCGCCAGGACGCAAACGATTAAGAATATCCCGTGCACAAAAGCCGCCAATCGAGACTGGGCGCCGGATTGAATGTTGGTCGAACTTCGTACAATCACCTGTGTTACCGGAAGTCCGCCAATCATCCCGGAAACGAAATTCCCAATCCCTTGTGCTCGGAGCTCCCGGTTCAAATCGGTTTGGCGACGTTGTGCATCCAGTTTGTCCGTGGCTTCGGCACACAGGAGTGATTCCAGACTCGCGACGATCGCTATCGTAAGGGCTGTCAGCAGGATGCTCCACAAGGCAGTCGACATCGTCGCTGCAGCCTGGGTACCGTCTCTCTCTTCGGCGCTGCCGGCTTCACCGGTCACAACTTCCGCAGGCGCAAAATGGGGAAATGTCAGTGAAAGCGGACTGTCGTATTCAAAGACAAACATATCGCTACCGATGTAGCCTTCATTGGGCGTGTAGGCAAAAGTGCCATCCGGACTCAAATCCACTTTGCCGTTGGCCGGTTTCTCAAGCAGGACTGCGTTTGGCTCCACATTCAGTTTGACATTGTCGAAAACATTGCCATCGGCTCGTTCGCCCGGCGCCGTTCGAATCGCACTGGCCTTTCCGGTGACCTCGTCACCGCCAACAACGAGATTGACTTGCTTCGTATCGCTGCCATCGGGAAGTGACACCATATGATTCTTCGTCAACTGCATTGAGTCGGACGCATGGAACCCAAGGCCGATAATTATCCCGGCAATGACGGCGATCAACGGCCCCTGAATGACCTTCGTGAAACTGAATTTCTTCATGAACTTCGATTGCCAGAAGATCAGAATCGCTAAGCAGACAACGCTGACGATGAACGCAGAAATGTTTGGGTGGAGTATGGCATGATAGATTTCACTGAACGTGTTGTGACCGTCCGCCTGCTGGAATGCCAAATCCCCCTCGCTGTCTTTGTCATAGCCGAACGCGTGTGGAATCTGTTTCAGGATGATGATCAAACCGATGGCAACCAGCATGCCTTTGATGACGGCTGTCGGAAAGTAGTACCCGATCGTTCCGGCCTTGAAGATGCCAAGCAAAAACTGAATGACACCGGAAAGCACAACGGCCAGGAGAAAATTCTGAAAACCCAGATGCTCAATGGCAGGTACAACAATCGCCACCAGACCAGCAGCCGGACCACTCACTCCGAGCGAGGAGTTGCTGAAGAGAGTGACGACCAGTCCCCCGACAATCCCCGCGATCACGCCCGAGATCGCCGGTGCGCCAGATGCCAAAGCAATCCCCAGGCACAAGGGAATTGCCACCAAAAAGACGACCAAGCCGGAAGGAACATCAGTTTTCCAGTGCTTTAGTTCTTTAATCATGTTCATATTGAATGGCTTTCGATAGAACAGGAAAACGATGAGTCCCTGAGATTCCACAACGTAACGTGCAGCAACTCATGTGCGACGAAGACGATCAGCAGAGGCAACGCGAGCGAAAGAATCCAATCGACGAGTTTGACGCACCCAGCCCGGAACGTGCTGACGGCTTGGAGGGCCGCTTGGGCGATCCGCGGTTGTGTGACTTCTAAACCAGCGTCGGCGTAATGCGACTTAGAGGAACTCCACTTTACCGGATTCCAAACAATAAAAGGCCGGCATGACCTGCAAGCCTTCCTTCACGGCACTTTGAATGATAACTGACCGTTTTGCCAAACTATCGCCGGTCACCTTCGCGTTCTCCTTCACAACCGAATCCACATCCGACTCGCCGCAGGAATCGATCGCCGGCACAATGTGGGCGACCAAGTGATTGAGGTTGTATCCGTTATCGCCCCCAGCAAGTGCTGCGGTGACCGCCCCACAGCTTTGGTGCCCCAGCACAACGATCAAATTGCAGCCAAGATGCGCAACCGCGTACTCGATGCTCGCGATCGTGGAAGTATTGGCCACGTTGCCGGCGACTCGCAGCACGAAAAGCTCGCCCAGGCCGGTATCAAAGGTGAACTCGGGCACAACGCGACTATCGGCGCAGCTGAGGATGATTGCGTACGGTGACTGCCCGGCGGTCAGCTCTTCTCGCCGCGAGGCGTCTTGAAGTTTACCATCTAGCTTGTCTGCAACGAATCGTTCATTTCCTGCTTTGAGGCTGGTAATTGCCTCGTCGGCGCTTCGGTTGGTCGGGCGGCTCATGGCTTTCTCCTGTTTAACCTCGGGGTCGGGCAACGTTTGGGGGTAACCTATTCAATTCGGCACAGGTCATTCGCGTCTGCCGTCTACTCGTGAATCGTTCGGATGAGGTCCGCGATTGTTTTGTGTTGTTCGATGGGATGCCGCAGGCGCAGTCCTTCGTCGATTCGATACGAGTTACGTCGTCCTGTCCGAATCCGCTCGACATAACCAGACGCTTCAAGGTCGGAAACGATTCCCTGCACAGCCCGTTCTGTAATCTCAACCTCCAGCGCCAAGTCGCGCATGCGCATCGTCGAATCACGGGCCAGACACAGCAGCACGTGTGCGTGATTGGTCAGGAACGTCCAACTCCCGAATTGAAAACGATCCTCGCTCATTCTCAATTCCTCGTGCGATGCTCGGAAGACGACATACATAACAGACATCACCTGAAGAACAATACATGAATTTACGTTCTGTCGTCAATGCGTCTTCCAAGCGCGGCAGGGCACGCCTCTGTTCGAACTTGGAGTCGGTGCGTACTATTGGCTGAGTTTGACGGAGCATAAGTTAGTTCAATCA
>JAQWLN010000143.1 GCA_029247265.1 Fuerstiella sp.
CACCAGCCGTGGAACCGCTCACACGTGCGGTGGAGCAACCCGCCGTGACTTTCTTCAGGTGGGGTCCCTGGGTGCTGCCGGGCTGTCCATGGCGCAGTATGCGCAAGCGAAAGAAGCGGGTGCTGTCGCTCCGGGACATGATGAACGCTCCTGCATCATGATCTTCAATCTAGGTGCACCCAGTCAGCTCGACACGTTCGACATGAAGCCGGATGCCCCTGCAGAAGTCCGAGGCCCGTTTCAGCCGATTGCGACAAAGGGCGACTTTCAGATCTCAGAGATTCTGCCGAAGCATGCAGAAATCGCTGACCACTTTTCGCTGGTTCGCTCCTGTCACCATACGGGAGCGGCTGTTCATGACGCTGGCTGGCAGATGATGCAGACTGGTCGACAGTTCACCGGCGGTGTCGACACGCCTCACGCCGGTGCGGTGTTGAGTTTTCTGAAGGGGCGTCGTACAGACCTGCCTCCGTTTGTTGTGCTGCCCGAAACCATGGGGCGAGGCGGCGGTAATCTGCCCAACGGTCAGGCCGGCGGATTTCTGGGCAAGACGCACGACCCTTTTGCACTCATGGCGGATCCTTCGCAGCCAAACTTTCAGGTGCCCGACCTGCTACCCCCGGAAACGATCGGAGAAGCTCGGCTGAGCCGCCGGCAGAAATTACGTGACCTGGTCGATGAAACGGTCAAGGATTTTGAGTCCACTGAAAACGCGGCGATGTTGGATGAGAACTTTCAGGCGGCGTACCGCATGATGACCAGTTCACAGGCTCGTGATGCATTCGATTTGTCGAAGGAGTCCGAGGACACGCGGAATCGTTACGGCATGAATCGATTCGGGCAGTGTTGCCTGCTGGCTCGACGGCTGGTTGAGGCGGGCGTGCGTTTTGTCACCGTAAATACATTTCTGACCGTTTTTGACGAAATTACCTGGGACATTCACGGTTCCAAGCCGTTCACTTCCATTGCGGGCATGCGAGACATTGTGGCGCCGATGTATGACCAGGGCTATTCGGCCCTAGTCAGTGATCTGCAACAGCGGGGCATGCTGGACAACACGCTGGTCTGTAATATTGCGGAGTTCGGCCGCACGCCCAAGGTGAATCCCGCAGGTGGTCGTGACCACTGGCCGCAGTGTTTCACGACGTATTTTGCCGGAGGAGGTGTTAAGGGCGGGCAGGTTGTCGGAGCCAGTGATCCGATCGGCGGAGTTCCTGCCGACCGTCCCGTGCTGCCGGCCGATGTGGTGGCCACCGTATTTCACAGTCTCGGCATGAAGCTGGAGTCTCACCTGCCAGGTCCTGCCGGACGGCCCTATCCGCTGGTCGACTTTGGGCATCGGGAAATCCACGAGCTGTTTTAGCTCGCTTGCGATAATGTCTGTGCCTCTCCGTTGGGTCAGCCTTAAGTTGTCGGCGCGACATGGCTGCACAACTTCGCATTTTTCGATCTACGGATCGCGATGGGAAATGTCTTCGCTGTCGAATGGTTTGCCATCGAGGTGTTCGCTTGTTTCTGCATGGCGGCTTGTTGTTTTCCTGGAACCCTATCGTCCGTTCTTCCGGCTGCAGTGCGAGATGTGAGAAAGTCACACGACGAACGGCCGACACCATTGTTGGGTGCGAGTCCCGGGATTCTGTGCCAGTCGCCAGTCGTTCGATTGTTTGTTGCAGCGGTTCACTTGATGGCGCGGTCCGCTGCCGAGGCCATTCCGAATTCTTATCCGGTCATTCAGCCGTCGACGACAATAAGCAAACTGTCTAATAAACAGCGGCTGGTCGGCGGAGTCCGCCCTGTGGACGGCTGGGAGCGATAGATTCCGGCTGAGTGGAAAGGCCGTTCAGCAGTCGTTGTTCGGCAGCCTGGCGTGCTTCAGTGCGTGGCCGAGCGTAGTCACGCGGCCGGGTTGACTCCACCGGACCGATGTCCGGGCTGAGAAACGGATCGTGCTGCTGATAGGCCAGCGACTCTGATTGCGGATGCCCTGCCCACGCCAACGGCAATCGGGTGTTCATCGCCGATATGCAGCCACTCATGAGCACGCACACAACACTCAGAGAAGCTGCAGCCGACATTCTTGCGGACTGGCTGGTCGAGTTGCCGTTTGGTTTGCACATGGTTCTGTTGCGGAAAGGCGAGCGTTAGGGCGCGGACGTTAACCTTCAGAGGGGCTGAAAATATTCAATACTACGAAATCTATGTGCAAACGATCATCCGCAGCAATACCTCTTATGTGTGATGGGCAATCTCGGAAACAGTACACCTGCGGATGGGGACTTTCCAAGTATTGTCGATCTGCGCAACTGAGTCCTTTGACAGGGTTTGCGAGACTTTCTATCGTCCACCCTTCTGACACTGAAAGTTCGAACGGAATTGAGCTTGTCAGAAACCTGAGAGGGTATGGCCAGGGACGGCCCTTTTCTCTCTTCGTTCTGAGTTCGGCGCTGACGAGTGGTTTCGAAACCACTGAATACAAGCACAAAGTGCCAGCGAGTGGATAGAACTCGCGATAAAGCGGTCGTGGAAACTCGTTGGTTGGTGCTGTGTGCTGGTGTCGAAACCACTGCTGCAGCGTTTCACGCTGACTTGTGGGCGTGAAGAGTGCTTTTTAGTAGCAGTTTTATTACTGCCCCGAGCCAGTATTGTTCACGACAATAGGCAAATTGCTGTTATTCGCCGGTCTGCAGCGTCAACTGCCGCTGCAGTGCCGCCCGCAGTTCAAACAGGCGGTCCGTGTTCGTGCCATCCGGCTGTTCGCTGATGAACCAGTCGGCGTCGTCCATCGCTTCGGACAGACGTCCCGTGCGGGCTCGAAGTTCCAGTCGTTGAGCTCTGGTTTGCGGTTCACTGGTGTCGAGCATGACCAGGGTTTCAAGGTACCGCAGCGCCCGTTCGTCGTCCCGTTCACTTTCTGCAAGGCCGAGCAGGTTGGTCAGCATTCGTTTCACGATCTGCGTCGGCTGCTGTGCCTCGAAGAATTCCGGAAGCGGGGGAAACCTGCTGCTTTTGATTAGCTGTTCGGCATCCGCCGTGCTGAGGCGTTTGCCGCTGTTGAATACATCAATGATCTGCGCCTCTGCATCGGGTTCTTTCGGTTCGAAACGAACAACATAGTGACCAGGCAGTCCCAGTCCGACCACTTTCAGGTCCAGGCGACGGGCCAGTTCCATGTAAAGGACGGAAAGCGTAATCGGCAACCCTTCCCGGTCATCGATGACTTCGTTCAGATAGCTATTGGACTGCGTATAGTATTCCGACTGGCTGCCGTGAAATCCGTATTCTTCGAACAGAATCCGGTCCAGGGTTCTGAGAAGTTCGTCCTCCGTTGCGTTCTTCCCGGCCTCTTCGCGGATTTCGTCGGCCATCTGGTCAGCTCGAGCGACATAGGCTGCCGGGTCCACTTCGGCATTATCCATGACCGCGACCAGCAGGGCCGCCTTCAGTAGATCGGGTGATGGCGTTGTCGTTTTCTGGTCGGCTGCGTCATCGAGGGTAGCCTCGTTCTCCCGTTCGGTGTCTTTGGCAGCCGGCTTCCGGCCCAGTGCTTCCAGGATTTGTTTCCGCACGTTTGCAGCGTGCACATCGATGGCCAGTTGACGCAGATGAACGGCTTTTAGCTCAAATGCTTTGGCTTCCTGTTCGATCAGCAGGGCCGACTGCCGTTCCAGGGGCATCAGCTGTTCGATCGTTTGTTGCTTAGCTGGGCGTACAGACTGGACGGTATCAAGGATTCGGCCGATCGCTGTTTTCTGATCGTCGGTTGGGCGATTTGATGGAATGGACGGGGCAACCACGAATCGACGGAAACCCGCGGCAGTGCCACGGAACGTCACCAGGCCAATTCGTCCGGGAGGAATCTCAGTGTCTGTGGATTCCACCACCAGTTCATCATTGACGTAGCAGTGAAACTGATCGTCTTCAATTCGCACCTTGAGCGTGTTCCAGTCACCTGGACGATAGGCGGCGTGGGGTTCGTTGTGAAGAATCGTCCATGAGTTCAGATCGGGGCCGTTGAATCGTGTCAGGCGAATTTTTCCTGCGCTGGGATAAAATCCGTAATGTCGATGGTCGCCATCCGCATGGAACGCCAGGCCTGCGGCGCCGCTTTCTTCGTCCAGTTTCACGTCTGCCTGAATTTCGAACGGGCGTTCCGGTGCAGCCGCTGGCTGAAGACAAAGTGACCGTCCTCCGAATGCGGTGCCGTAACCGTCAACCAGGATCCGCCCGGCGCGCTGCCGCCAGTCTGCATCCCACAGCGTGCTCCAGCGTTTTGGGTCAAGTGCTCCGATCGTCATCCATCGTTTGATCGGAATGGGTACAGGCGCATCAAGCATTGTCTTCAGGTGATGGACAGGAATGGCAAATCCCAGGTGGCCCGTCGTTGTCGACTTCAGAGTAACCACGCCGATGACTCTGCCACGCCGGTCGATCACCGGCTCACCGCTGCTGCCTGGTTCGATGGCTACGGAAAGCTGCAGCATCGAGATTCCGTCAATGTCGTCGCGCCCCGAAAGAATTCCAGCGTGCACACTGTCCTTGAATCCGCGAGGATGTCCGGCCACGACCACTGACTGTCCGACTGCGACATTCTTCGAATTGCCCAGCGGTAAGGGAGTCAGGTCAGTGGCATCGACTCGCAATATGACAAGGTCAAGCAATCCGGTTGCCGTGTGAACATGAGTCACAGGTAACGACGTTCCGTCCGTGAGTTCGACTCGAATTGGCCGACGATCGCCGATTACGTGTCGCGCAGTGGCGATCAGGCCGTCCGACGATATGACAAAACCGGTCCCCTGTGCGGAACTCCGTCTGTCTCGCCCGGTGGCGTGAACGACAACCAACGACTGTTTCACCTCTTTCGCGAGATCCGGAAGTGACCGCTCCGATGGTACGCTCTCTTCAGCGACGGTAGTCGGACCAACCGCAGCGTCTGCTGCCGGCTCCTGTGCATCTGCCAGCGGTGAAAAGCACGTGATCAAGACGATAAAAGGAAAACCACAGCGGGGCAGGTCGTTGTACCGGCCGCGCATTGACGTTTGCAGGTGAAGTGAAGAAAACAACTTTTTCTCCCGAAACCACAGTAGGGTAAAGACGTTAATACACTAACAGCAACGTCGCAGTGTCGCACAATCGCCCCGATGTCGGCAGTCACGATGGTGGCGGATCGTGTTTGAATTCAATGAATTAGACGTCAAACAAAGAAGATACGAGGGAATTAGCGATCATTCCAACCAGATTGCCGTGGACGGCCCGTTACGAATATTGACGACTGGAATTTAAGGGACCAACCTTCGTAGAATCGATACCAGATTCTGAAAATGCTGGACGAACAGGCTCAACAATGAATCGAATGCTGCTGCTGACATTGTGTTTGTGTGGAACCTTACAGGCCGAACAGGATCCGGATCTGGTCAGGTTAACCGCTCGGCAGGCCAAGCTGGACAAAGCACTCGACAAGGTCTCACCCGCATTGGTTGCCGTTGAGGACGGTAATGGTGCCGGCAGTGGAGTCGTTGTTTCAGCAGACGGCGTTGTGCTGACGGCTTCGCACGTGGTTAGCAGTCGCCGATCGAGTCGACTAAGAGTCATATTTCCGAATGGTGACACCTATCGCGCCGAATTATTGGGAATGAACCGTTCGGTCGATGCTGCGATGTTGAAAATCACAGATCGACCTCGCAACGGAAAGCCATTTCCTCATGTGGACCTTGGCGAATCCAGCAAGCTGAAACGAGGCGACTGGTGCTTTGCCCTTGGGCATCCGGGCGGGTTCCAGAAGAATCGTCCGGCTCCGGTGCGCCTTGGTCGGGTTCTTTCGGCTGGGTACCGCACCGTCGTGTCTGACTGTGCCATCGTGCTGGGTGATTCGGGCGGTCCATTGTTTGACCTGTCCGGCGATTTGATCGGCATCCACAGCATGATCACTGAGGTCATCGTTGAGAATCGCCATGTCGCTGTCGATGCATTTCGGCGCGATGGCGATCGGATGGAAAATCGTGAACGCTGGGGCACACTCAGCGCATATAATAACGATCTGGTCGAAACATCCTTTGTCGGCATGGTACTTCGTTGGCGGAACTTTACTCCCGAAGTCGCACGAGTCGTGCGGAACAGTCCGGCTGATGAGGCCGGTATTCGTCCGGGCGATTTGTTGTTAACCATTGCTGATCAGGCATTTGCCGATCCTTTGGCGCTCAGCACGCTGTTAGCCGACATCGCGGAAGATCAACACGTGAAACTCCGCGTTGACCGCGTGGGACGGGAAAAAGACCTGACGATGACAACTGGTCATAAACCGACTGATGCAGAACTGGCGCAACGAAAAGAAGACGGTGGCATCACCGTTGAAGATGAAGAACATTACAGAGAGCTAAAGAATCAACTGACCTCACTGCGCCGAGTTGGCCCATATGAAAAACGCAGCACCGAAGAGCTGGATCGCTTCCTGCCGGTCGTCAGTCAGGCGCACGGCGGCGTCGTGGAATTCCGCGAACTCGGCGAGACTCTCGCACTGGGGGCAGTGATGAGCGACGATGGTTACATTCTGACTAAAGCCAGTGAGCTTGATAACGTCATTGACCCCGAGTGTATTTTGTCCGATGGTCGGCGTCTTAAGATGCAGGAAGTCGCTGTTGACAGAGCCTTTGATCTGATGCTGGTCAAAGTCGATGCACGCGATCTGCAGCCCGTGCAGTGGGCAGCGACAGACGCTCTGAAATCCGGGCGCATGTTGATTACGACCGATTCGCGTGGGCTGCCTCTGCTGCCTGGTGTTGTCAGCGTCGCTGCTCGAACACTGACAACGTCATCGAAAGGATTTTTGGGGGTGCGCATGGCCATGCCGCCGGGATCGCGGTACGTGTCGCTTGCCGAAGTACTTTCCGGTGGCGCTGCCGAGCGAAATGGTCTGAAGAAAGGCGACATCGTGCGGGCCATCAATGGAACAAGGATTCGTGACACCTTACAGATGAGCAGAATTGTTGGAGCAGTGGCACCAAATCAGAAAATTTCATTGGAATACGAACGTGGCGACACAGTGAAGACGATCGATATCGTGCTGACTCCGCAGTTCGTATCGCCCGATCGCGACGTGATGCTCGATCGATACAGGAATAAGGAAAATCTCGGCAAGTTTGCCAGTGCCCACAACTCCGGTTTTCCTGAGGTGCTGCAGCACGACACGGACTTGTTTCCGCATCAGTGCGGTGGGCCGGTATTTGACATTTCGGGCAAAGCGGTCGGGCTGAATATTGCTCGAGCTGCCCGCATCACCAGCTACGCCATTCCTGCAAGAGCACTTCTTCGCGTCTTTGAAGAACTGAAGAATAAGGGCGAAGTGCCACTGCTGAAAAAAGCCTCCTGAACTGGTCGGGACATCCCGGCAGATGATGGCGTGGCATGAGGTTCTGAAATTGGACGTGGCAACGCCGAGGTGGTTGTAGAACGGACGGAATCGGGATCGACCGTTAAATGGCGTCGTCTTTTTTGGACACCTCAGCAAACCGGTTTGGGCTTAGCGTGGGCGTTCTTCCGTCGCTGACCCCGGCGGAAACTGCAGATCACTGGCCTGATGTTGTGGATTCTCCACTTGATTCAGAAAACTGATCGACAGTCGATCGGCTCGCCCATGGTGAGAACAATGGAATGATTTCGCGTGAAAACGGGCTGACAAGGGACAAATACTGGTGGAATTGCCATGTTTCGTCGCAGGTTACAAAGAACGGGCGAAATATGTGAAATCACCAGACAATCAAGGCGTTATTTCAGATCTCATTGATCAGTTCCGATATCGATCGTAGACTGAGCATAGTGGTGTTGAGGCTGAGGGGATGAGTTTGCTGTCACCAATTTACGCAGCCCCCCATCTCAAGGCCGTCAGGTCAGTGTGTTGGAGCGAGCGGAGGCGGAACGGGCATTCCGTGCGTGACCGCGAGATTCATTGTGACCGTGCTGCATGGCACGAGGTGAACGGATGCCTCGCATGGTTCAGAAGGATATGAACGGAAATACCATACGTATCGGGATTCACTGGACGTTCGGAGTTACTCATGACTGACGCACCAAAATCGACGACATTGCTGGGACGAGTGAAGACGCGATTACAGATCGTATCCGTTGCGAAGGCTCTGTACGTTGCCAGCGTTGCGGTGTTGGTAGTCGCAGTCGCCATCGTGTTATTGATTCGTCTGTTGGGGTTGATACCTCAGTCTCAGGAGCAACCGCTTTGGTTGCTGAGTATTCCCGCTGTCGCCGTGTTGCTGGCCGGAGTCTTCCACCGTCGGGTTGAGCAGCAGACAGCTGCTCGAGCTGTAGACAAACATGCCCAGACAAAGGACCTGTTTCTGACTCTGTCATCGCTGTCATCATCGGCGGGGCAGTACCAGCCACTGGTGACGTCGTCGGCCGAGCAGCGTGCCGGGCAGATTATTCCGGACGATGTCGTTCCGTTTCGATTTGGCGAACGAGTTGCCAGAGTGGTCGCCGTTACAGCTGCCTTTGCACTGGCAGTGTTGTTTACGCCGCAGCTGGATCCCTTTGGCAAAGTCGAAGCTGCGACCAAAACTGAAGATCAAAAGAAAGAGATTGAAGCGATCCACAAAGAAGCTCTTTCCCGAGGGGATCGTTTGAAGAAAGAAGCGGAACGTGCGGAAGAGGAATCCGGGGAAATCGAAGACCGTGTCAATGAGATGAAGTCTGACTTCCGCAAGATGCAGCCGAAGAAAGTGGATTCCAATACCAAAGTGCTGGATTCGCACCGCATGGATCTCGGTGACATGTGGAAGTCTGTCAGTAATGACCAGTTGCGTCGCATGATGAATCAGCCGATTTCCAAACAGCAGCTTGGCGGGTCACGGAATCAGAAAATGAATGAGTGGCTGAAGGATCTTCAGGAGGGCAAGACAGAAAGTCTGCAGCAGGAGCTAAAGAAAGCTCAGCAGACAATGCAGGCCATGATGGAAGCGAAAGACCCTGAAGAAAGAAAAAAACTGGCCAATCAGCTGCAGCGTGAGCTTCAGGATTTGCAGAAGTTCGCCAAAGACAAGGCGGGATCAAAGGAACTGGCGGCGGCGCTCAGCAAGGCGATGAAGTCATTGCAGGCGGCCAAAAAACCAGGCGACAATCCTCAGCAGCTTGAACTCAGTAAAGATGCCATGGAGGCACTCAAACAGTCGCTGGACCTTTCCGAAAAGGAAATGGAGCAGGTGGCTCAGGCGGCAAAGGATCTGAAGAAGCTGGAAGACGCCATGAAGACGCTGCAGCAGGCTCAGCAGTTGAATCAAAAGGGTCAGCTTGACGGAGCTAAGTGCGAAGGTTGTGAATCTCTGGAAGATTACGCCGAAATGTACGCTGCAATGATGGGCGAAGGCGCGGGCGAAGGCGCGGGCGAAGGTGATAAGGATGTCAACGACGGCGGTCGAGGCGTTGGTCGCGGGGGCGAGTCCGCCGAAGACGACAGCGATCCGGAAGGTTACAAAAAGGAAAAGGAAAAACTTCAGGTGCAGGCCGGTAAGATTTTGCTGTCGATCAAGACAAAAGAGTATGCCGAAGAACTGGACTTTGACCCGGAGAAAATGCGGCAATACCAGAAGAGCATTAGTTCTTTGAAGTCGAGCGTCCAGTCGGCCATTGATTCTGAAGAAATTCCGCCTGGTTATGTCGACGGAATCAAGGGCTACTTCGACAAAATTGAAGACGTGGATCCAAAACTGAAGGCGAAGTAACTTCGGTAACTCTTTTGATCGAAGTACAGCTGTGGAGAATTCGTCACAGCGCAGTCCGCCGAGGCCTGGAACAGTCCTGCTATGTCAAAGCCCGGGTCTTTTGTTGCTGTTGCGGGTCTTCTTGTTCTG
>JAQWLN010000148.1 GCA_029247265.1 Fuerstiella sp.
AAATCCCGGCGTGGTGTAGCACTTCAGCGTAACGATTTCGCCGACAAGAAAAAGTGCGTCGGAATCGGCATTATGCTGTAGCACGATACTCTGACTGAGTTGGAGCGGTGGCAGCGGTCGCTTGAGAAAATGACACCACAGCACGGAGCCTGTGTTTCGCAGGCTCCGTGCCGCATTGACTGCAAAGCGTGTCTTTCGAATCCAATTCTTCATGCTGACCTCCTTGGTTCTGTTAGTCCGTTGCCATAGCACTGTCGGAATGTGTTCGTAAGCCCCTGAAGATCAGCCCGACAGCGACCATCAATGACCCAATCTGCGCTGCTGCCGAGAACAGAATGACAGATCGGATTTCAGTGAAATCCAACATGGGAGCCAACAGGATTTGCAGTGAAAGCGTTATTGGAATGCTTAGCCAGGCGTGCCTGACCCAGCCACGGGCGAAAACCAGCCCCCAGCTCATATTGGCAATAAACGCCACTGTTGTGCCAGCCAGAAAAAGCACCAGCTCAGCGGTGAGATGAGCGTACTTGTCTCCCAAAAACATCAACAGCAATTCGGGAAAGAAGTAGCCGAACGTGAAAATGGCAACCGTTAGACAGAGAAACGTGCTGTAGGTCGCCAGCAGTACTGTGACAAGGCGTTTCGTCGACTCACAACGTGCAAAGGCTGGGAAAATGAAATGCCCAAGCGGTAATCCCAGGCACACGAAAATAATTGACAATCGCGTGAGGGCTCCGAGTCCCGCCACAGCCTGCGCTGAAGCAAAAAAGCTAAGGATGAAGATCGACAACTGGCCCTGGACACAGCTGAAAATACCCAGAGGTGCGGTGTTCCGAACGATTGTCCGAATTTCACTAGCCCATTCGTCGCTGGGTTCCGAGTTTTCAATGCACTCTTTGTTTTCCTGTCGCAGAAACCTCAACTGCAGGCAGTATGCAATTGATGTTGCCGCAGAGGCCAACAACGCTGTCGGGCTGGCATACGAGATCAGGGAAGTAAGTGCTAGTCGTGACATCGAGAATGTCGCTTCAGCCTGCACGAATATCTTTGTCTGGCGACGCAGTTTTGCTGCGTTCAGCCAGACAGCTGCCTCTGTTGCCATCATCGCAGATAGAAATACAAACAGAAGAATGGCTGCTGAGAGCTGCGCCGACGCTTCGTTCCGACAGAGAGCCCAAAAAGTGAGTGGCCCCGTAATCACCGTCGCCAGAAGTAGAAACGTCCTTCGTCGTTCGCGGACGGTGGTGACAAGACGCGAAAATCGAGAAACATCGTTGCAAATGCGACCGCCCACAGATGAAAGAACACTGCCCAAACCAAGGTCTGCCAGAATATTGACCGTTGCCATCGCCGCAGTACCGACCGTGAACCAGGCATAGTCCGCGGTCGAAAGTGAACGTACCAATAAGAATCCTGTGACGGCGTTGGCAACCTGAATCAGGCCCTGCACCCCACTGTACACAACGATTTGCTGCAGGTTGGAGCGAAGTCGACTGATGATGCCGACGGGCCAATGCCATTGAGGCCACTTCGCTGTTTGCCGACGCACTGACATTGAAACTTAATGCTCGAGTGTGCATGAGGCCGAGCGGTTTTTATTGATCACGAGTATTGCCATTTGAAGAGATTCGCTATTTAACCCTGCATGCCACGACCGGTTTCGAAAGTGGAATTTGCTACATGCAACTTCCACAAGCACCTGTGAAAAGGCATCAATGGAATGTTTACGCCTGAATTTCGATTCCGCGAGATCTCGTGCGCAGTTTCGCATCTCTCGCAGCTGTTCCGGTTTGGATTTGCGTTCGGCTGACCAGCAAGGACGTGAACATAAAAGCTGTCAACCAGAGACTCGCACAGTGCCGTCAACAACTGTGCTGTCGCTTCAGAATCGGGCCAGTAGGATCGATTCTGAAACAGGCCCCGCGCCCTGACTATTTTACCCATGCTACGCAGAGCCACCGGTCCACAATGCCCATAGTCGGCGCGGACTCCGTCCTCCTGGGTGGCACTGATTTTGGGGAAAATGGTGGCACCACAAGAGAGATGTTCAGGCAATACTTACCGCAATCTCTTACGAAGCGCGGAGGCTATCGCATTTTCGCAAATCGATGCTAGCCCTACATCTGGCGGATATCGCAGGACCAAACTCCAAATCAACAAATGCTGCTGGCCGGACGGGCCGCGAACCGCAGAAATGGCCGATCCAGGCCTCAGAATCTGTCAACCATCGACGCACAGTGTGAAGAATCCGGCGAGGAGATCCCATCAAAAGCACGTAGCCGGACGTGGCTATCCGCTGTTGGTTGCCGGTAACCTGCTATACCATCCAGCTGCAACCGGACTTCAGATACTCAACTGCGGTGTCAACGGCGACAACGTTTCAGATCTGCAGAATCGTTGGCAGGAGGACTGTCTGGATTTGAAGCCGGATCTTGTGAGCATCCTGATCGACGTCAACGATATTTGGCACAGAATTGACGAGTGGAGTCACGGTTTCATCAACGACGACTACAACAACTATCGTGATCTGCTGCACCACACGCGGCAGCATTTGCCAGAGACCAAGATCGTAATCTGCGAACCATTTTTACTTCGATATGGAAGGGGCAACCACAGGTGGTTTCCACACTTCGATCAGTGCCGAGCAGCAGCGGCCCGACTTGCCGCAGAACTGAACGTTACTCTGGTTCCGTTTCAGACCGTGTTTAGCCACGCCGTGATGGAATCGAAAATGGGGCCTGAGTATTGGGCGGACGACGGAGTGCACCCCACGCTGGCCGGACACTCACTCATGGCAAAGGCGTAGCTTGACACTGTCCTGCGACCGTGAGCACTGTTCTGATGGGGCACCGCTGCTATTTCACGGTAGCAGCAAGAACTCAAGCTCGAAACTTAAGCGAGTGTGTTTGTCGTAATTCACCCACCCGCTTGCGTTTCGAGCCTGCAGTGTCGGAAGCTCGCCGCCGTCCAACTTATCATGGACGGGTAGGTTCCTTTCGCAGCTTGACCCTCCGGGTCGAACATCGATCTCAATCATGTCGCAAAGGGCCAACGCCATCGCCGGTCTCGGCACGATTCAAGATGCTTTTTCGGGCCTGCCCCGATTCGCTCACACTCAGACGATCGGAAACCAAATCAGCGATCATCCGGTACCCTCGCTCATTGTGATGCGGGTTGACGTCGCCATAGAAGTCGGACAAGTGGCCGTTGCCCATCTTTTCATGCATGTCTGGGCCAAGATCAAGCAACGGAATTCCACGCGTGGTCAGCGCGCAGACAAGATTGGAATACGTCCAGTCGCCCGTTCGTTTGTGGTACTCAAAGTCGCCCCTGGTGGGTAACAGCACGACCAGCGACTTCTGACCACGTGCTTCTGCAAGGCGATGGAATTCCTGCAAGATACCTGCAGTTACGGACAAGCCGTTCGCGGCGTGGTCCGACTGATAGAACGACTTGTGCCGGGGTTCCCGCCGAATTTTCGCAACGACATGAAAATGCGAAACCGCTCGCAGCACAGTGAGCGTATACGGAAATCTAGGCCGAACGGGGCCGCTGGGACCGCCCGGCATGAACGTCTCGTGTGTTAGGAAGTTTTCCGGATTGGCGACAAACCGTTCATATTCTTCCACGGAGATTTTGGGCAGAGGAAGCTGTTTGAGTTCGCCGTCTGAACGAACAATGAATCGCGGTTTGAACCCGCACCCGTTGCCTGGGTAAAGCAGATCACGATACTGATTCACGTTGCGCAGAATATTTTCGGTCAGGTGCATCAGAATGACGACCGGCGCGGTTTCCGTACCACGGCGACAGTTTTCATGGAATCGCAGCAGTGCCTGGTCCGACCCGTACCCCCCTTCACCGAAGTTATCGACGCGAGCGTCAATCGACGATGACAGTATTTCCGGCCATGCGGCATCATCTTCGACGCCCGCCGACCACGTAAAAGAGTCACACCATAATTTATCAGGATATTCTGACAAACAGCCCGTGCCAGGAATGGAAATGATGGTATCCGCGATGGCGACTATGCTGCCAGAGCGTCGCGTCCCACGGTCGGCGACTGACTCTCTTGATTGTGATCTATCTCCGCAATTGAGACTTCCGAGCCACCTGCTGGGGAATCAGTAAAAACACGTAACCCAGGAAGGACAGGCTGTTCTGAGGTGGCCAGCACATTGGTTGTCGTGAAAGGCGCGGAGACGAGTTTCAGTAACACAACGACTGCGGTCTTCGCAAACAGAGAAAGATCCAGTCGCTGAGACCAGGAACTGATGTACGTCAGGTCCCGTTCAACACGACTCTGGACACAGTTCCACTCGAAGGCGCCACGATATTCCCAGTATTGAGCCAACCCGGTGATACCTGGCTTGGCGATGGACCGCAGCGGGTAATCGTCAACAACATCCTCAAATTTCTTACAATCTTCAAAGTGATGCGGACGTGGTCCCACAACGCTCATTGACCCCAGCAGCACGTTTACAAACTGCGGAATTTCGTCGATCTTGGAGTTTCGCAGAAACTGTCCCATTGGAAAAATTCTGCCTTCGGGATTGTCTTCAATGTCCGACACACCGGGCGACGGAACGTGCATTGTTCGAAACTTGAGTATCGAAAATTGCCGATCGTTACGTCCGCAGCGAACCTGACAGTAGAACATGGGCCCCGACGACTGCATCGACTGCGCAATTTTCACAACCAGACACAGGATTGGAAGGACGAATAGAACGACCGGCAATGAGATGGCAATATCGATGCTGCGTTTTACGAACTGGCTCCATGGGCGGAGCAGGGGTGAGTCACTTTGACAGGAATTATCGCCGAACGTGGCAAAACCTGGCTCCAACGTGATACGTCCCGCTATTGCTTCCGGGTCTGCAGCATCATGTGCCGTAAAGTTGCTGGCGGTGGCATCGGTCGACGCTGAATCCATCGGAGTGATCTCTGATCCTTCGAGGTTCATGACTCACCTCCACGCTCGATTACAGCCCTGATTTTGGCTAGAGCACTGTTGATCGTCTTATCGTCCGGACGTCGTACCCGACACCATTCCAGTTGTTTCCGACTAGCTTCGTAGTGCTGGTGGACAAGAAGCTCCATGGCAAATTTTCTCCGAAGGGAGTAGTTTCCGGGCTGCTGCTGCACAGCGTGCTGAAGGCAACTGAGAGCCTTTTGCTGACTGCCCATGAAGGAGAAGATCTGGTGGCCGTGTGTCCAGAAATCCTGGTCTGAATCGTTGACCGTTGCCATGAACTCCTTAAACCTGCGGCTGTAAATATTCGCAGCAACTGTCTGCTGATTCGGTTGTCCGAGCCTCCCGTATTCGTCAAACAGCAACCACAGACCGTCCGCCTGCGGGTCAAGTCTGTCGATAACTTCTGCGGCTGAGAACTGCGTTGCCAGCGCATGGATAATCAGTTTCCGAATTTGCGGATCGACAGCGAATGCGGCACCCCAGTGGTCACAGGCGCCATCCATGTTTCCCTGCTCCACCAAGGCCATTCCGGCGAGATACCGAATCGGCGCACTATATGGCCTGAGCCTGACGGACTGAGCGATTAGTGCCTCTTCACTTTCCGACGACAATCCGGTTAGGAAACTAACCTGAGCCATCACAAGATAGTTCTCGCCGCGAAGTGGCTGCCCCTGGACTGCCTTTCGCGAAGTGATGAGGGCTCGATAGAGATCAGCCGAATTCCTGCCAAATGCAGTGAAGAGCCACTCACCGACAGCCTTGTTTGACTCAAAACCAACTGAACGTACTGTGTTTCGGATTTCATGCACCGTCATTTGGTTTTCGGCGGTCAGCTGACCCCGTTCAAATCTGCGGAGATACAGTGCAGAAAGATCAGACATGGCCCGAAAGTCGGCAGGGTCGATCCTCACGCAGTTTTCCAGATGAGTAATCATCAAATCAAGTCGCTCGTCCACCGCCGCAAGCGAGTCGTAATTGCTGTATCTGAGGCCGTCGATGGCATGCTTTCGGAAGGTCATCCAATCCTGCTCAGACGCTGCGTCTTTAGCGGCGACATCGGCAGAAAGGCGGCCAGCCGGCAACACCAACACGATCAGAACACATGCCAGAAACACGGGCCACCGGCGTTGTCGGCAATCCACGCCAACGTCGCCTCTGAGCTGAAAAGACCTGCAGGCACAGGCGGCAATGACCAGAGTCAGCACCATCGTCGCCGGGATGTACCAGACGAAGTCAACGACCGAATGAGCAACGCTTACGATCAAGCCTGACGACAACACTGTAATTCTCTGTCTTTCTTCCATGTTGCCGTTCCGAAATGTGATCGAGCACCACCGGAAACACAGACTGATTCCCGCGAGCAGCAGAAAAAATCCAGGCAGCCCCATCTCCAGCAGAACCTGGAGATACCCGGATTCCGCGTGCGAGAACCGGACGACTGACTGCTGGCCCAACCATGTGGGGTAGACTTCCGCATGGCTGCCCAAGCCTGAACCCGCCTGCCAAAAATGCGGAACAGCATCTGCCAGGGCCCCCCACAGCAGAAATCTTCCCTTCGAGAGCGATTCCACGGAATCTGCCCGAGCGATCATGTTCCACTTGTTTTCCAGTGATTCCGTCCCGAATGCTGCCAGTCCAAACAGGATAAAAATCAGAACAGGCGCGACCAGTTTCGCAATTTGTTGCCACCGATCCGCAAGTATGATCGAAGAGACGAGCAGTGCCAGGATGAATGCCGCGATGCCACCTCTTGAAAATGTCAGCACAACAGCAAAGCCGACCAGGGCCAAAGAAACTCCAATAATCTTTTGGTGACCGGCCCCGGTCTGGACTCGAGACAATCCGAATCCAGCGGCTTTAACTTTTCCCGGGATGTCATGTTTCTTTTTTATTTTCGGGACGTGACGCCGCCAACACCAGATCAGTGGTCCTGTGCCAAGAGCAAGAAAGTGGGCGAAATGATTTTGATTCGTGAATGTCCCCTTTGCCGGCCAATCAGCGTCCCGAAAAGGGTGATCGAATAACCAAAGGAACTGGCCGTTGCCAAAGAACAACTGTACGAGTCCGACAAAGGCCATTGCGGCGGCTGCCGTGGCCACCAACCGAATCACACGGTCGACATCGTCCATGGTTTTCATATGCTGAACCAGCGTCAGAAAAAAAATACTGTAGCCGATCAACAGAACGAGTCCGGACCGCGTCAGAGCGGGAGTCAGAGATATCGTCGACCAGGCGTTGCCGCCGAAGCTTTCGCCATTCGGAGTGCCCCAAACGTCAAGATATTGAGATGAAAACGGGGCCACCCGACTCATGACATCAGGTGCCAGCGGCATCATCTGCATTCCCACCAATCCAACGGCGGCCACGACGATCAATTCAGCTCCGGAAAAACCAGAGCCGGCAGTCGGCGAAATCAATCGCCGAACAGACCATGCCAGTCCCATCAGCAGACTGGCACTCACGAAAATCAGAATTCCGGTTTCCTGGATGCCGGCCATTGTGAAGGGCACAATCAATACCGAAACCATCAGGCACAAATCGCAGACTCGATCCATCGCTGGCGCGGCACCCGCCCGGCTTGCCGACGATCGTGTCCGCTGCCGAGAACGTGGTTTCCGACGCGAAGAGGGTGACTCAGCGATCGTATTCATGGCATCAGGCTGCCTTTCGAATTCCGGTACTGCCGGAAGTTGTGACTAATCGATCATCATCAGATTCCAGTTCGTCGTCATCGTGACCGTACGAATAGTCGGATGCATATCCGTAGCCGTACTGATAGCCGTAACCTTTGTTCTCGTCGCTCATGCTGGTGTTTGCCACAATCCCGACGATCTTCAGCTCCATGGACTTCAACTGATCCACGGCACGAGCAACACTTCGACGGTGCGTCTTGTCTGGATTCATCAGGAACAGAATGCCGTCCACAAATCGCCCAACGACAGCTGCGTCACTGACCGGCAACGTCGGTGGGCAGTCGACAATCACCTGATCATATTCCGCCACGGCCCAGTCCAGAATGTCCGCCAGCGTCGGCATCGACAGAAGCATGCCGGCATTCAAGATTCGTGGACCACACGGCAGGACATCCAGCAGGGGCACTTCGGTACTGACAGTTCGTTCCTTACACATTCCCGGGATATCGGCGTCACCCCGGAGAATTTCCGATAGCCCGCCGTGTCCTCTTACTTCCAACAGACGCGACAGACCGGGGCGTCTCATGTCCGCATCGATCAGAAGGGTGCGTTTGCCTGTCTGGGCGTAGGAAGCCGCAAGATTGACAACAGTCGTGGTTTTCCCTTCACTGGCTTCAGAACTGGTGATGGCAATGCATTTTGTGTCTCCCGGTGCCATTGTCAGCGAGGTTTTCAGCGTCCGGAAACATTCAGCATGGGGAGTCTGAGGGAACGCATGGACGTAGATCATTGATTGATCAATTTCGTCATCCGGGATCTTTCGGATGACACCCAAAACCGGAAGCCCCAGTTCGTCGCGGACTTCCTCCGGCGATCGCAGTGTATCATCGAGCAGGTCGATCACGTAGATAATAGCCAAGCCCAGCACTATAGCTGCGAAACAGAACATCGACATCGACTTGGAAAGAATGGGATAGACTGCAAACTGCGACAACAGCGGATCACTGAGCGGAGCAACGCGAAACGCACCGCCACCCTGCTCTATCTTGAGCGAACTGAGACGATTGGACAGCGTCGAGTGTTGCTCTCGCAACAACTCCACCTCTCTTGATGCGAAGCTGATGAACGCCAGTTTGTCGCTTAACTGAACGGCACTACTTTCTGCGTCGTTGTAGTCCCTCTGCAGTGTTGCTTCATACTGTTCGGTCGATGCCAATTCCGTCGTGAGCGTATTGATCAGCCAGTGGCCAACACGCGGATCACTGAACCCGGACCGGACATGACTGTCCATGGCTGATTGAATTGCCACTATACGCTTTTTTTGTCCTTCAATCAGGGACTGTCGCCGAACGATTTCGGAATGCCCAAGACCGAAGTGACGACGCAAAGCAGCGAACTCGCCTTCCATGACACTCAACTCTGTAGTCAGTTCATCGAGCATCTCCACATCGGCCCCACCTGTTCCCGGTATTTGAGACAGTGCCTTAGGTCCGACAATTTCCTCCAGCTTATTAAGGCTCGCTGTCAGATCTGCTCCTTCAGTAACCAGTTTGCGAGCATTGATGAGCATGGACTCAAGCTCAAGCCGCCTGCTGCGGACGCTGATAAGATCAGTGTTTAACTGGGAAACTCGCTGGACAATCGGATGTGACTGATCACTGGCTTCTCCAATGGCGATGTCGCCGCATTTTCTGCGTTCATCCAGCAGATGACGCTCTTTGTCGACTAGTGTCGCTTCGATATCCATCTGTTTGGATTCGAGTTGCTTCATCAGTGTCAGAGAAAGGTTCTGCTGGTAGTCTTCCATATATTTCGATGAAGCCGCCATGAGCGACTGGATGACGTAAAGAGCGCCCTCTGGAGTGCCAGAAAGGCAGCGCATCTCCAGTACATGTTCCGTCGGTTCATAAGTCACCGTTAACATCTGTCGCAGCACTAGTGGCCAGGCCGACCTATCTTTCACACCAGCCAGTTCCATCGGCCTCTCAGGCAATTGTTCAACGGTCTGTATCAGTACTGTGTCGCTCTGTAACAGTTGTTTGTAGCTGGCCAGCAGTCCCTGCGTTTGACTACGATCAGTCTTGTCGCTGTGAGCTGCCTGAACCAGTATCTTGGCAGACGATTCATACCTTTTAGGCGTCCGCTTGTGCCGCACAATGGCAAAGAATACAGCGGCAGCGACTAAACCAACCAATATCATCTTGTGGCGATTAACGACACGCAGATACCGCATCAAGGCATGGAACCCCTGCGGTTTGGAAGATTTTTCGTGATCGGTTGTATATGGATCCATGTCTGAAAATTGCCTGCAGTCCGGTTCGCGTTCGCGTTCGAGCAGTCAATTGACTAAGGAATGACTGCACGAGATGCATTTGCTCCCGCGCCGATAAATCCACTTAACGTTGAAAGAGTAAATGTCAGCAGATTCTCTTCAACACTAACGATGTCGTACGGGGCCAACAGCAAGTTCTCTTTCGCGTCCGCTGTAGCCTTGCGTATTGAGGCTTTGATTCGGACGGTGTTGTTGCCGCCGGGTTCTCGTCGAATGATCGTAACTCTGTCAGAAATCCAATTAGAGAACGTCTGCCCGCCGGCCAGGGTGATCGCGTCCAGAAGCCGCACATTTTTCCCGGCCGGCACTTCTACTGCCTGGTTTCTGATGACACCTATCACCTGAATCGGCCGTGGTGGGGATGGTTCCACGTGAACCACCGATCCTTCAGGCACCATGATCTGACCGAGGTCTGACTCTGTTGTGTCAGCAAGGCTGACGGTGAGTGCTCGGAAAGCGGTCTGGCCCACGGGGCGAATCGCGCTCTCACCATCAACGATATTTTTCGGCGTCGCCTCCACACCACTTACCGAAATGGCGCCGGATGCTTCGGACGTCAGGCCACCAGCCCGCACAATGACGTCGGCAAGACCGGCTTCAGTGCCGGTGATAACCACGGGGCCTGGTGTGTTGACCGCTCCGGTGATAATGATCGTTCGTTCTCTGCGATCTTCAACTGACACGGCGACACTGGGCGTCAGAAAGACGTCACGTTGACGGCTCGTCTGGACGATTGATTCGGCGGCCTCCGCCTGAGTCAAGCCTGCTAGCCTGACGGCACCTATATTCGGTATCGCCGCCTCGCCCGACTCGTCAACACGGGCCACCCAAACGTATTCAGAATCCTCCGTGAAGGTCCCCGAATCCAGATTAACCTGCAGACTGTCGCCGGACCTGATCAGGTCTTCGTTGGCCTCGCGACTTGCGTAAGCAGTCAGATCCAGCAGCGAATAGTCACGAATCGGACGGGCTGCAAAGCGCGCTGGCAATGAAGTTGCAGTGAACTGTGAACGTGCACAACCTGCAAGCAGACATGTGCTGACCGTCAGCAGAACGACTTTTCTCCAATGTCCCGGCATTGTGTTACTTGCGCCCCCGAGATGTATGCGTTTCAATTCAACAACGACAAGTTTGCACGGTCACACACCGATTTCTCAGTACCCTCAGGACCAGAATCGGTAACCGTGTCACCATTGAAGGGCCTACGTATAACGGTGATCACGATGTCCCGGGGAGACAACTTCCGGAAAAAACAGAGCGTTTTAATTGGTCAGGGGCCACGAAGAGGCACAGACTGCCGCAAGACTGGCAGATTTCAGTAGGACTTCCCGATTCATCGGCAGGTATTGCCGATTTCCGAACTGTTGACTTGCGGCGGATCTTCGATAACCGCCAGCCACCGACGATTTGACGCGAGTTCCACTCACATCCTGCCGAGCGTCTCGCAGCGTTATTCTGTGCCCGGTTCGGACACTGCGACGCATCTGATAATCACTCGTGGATGCGACAACCCGTCCCCATATGGCGTTGTATCGAACTTTGAGGGGCACTCCATACGGTGTTTGGGACTGCCAAAGAGCCTATGATGATGTGGAACCAGGTAATTCCCTTGCGGTATCCAGGAAGGTACATGAATGCCGCAGCGCAGCTCTTGTCCAACATTCGAGGCTAACGAAATGCGTTTGAAGACTTCCTCCTGCTGTGCTGCGGTTGCCCTACTGGTGAGTCTGGTCAGCGTTGCTGACGCGGCCCAGTTGCGTCTGCCAGCGGTGTTCTCAGATGACATGGTGCTGCGGCGCGGCTAGGAAAATCCCGTCTGGGGCTGGGCAGAGCCAGGTGAAGAAGTGGTCGTGGCTACCGCAGGTCGCACGGTGACCGGAACGGTCGGACAGGACGGTCGCTGGCAGGTCAGGCTTCCAGTGGTTCCACTGCAGCACGAACCAATCGAAATTCAGGTAAGAACATCTTCGAACTCGACGCTGACAGTTCGCAATGTACTCGTCGGTGACGTCTGGTTGTGCACGGGGCCTTCCAACATCTACTGGCCTGTTCGGAAGTGTGATAACGCACCGATAGAGATTGCGGAGGCCACGTATCCGCAGATTCGATTCTTCACGGTTGAGAAAAATCTGGCGGATCGACCTCAGGACGACTGCAACGGCAACTGGCTTACGTGCAGCCCCCGGACTGTGGCCGATGTATCGGGAATCGGATTCTTCTTTGGACGACAACTCCACCAGCAGCTGGACGTTCCGATCGGCATCCTTCAGAGTTGCTGGGGAGGATCCCGGATTGAAGCATGGACAAGCGAAGAGGCTCTGGAAAACCAGCCGGCTTTGAAGCCCATCCTTCAGTCCTGGGACACGGACTTCGCCAACTATGACGATGAACGGACGACTGCGGCATACGAGCAGGAACTGGTTCGCTGGAAGCGATCAGTTGTCGCATCTGAGAACGAAGGCAAAAAGGCTCCCCCACGCCCGAAGAAACCAGAAAACCCGCGAGCGTCGCAGCATCGCCCCGCATGTCTATTCAACGGAATGATCACGCCGTTGATTCCGTTCAGAATCCGCGGCGTCATTTCCTACCAGGGCCTGGGGAATCTCTATTGGGCAGAACACAGCCGAGTGCTTCTACCGACGATGATTCGTGACTGGCAGTCCCGTTGGGGACAGGGGGCCTTCGCCTTCGGAATGGTACAGCCCGCTCCGTTTCTTTGTGACCGATGGCCAAAGCAGCAGAACGATGCGTACGCTCTGCAGCGAGAAGCGCAGATGCTGGTTCTGGATCAGATTCCGCGTACCGGCGTTGCCGCGACAATGGACATCGGTGACCTCGACGAACTTCACTTCACGAATAAGCAGGCCGTTGCTCAACGTCTGGCCAATTGGGCCCTGGCAACTGAGTATCAGGAAAACGTGAAGTACACCGGACCGATCTATGAATCAATGAGCATCGAGAACAACAGGATCAGAATCAGGTTTTCGCATGCAGCAGAGGGTCTTGGAACCAGCGATGGTCTGGCCCCGACACATTTCACCATTGCTGGCAGCGACAGGAAATTTCACCCCGCAGTTGCTGTGATTGACGGCAAAACGGTATGGGTTCAAGCGGATCAGGTGGCTCAACCTGTCGCGGTACGATTTGCATGGAGTGACACGGCCATACCAAACCTAGTGAACAGTGATGGACTGCCAGCCTCGATTTTCAGAACGGACGTGCCACCGCTGCACATACAGCACAACTGATAATCAAATGCGAACCCGAATCGGCGTATGCCCAGACCTTCGTCCACTGATCCCAGCCAGCGGCATCACACGAGTTCTCGAATCGGTACATTGCCGGTAATGATTCGTTCGATGTCCTTGGGGATGCCGGTCTGGAGCCGCAACTCACCGATGTCGAACAGAGTGTGCATGATCGTCGCAAGGACATTGCTGCTGGATATAGGATCCGAATCCGGCTCGCTGCCGGTTCGATCCGACCTGCCTACAACCTGCCCCATCTTCAGTCCGCCTCCGACGAATGCCAGTGTGCAGAGATTGCCCCAGTGATCCCGGCCGCCATTCTTGTTAATTTTCGGAGTGCGACCAAACTCTCCAGTAATTACCAGCAGGATCCGCTCGCTCAACCCGCGCTGCTGTATGTCTTCGATGAATGCTGAGACAGCCTTGTCAACAGCAGGTGTCAGTGACGCGAGGCCATCGGCCATCGTAAATTCTTTGCCACCGCCGTGCATGTCCCAGCCGCCGCACGTGACCGTCACGAAACCGCAGCCAGCTTCGCACAGACGCCTCGCCAGCAGCATTTGTTTTCCCAGTGCAACGGGTGAGAACTGTGTGGCATAGGAATTCCGTTTCTTAACAGCCTGGGTAGGTTCAAAGCTGCCTGTGTCGTATCGTTCAATCAGTTCTGCATCCTCTTTCGAAAGATCAAATGCACCGGCGACGCCACGTGCGAGCACGTCAAATGCCTGCTGCTGAAACTGACCAGCGGATTCGATCTGCCCCGAATCGTCCAGGCTTCTGCGAAGCTGATCCAGGCGACTCAGCAATGACTTGCGGTCATCCAGCCGATTTCCTCGAACATTCAGCTGCATATTATCAATGATCTCTCCGCCAGCACTGGGATCAAATGGTCGGTACGCAGATGCCAGATCCCCGGTTTGTGAGACTCGGTCAACACTGACATACAGATCTTTGTATTTCGGGCCCATTCCGGGAGCCGTAACAAGTGCGTTGTTCGGCATACCAGTGACCGGATCGGTCAGCCCGGCAACGCGAGCGAACAGAGCCCCCATCATCGCACCGGTCGGATTGCCGCCCGCCATGACGTGCATTGCTGCAGGACCGTGACTGGAAATTCCATGTCGATAGGATCGCACTACGGCCATGCGATCCGCAAGCATTGAAAGCTGAGGGAAAGATCCACCGAACGCGACACCCGGCAATGACGTCGCCATATCTCCCGTGATGCTGCGAATCTCGAGTGGTGCGTCGGGCTTCGGATCAAACGTTTCAAACTGAGTGGGACCGCCCTGCAGATTGAGTACAACCACGGACCGATTGCGCAACGATTTTCCGATGGAAGTTTCCTGCGCAGCCAGCAGGCCCGGCAGAGACAGACCTCCAACCGTAGCTGCGCCGATTCGCAGCAACTCGCGTCGCGAACATCGATCCACCAAAGTCAGCATTCACCCACTCCACAGATATAGTGCGAAGACCACCGAATCTTAACGCATCCACAGACGATTTGCGAGATATACGTGGGCACTGACGCCGGATGCTCTGCCATGCTCGCGTATTCCGTGCGACAGGACGTGATAAATCCTGTCACACATTCTTCTGCGACGTACGCGGCCGATCAGGGGCGAACGGCGAATGATTCGGCATCTACGTCATTGGATACTCTGACCCACTTCTGCAGATAATGCTGGTGCCTGCTGAGAATGGTTTTGAACTCCGGTGATGCAACCAGGTTCTGCATTTCGCCCGGATCGTTTCGCATGTCCACGAGAGATTCCCGCACGCCTCCGTCCCGATAGACGCAGTACTTGAACTGTTCGCTGCGAAGCATTCGACCGGTGTGATTCTCCGTCACGACATACTCACGCCAGTCTGCGACTGTGTTTCCTTCAGCAATGGGCCGCAGACTCTTTCCCAACAGGCTTTCCGGCACATCCACACCGGCGTAGCCGCACAGCGTCGGAAGAATGTCCAGACCGCTCGATGCCAGACGCTGGTCGACAACACCCGGAATGATTCTGCCTTTGTACTTCATCAGCAACGGCACACGAACGGACTGATCGTAGAAACGCCCTTTGGACGCCAGACGATGGCACGCGTCCATGTCGCCGTGATCGCTGGTAAAAACGACAAGAGTTTCTTCCTCAAGTCCGTTCCGCTTCAGTGCATCAAGGATCTGTCCAATATGCTGGTCCACCTGTTCGGTCAACCGACAATAGATCCAGCGATAGATCCGCCACTGACGCTCGTCGTAGACCATGCGCATCGTCCCGGCTGGAGTGACTGCACTCGCTTTGGAATAGAGGTCGATTGCATCCGGTTCAAGCTCCGGGATCCGAAAGTTATCGGGGAGAGGAGGCAATTGCTGCGGCGGCAGCTTCAACGCCTGTTGATACAGATGCTCGACACTGGACCTGCCCTTTGGTGATTTCCCCTTGTATGCGCTGTACGCGAAACAAATGTCGTGAGGATTGATGAATGAAGCGACGGCGAAGAACGGTCGATCCCGCTTTCTTTTCAGAAACTCGATGCAGGCAACCGGCAAGGCCTCTCGCTGATCTCGAAAGTATTCGTCGTAGCCAGCGTCCAGCGGATTCAGTTCGGGACACATGTGCACTTTTCCGCCATAGAACGTGTCGTAACCGGCGGATTTAATCAGCTTTCCCAACGAGTTCTGATTGACCTCAATGGGCACATTCGCTTTCACACCGTTGTTCAGCACACCTAAGCGTCCGGCCATGACCCCGGTGGCCATGCTGATTCGGCTGGGTACACAGACGGGATTGGAAACATAGGCATTCGCAAATCGGATGCCTTCCTGCGCCAGACTGTCCATTGCCGAAGTCGTCAGGTACTTGTTCCCGGTACAACTCATCATGTTGGCATGTTGCTGATCGGTAATTATCAGCAGGATGTTGGGCGGTCGATTTTCCGCCTTGACGCCGTCGCCTGAAGACTGAACCGAAGGAGCCAGGCGGGGCGATGCGGCCAGCGTGTCCAGCTGCGGCGATACGACCATTGCACACAGGCAGGCCAGCGGCACAAAGCCAGCCACGACGTTCGAAACTCAGAAGGCGTCGCCATAAAATCCGATCTCTAAATCCGTTGTCAGCCGTACAGACTGCGAAATGTCTGCTGCCAGCAGAAGCGAGGGAACAACTTCTCAACCTCGTGGCTCAGTGAGATGCTCTGCGAAGACCTCGACAACTGCAAGTCACTCCTGGTCTGACAAACCAATGTCAGTCGGCAGACAATCCGGCCGGTCAGGCGAAGGACGTTCTATTTCCCAGCGTTGCTTGACGTATGACGACGAGTGAGCAGTACGCCATGTTCCTCCTTCAGGCTGCAACCTGTGAGATTCACGTCAGTGGTTTTTGTGGCCCATTCGGGAAAAACGCACAGACAAATGCTGCCACCTTCACAGATTACGGAGGCCTGATAGTGACGATTCACTTCGAAGGCGACATCACTTGCCAGACACAGCCCGTGCAACGAATAGTTAAGAACTCGCGTTTCCTGTTGACAACGATCGACCCTGACGAAAGCCTGCAGATCAACCGGGTATCGAATGTCTGTCCTGCGGTCACTGACCAGCCGATGATTCAGGAGCAAGTCCAGTCGACTACCGGAAAACACTGCAATAACTCGGGTATTGCCCTCAGCCATGACCCAATGGACGATTCCCGTTTGTGCAGCGAACAACTGTTCGTCGCCTTCGCAAAGTGAAAACGTGACAACATCTCCAATATCCAGATAACTTTCTGCCCCAGCAACGATTAACACTACCTCCTGTGAGCCAATTGCTCTCACCGCACAGCTGACCACGGTCTTATCTATGCAGGTCACGTGTGCTGCAACGCTGGGGAGCCTGCCTGTCGTCAAACGGTCGTCCACAGTTTCAACGTTCAACGCAGCCGTCGCATGTCCTGCAACACTGCAGTGTCCGGTTTCATTCTTTTCTGATTTGGTAGCTGAACCAGCGACCATCGGATGTGCCCTCATTGTGTAAAACGAAAACGATCCGGGCGGGTACTCCACGCTCGTCGTCCTCCCCTTCGTCTTTCCAACGATACACCGTCTTTTCAGTTCGTCTATGAAGTGGCTGAAACTCTGTCCAGAAGTGTGGCCCCCCCACCAAAGCCTGTTCGGATTGTGCGGAAGATGCAGTCCGGAGTTCCCTGAAATAGATTTCGGACGAACCAAAACAAATTGAGTGCCCGCAAATCACGGGCGGCCGCGCGTTTCTCCGACTTCGTTTCAGCCCCGGGACACACTACCACCTACTCCATTATAAATTAATCACCCTCAACAAGCAGCGATCGGCATACAACTTGCCCGGGGTCAGGTCGAGTTGTGCACAAGGGCACGGAAGTGGAGCCAGGTGGCGACGCATGGGACGATGGGAACTAAATGCCTACGAATGCAGATCTCGTTTATCGACGGCCAGTGCCGCTTCCTTGACCGCTTCAGCAAGGGTGGGATGGGCATGGCAACAGCGGGCAATGTCTTCGCTGCTGGCCCCGAATTCCATAGCCACTGCCGCCTCAGCAATGAGTTCTCCCGCGTGAGCTCCTATGATATGCACACCCAGTACGCGATCATTTTCTGCGTCAGCAATGACCTTCACGAAGCCCTCCGTGTGGCCGGCAGCTCGTGCTCGACCGTTGGCCGCGAAGCTGAATCGACCGACTCTGTATTCATGGCCGCGTTCCTTCAGGTCGTCTTCCGTTTCACCGACTGAGGCTATCTCCGGAGCTGTGTAGATCACACCGGGAATATTTCCATAGTTAACGTGACCGTGGCCGGTTGCCAGATTTTCCACACATGCGATGCCTTCTTCCTCGGCCTTGTGAGCCAGCATTGCTCCACCAATGACGTCACCAATCGCGAATACGCCAGGGGCCGTCGTCCTGTACGCCGAGTTCACTCGAATAAATCCACGCTGATCAGTATCAACGCCCGCTTGATCCAGTCCCAGGCGATCTGTGCAGGGGCGACGCCCAACGGCGATCAGAACTCGATCACATTCAATCGGCGCGTTTCCGTCAATTTCGACACGGCAGCTTTGTCCATCTGCGCTGACGTTTTGAACTTTCGTGCCCAGATGAAATTCCATCCCCTGCTTCTGCAGTATCTTCTGCGCCTCGTTGGCGATCTGCGAATCCGTACCGGGCAGAATGCGAGGCAGGTATTCGAGCACGCTGACCTTTGCCCCCAGCCTGCGCCAGACCGTGCCCAGCTCAAGCCCGATCACTCCCGCACCGATCACCACCAGATGATTGGGCACATCCGGCCACGAAAGTGCCTCTGTGCTGGTTCCAATCCGGTCACCGTCGGGTTCCATGCCCGGAAACGAAGTGGACACGCTGCCGGTGGCAATCAATATGTGCTGTCCAGAAAGTTGCACCGTTCCGGACTCGGCCGCTACCTCCACTTTACCATCGCCGAGCAATCGGCCGTGTCCGAAGTGCCGATCAATCCTGTGTTTCTTCAGCAGCCCCTGGATACCACCGTCCAGTTGGGCCACGACACCGTCCTTATGAGCCATCATCTTCGGCAGATCGACTGAGACATCGCGTGCGATGATACCCCGCTCAGCAAACTGGTGCCGTGACTTTTCAAACAGCTCGGTCGTTTCCAGCAATGCCTTACTGGGAATACAGCCCACGCGCAGGCAGGTGCCGCCGAGTTTTTCCTCGCGTTCAACGACGGCGGCCTTCATGCCCAGTTGAGCAGCGCGAATTGCCGCTACGTAGCCACCGGGGCCGGCGCCAATAACGATAAGGTCGTAGAGATCAGACATTTGCCTCAGTCAAACTTCCAGTATCAACCGCGCCGGGTCTTCAATCACGTCTTTGATGCGTTTCAAAAACGACACGGCTTCTTTTCCATCGACCACACGGTGATCGTACGTCAGAGCCACATACATCATGGGACGAATCACAACTTCGCCGTTCACGGCCACAGGTCTCTCGATGATGCCGTGCATGCCCAGCACGCCGCTCTGCGGTGGATTGACGATTGGAGTGGACAGCAACGAACCGTAAACACCTCCGTTGGTAATGGTAAAGGTGCCGCCTTCCAGTTCCTCCAGACCAATCTTATTGGCCTGAGCTCGCGCACCAAAGTCCCGAATGGCGAGTTCAATTTCGGCGAAACTCATATTTTCCGCATTTCTCAGCACAGGCACAACAAGGCCCTTGCCGCCACCCACAGCAACGCCCACATCACAGTAGTTGTGATATAACAGTTTGTTGCCGTCCATCTGCGCATTGATCGCAGGATATTGCTGCAGCGCGTCCACGATGGCTCGTACGAAGAATGACATGAACCCGAGCTTCGTACCGTATCTTTTTTCAAACGTGTCTTTGTAGTTCTGTCGCAGGGCTTTCACGGCCAGCATGTCAATTTCATTGAAAGTCGTCAGCAAGGCAGCGGTCTGCTGAGCACTCACGAGCCGGTTTGCGATCGTCTGTCGAATCGGGCTCATCGGCACCGACTTTGTTTCTCGGGCCCCGCCGCTGCGAGCAGGACTTCCGCCGGCCAGGTGACGAGCAACGTCTTCCTTTAAAACTCGTCCGCCTGGGCCGCTTCCGCTGACTGCTCCGCTGGCCACGCTGTTTTCTGCCATCAGTCGTTCAGCCGCCGGCATAACATGATCTCTGTCGTCAGATGAAGTCGCAGCGGCAGAAGGAGAAGGCGTGGCACCACCTGCTGACGCGGTCGCGGGCGCCTCAGACTCTTCCATGAACCCGATAACTTCGCCAACTTCCGCTGTTTCTCCCGCGCGTTTCAGCACGCGAGTAATTGTCCCATTCACAGGAGCCGGAACATCGAAGGTTGCCTTGTCGGTTTCGAGGCCTACCACGTTTCCGTCCATCACGACGAAGGAATTCTCACCAACGTACCACTCACCAATGAAGACCTCAGAGATGGATTCACCCACCGACGGGACTTTGATTTCGATTTCGTTACTCATGCGATTTCCAAAGCCTGTTTCAAAATGGCCTGCTGTTCAATTTTGTGACTTCTGCTGGAGCCGGTCGCAGGACTCGCGGATTCCGCACGGGTGACTCCCGTAAGAACGTGCGAGCCAAACACAAAATCCCCAAAGCGAATTCGAATCGTCGGCCACGCACCCATATTTCGAGGTTCTTCCTGAACCCAGAACACCGGTACGTCTTTCCCATACACCGACAGTTCCTGTTGCAATTCTGCTTCAGGGAATGGATAGAGCTGTTCCAGCCTCAGAATGACCACATCATCGCGACCGGATTCCTTGCGCGCGCTTTCCAGCTCGTAGTAGATTTTTCCACTGCACAGCAGAATTCGCTTCACACCGGAAGGATCAACGCCGCCCTTGTCCGCCAGCACTTCACAAAATCGGCCGCCCGTAAAGTCAGCGGCCGACGATACGGCATCTTTATGTCGCAGCAGACTTTTGGGTGTCATCACGATCAGTGGCTTTTTCCATTGTCGCAGCGCTTGTCGACGCAGCAGATGAAAATGCTGTGCCGGAGTTGTCGGCACGGCAATCTGCATATTGTCTTCGGCGGCCAATGTCAGGAACCGTTCAAGTCGAGCACTCGAGTGTTCGGGCCCCTGCCCTTCAAAGCCATGCGGAAGCAGCATCACCAATCCACTTAACCGCTTCCATTTGTCTTCGGCACTGGAGATGAACTGATCGATAATAACCTGAGCAACATTGACGAAGTCGCCAAACTGAGCCTCCCAGATCGTGAGCCCGCGGGGGCGATCTAGGCTGTAGCCGTATTCGAACCCCAGAACGCCGATTTCAGACAACGGACTGTTGTGAAGTTCAACCTGTTCCAGACTTGCTGCGAGATCCTGCAGGCCGATCCACACTCGTCCGTCCTGTGCGTCGTGCAGCGCCGCATGGCGATGGCTGAAGGTACCTCGACGAACGTCCTGACCGCTGAATCGCAGTTGCTGCCCATTTGCAACGACTGAGCCCAGAGCCGCAAGCTCCGCCATGCCCCAATCGAAAGGCAGTTCACCCGCCCCCATCTTAAGTCGCTGCTGCAGAATTCGGACAAGACGATTATGCGGAGTAAATCCCGTCGGTGGAGTACACAGTGTGTTGACGAGTCGTTGCAGCTCAGCCGCGCTGACGGTGGTGTCCACTGTATCCGCATCGGCCACAGGACCGCCGAAGAAATCTTCCCACGAACCTCCACCGCTGTCAGTGAGAAAGCTGAATTCCTCCTGTCGTGCTTCCTCGAGCTCATCTTCGAGCATTTTTGCTCGTCGTGCGACGATTTCATCGGCTTCCTCCCGAGTCAACTCGCCCAGCGAAAGTGTACTTTCGAGATAGCTTTCGAACACTGTCTTTTGCTGTCGAATCCGCTTGTACATCGTTGGTTGAGTAAATGCGGGTTCGTCGCCTTCGTTATGTCCCCGCCGACGAAAACAGTACATGTCCACAATCACGTCGCGTTGAAAATTCTCGCGAAAGTCCATTGCCAGCTGTACAACCTGGGCCACCGCCTCCGGATCTTCACCATTCACATGGAAGATCGGAATCTGCAGCATTCGAGCTACATCCGTGGCATAGGTGCACGATCGTCCCTCTGACGGCGACGTCGTGAAGCCGATCTGGTTGTTGACGATAATGTGCAGCGTCCCGCCCGTTCGGTAGCCGCTCAGTTCGCTAAGATTCAGCGTCTCCTGAGCAACGCCTTCGCCAGCAAACGCTGCGTCACCATGGATCAGAATTCCCAGAGCGCGGCGACGGTCGAAGTCCTCCAGATGGTCCTGCTTGGCTCGCAGCCGCCCCAGGGCCACCGGGTTGACGAATTCAAGATGGCTGGGGTTGAAGCACAGTGTCAGGTGAACGTCCTGCCCGGCGGTCGTCGTCCAGTCTGAACTGTAGCCGAGATGATACTTGACATCGCCGCGACCCATTTGAAGTTCCGGGTCACGGTCCTCGAACTCGCGAAAAATACGACTCGGCTCCTTACCCATGATATTCGCAAGCACGTTCAAACGGCCGCGATGAGCCATTCCCATCACGATCTGACTGATTCCCTGAGCCCCAGCCCGCTCAATAGCCAGGTCCAGCAGAGGAATCAGACTTTCAGCCCCTTCCAGTGAGAAGCTTTTTGCACCGACGTACTTTTTCTGTACGAATTCTTCGAACATCACCGCATCGCTGAGTCGAGTTAGAATGCGGATCTGCTCATCACGAGAAAGACGCAGACGATTGCCCGTGCGTTCCATGCGTTCACGCAGCCATGACCGCACCTGCAGACTGTCGATGTGCATGAACTGCACTCCAATCGACCGGCAATAGGTCATTTGCAACCACTTCAGCATCTCGCCCAGAGTGCGGCATTCTGCCCCGCCGAACCACTGAGTGGAGAATTCCATACTCATGTGTTCTTCGGTGAATCCGTAGAAGACAGGATCGAGTTCCGGTGGCTCCGGACGCTTTGCCTGTAACGGGTCAATCTGAGCAACAATGTGCCCGCGAACACGGTAGTTGCGAATCAGCTGGTCCAGCCGTTCCTGCAGAATGGCAGTTTCAGATGTTGCCGGGTCGGCGGCAGACGCCCCCTGGCGATGAAAAATGCTGTAACGCTGAAACGGAGACTTAAGCACCGCCGGCGTAACGTCTTCATGCCCAGCGTGGATCTCGTCGAAATAATCCCGCCAGTCCGGCGACACGGAATTACGGTCCTGCAGGTACACTCCGTACTGCTGCTCGATAAACGCCAGACTCTGAGTACTCAGCTGTGAAACTGAACCACGAGTTTTTCCGTTGGGCACAGGTTCGTTCGGACTATCCAGAAACGCCGGAGCGGCCGCAGGCTGATGAGACGAAGGAGACATTATGTGTGATTACGCCCCACTCGTTTCAAAATGCACGGGAATACCTACGCATCGTGTCGCGTTCCCGCAGAAATCATCGCACTTAGTCGAGCCCCGTCTGACGATTAACGTGCATTGCACAAACATTTTCGCACCGAGACGTTTGGGTTGTTTACCTGAATTCGTCGTTGAAAATTCTCTGTGAACCATCGAACATTCAGTTGCCATGGTTATCCGCCGGACGTTTCGGTGCAGGATTCTCGGTCAATCCACGATGTCCCGATGTCATCCAGGGCAGTTTCTGACTGATAGACCCACTATACTGAATAGGAAGTTCCGGAGACCACGCACCGCGTGTATTTACCACGATTGCGTCAAGGTGACTGTAACAGCCTGTCTCAGGACGACTCAGTCGGGGAAGTCGACTCTTAATGCCCCTGCATCCCCATTTTCACTCAAACGCCCATCGCAATGCCCGAGTCCACTCCCGCCCCTGCCCACATCGGCATCCTGACCATTTCTGACCGCGCCAGTCGCGGCGAGTATGAAGACCGCGGTGGCCCGGCCATTCGCGAATATCTCGCAGACGTACTGTGCAGCGAATGGATCGGTAAGCCGGTCATTATTGGCGACGAACAGTCGGAAATCGAAGCCGCAATCAAAAGACTGACCCAAGACGAGGGGTGTTGTCTGATTGTCACGACGGGAGGCACGGGGCCTGCGACTCGGGACGTGACTCCGGAAGCGACCGAAGCGGTCTGTGAAAAAATGATGCCCGGTTTCGGCGAACTCATGCGAAAAGTTTCGCTGGAGAAAGTTCCAACGGCGATTCTGTCCCGCCAGACTGCTGGTATCCTGGGTAGCTCGCTGATCGTCAATCTTCCCGGCCAGCCCAAAGCCATCGCCGAGTGCCTGGACGCCGTCTTTCCAGCCATTCCGTACTGTATCGATCTGATCGGCGGGCCGTTTCTTGAAACCAACGAACAGCGAATCGTGGCATTCAGACCCAAAAAGAAGAAATAGCCATGTCACTGCGGCTATCCTTCCGCTGCGATATCAATCTGACATCGGACTTGCGCAACGAATTCAGAGGGTGCGAACGGTTTCTGTAGAAACCCAGCCTGAAACGTCTCCGGAGAAAATTCAGCGATCGCGTCACTGGTATATCCGCTCATATAGAGAATCGGCAGGTCTGGCTTTTGGCGTCTGAGCCTGCTCGCCAAATCCTGACCATTCATTGAGGGCATGACGACGTCCGTAATCAGCATGTCAATTTCACCTCGGTGGCGATCAAAACATTGCAAAGCTTCTTCGCCATCCACAGCTGCAAAAACGCGGTAACCGTCGGCTTCGAGAACCTTTTGCAACAGTTTTCGAACAGCGGCTTCATCTTCAACCAACAGAATAGTCTCTGTGCCGCTGGCACCCTGCGGCGCTGACGTCGAAGCGGCAACTGACATCGTGTCGTTGGTCACTGGGCAAAATATCCTGATCGCGGTGCCGACCCCTTCTTCACTCTCAACAGACACAAAACCTCCATTCTGCGAGATCAAGCCGTGAGTAACCGCCATGCCCAGCCCTGTCCCCTGACTGCCTTTCGTGCTGAAAAAGGGCTCGAATATTTTTGAGCTGACTTCCGACGACATGCCGTCTCCGTTGTCTGAGATCTCTGCACAGACGAAGTCACCTTCCGGTAATTCCGGCCGGGGCAATTGCTCGGCACGCAGCGTTACGACTTCCGTGCTGATCAGAATCTCGCCGCCATTGACACACGCATCGCGCGCGTTCAGCACGATGTTCGTGATCACCTGGTCCAACTGACTTCGGCTGACGCTAATCAGTGGCGGATCTGAGGCCAGATTAGTCTTGAGCGTCACGTGTTCACCGACGATTCGTTGAAGCAGACTGGCTGACTCCTGCAGAATTTCGCTGACATTCACAACTTCAGGTTCTGCCGTGGATCGTCTGCTGACCGCCAGTAAATGACGATTCAACCGAGCTGCTCGTTCGCCCGCTTCAAGAATACACGAAACAGACCGCGCGTGTGGATCGCCGTCTGACATTTGGCTGAGCAGGATCTGACAGTGGCTGTTAATGACCGTCAGCAGGTTGTTGAAATCGTGAGCGATGCCCCCCGCCAACTGACCGACGGTGTTTGTTGTCTGAGAATGCTGCAAGTGCTCGAAGTGCCTGCTCCGCTGTGCCATGTCCTCTGCAGCGCCGACCGCATCCTTAACGCGCGCAGTCTTAACGCGCGCAATCTGCGCGTGCAGCGAACCAGTTTGTTCTTCAGCTGCATCGTTTGCCATGCCCCGGTTCCTGCGACCTGTGGTACCCTGATCGCGCGGTATGAAGCATAATCGTTGCTGTCACAACCTGGACAGTGGTCTACGGAATTGACTAAGGTTGATGCTTTTCCGCCAGTCCGCGGACAACATAGCCAGGAACGATGCAGTCCGTTTGCACTTCTGCTTTCGCCAGGTCACGGCGGACGTGCGCTCAGCATGGCTCACGCTGCCCGAACGCAGGAAGTGCCGACATTCATTCCTGCCCCAGCACTCCAATATCTGACGCTCAGACGTGACGAACTGCCCAGAAAAACACCAGTGCGGCCCGACAACACCCCGGATTTTTGTGGTGTTGCTTACAATCTGCGGAAATGTCGGGAAATCAGTGAAATCCGAAAACCGCTGATTTACAGTTTTTCCTATCTGCCCAATCCATGTTTGCGAAACGACGCCTGTTCCGGATATACTTCAACACGTACGTTGACGCATTCCCTCCTTTTGCCCTGTGACCACTCGTGGAGTTCAAGACAATGAAGAAACCAGTAATGACGTTGTTCGCTGCCTGCCTGGCATTAGCGTGCGCGGCCGGTACGTTCGCCGATGAGAAGCAGGAAAAGAAGCAAACCAAGAAAAAGGTCGTCGCTATCAAGTGCGTCGTAGCCGGCAAAGAAATCAAGATCGCCGATGCGAAGACGGTTTCATACCGCAATGCAAATGTTTATGTTTGCTGTGACAACTGCAAAGCCAAGGTGGAAAAGGACTCTGCCCCTTTCGCTGCCAAAGCTAACCACCAGCTGGTCCGCACGAAACAGTACCGTCAGACAAAGTGCCCATTATCCGGCGGGCCAATTGACAAAGAACAAAAAGTCAAAGTTGCCGGTCAGATGGTGAGATTGTGCTGTGAAAAATGCCAGGGCAAAGTGGCAGAAGCCAAGGGCGACGAACAGCTTGCATTGGTCTTCGCCGATGCGGCCTTCGACAAAGGCTTCAAAGCCGTTAAGAAAAAGAAAAAGAACTGATCGATAAGCATCGACAGTAAACGCACAAAGGGCGTTCGCAATGCGAACGCCCTTTTTTTATGCGCTAGTGTCCGACGGAAGGCGACGGTTGACGATCACGTCACAATCGGTTCACGCTCTTCCAGAAGATATCGTGGACGACCGGAGTTGTCGTTGAAGGTCATTGCGGGGTCGATACGGAGATGATGATAAACGGTGGCCAAGACGTTCTCGGGGCGATATGGCCTGGTTGCCGGACTCGCTCCGATGGAATCGGAGCGAGCCAATGACCTGCCCCGTATTCAGGTTTCCCCCCGCCAGCATGACCGACATCACTCGGCCCCAATGGTCTCGCCCGGCGTCTTTGTTGATTCGTGGCGTACGACCAAATTCGCCCATTGCGACGACCATCACACGATTCGCCAGACCTCGTTCGTGCAGATCGGTAATCAGCGCTGCGACACCCTGATCAAATGCGGGGCCTTTGGCATGCATTCGACCTTTAACATCCTTGTGATCGTCCCAGCTTCCCAGCGTGTTGACGCGAACGGAAACGAACTTCACACCACTCTCGACAAGTCGACGAGCCAGCAGAATGTTCTGACCAAGCGAACTTGTTCCGTAACGGCTTCGGACCGCATCCGGTTCAGCTGCAATATCGAAGGCGGCTCGGGCCTTATCGCCGGTGACCATTTCGAATGCCTGGTGAGTAAACGAATCCTGTGCGTCGGCGACACCCTGAGTATCGATCACTCGGCGAGCGTGGTCAAATCCCTGCAGCAGCGTTCGACGATCGCCGAGACGTTCCTGTGTCATGCCACCAATCAGCGTCAGGTTGGCAACGACAAGTCCCACCTGCGAAAGCACGGCATCTCGCTTGCGCCAGGCGATTCGCAACCGCTGCAGGTTCGAAAGACGACCAAGACGCTTCAACGCGGACTCATCAAATGCCTCTCCCTCGAAACGAACTTCAAGATCAAGCCCTCGCGACGAATACAGCTTTCCGCCCGCAGCTTCGATGTGCCCAATCGCGGCCTGCTCAACATCAAACATTTTCCGGGCATGCGCCGGAGCGTTCGGACCAGCGTCCCGAGCCAGTCGAAACCCGAGATAACACGCGGCAGCGTCTCGATCCCAGTAAGTGCGATTCGCCGATCGAGCGAACAGGTCACCGTTAAACCAGCTGCCACCTCGGATCGAGTGAAAATCATTGGCGGGTGTCTGCGGTCGGTCGGAATTAACGGGATCGACTGCCACCTGGTTCGGCTGGTCGTATCGCGGACGGCGGTAGTCCCTGTAGATCGTGTCCAGCCAAAGATCTTCACACCATTCCCAGACGTTGCCGTGCATGTCTTTAAGGCCCCACGGATTCGCGTCGTAACTGCCAACTGGCGCCGTAAAAACATGACCGTCCTCAGGGTCATTGTCCCAGTCCAGCAGCCATTGTCTTTCCGCAGCATGTTTGCGATGTCGTTCCAGTTCGACATTTCCGAGATTGCCGAATCGGTGAACGACACCTTTGGCCCTGTCCCCAAACGAAAACTAGGTTGTCGTTCCGGATCGGCACGCGAATTCCCACTCTGCCTCTGTTGGCAGTCGGTAACGGACACCGTCCTTTTCGCTCAGCCAATGACAATAAGCTTTAACATCGGACCAGCTAACGCCAACCACCGGATGGCTGTCACCCTGCGCAAACCCAGGATTCTTCCAGCTGAACTTTTCGTTACGAAGAAAATCGTGCGACTGATAAAGTGGCTTATCTTCGGGAGTCGGTTCCCATCCGACCATCTGAGTATCGCCGCGTTCAGCTGATGTTTCACAACCCCTTTCTTCGACGAAGGTACGATACGAAACTGCCCGACCGTAACTTCGGTTTCGGCGATGTGGAACGGCCGTGTAATCCACGTTACGTGAGCGGGGTCTTCTGCGTTGCCGTAGAACTGCCCCGTTGTGGATAAAGGGAAACTGCGCTTCAGTACGTTCTCGCCACCAGACGTTCCCTGAATGAATCGGCCACCTTCCAGCAACCGGAACCTGGTCCCGACGGAGTCTGTCACCTGTTCCTGAGCCACGGCGGAAGAAGCGACCATGACAAGCACTGTTGCAATCCAGACGCAACAGATCTGTCGTTTCATCCGCTTTGCATTCGTGTCCGCGGCGAAGTGAGCTAACAATGGACAGTTTTCGTCCGGAGAACAGTAATCTGTTTGTTGCGTCTCACCGAAGCGACCAACGGACGTGTGCCAACAGCTTCCGAGCGTCAGCTCGAACAGACCGTCGCAGACGGACCGAACAAGCCGTCGTAGACGGATCAGGCAATGATATCATGCACCACCCGTGTTTCTAACTGGTGGGTCAAGCGTTCGCCAAGGCCATTACGATTGAAAACGAGTTCTTCATGATGCAGGCCCAGCAGATGCAGAATCGTGGCGTGCCAGTCCTGAATGCTCACTCGATTTTCAACAGACGCATAACCAATCTCGTCTGTATTTCCGTAGACGGACCCTGCTTTCGAACCGCCACCGGCCATCCATGACGTGAAGCCATATGGCCCGTGATCACGCCCGGCCTTCTTGTGATCTCCCTGAGACATCGGCAAACGACCGAATTCACCGCCCCAAACCACCAGAGTCGAATCCAGCAGGCCTCGGTCCCGCAGGTCTTTCACCAATGCTGCGACGGGCTGGTCGGTTATGTCGCAGATACTTTTCAGTGATGTTCTGATGTTGCTGTGATTGTCCCACGCCTGCCCTCGAGAAAACAGCTGAACGAACCGGACGCCACGTTCGATCAGTCGTCTGGCCAGCAGACAACGCTGCCCGAATTCATTCGTCGGCTTGTTGCCAATTCCGTACATTTTCTGAGTTGCTTCCGTCTCATCCGCCGTCGACAGCGCCTGAGTTGCTTCGAGCTGCATCTTCGCAGCCATCTCGTAATTGCTTAGCCGTGCATCCAGAACCTGCTGCCCGGGTCGGGACTTTTTGTGAATGCGATCCAGACGGCTGATGAGATCTCGCTTCGCAGCCGTGACTGCGGGCAGCTCCTGATAATCGGGTTTCAGATTCAGCACCGGCGAATCACCGGCCCGCATGCGAGTCCCCTGATGGACGGGCGGCAGATATCCGGACTTCCAGTTGCTGACTCCGTTGGTAGGCAGGCGTCCAACAGGATCGGCAAGAACGACGTAGGATGGCAGATTACGATTCTCTGAACCTAGTCCGTATGAAATCCACGATCCGAATGTCGGATGACCGGGAAACGTCTGTCCGGACACCAGTTTAAAGATGGCCGGCTCGTGATTGGGGTGCACGTTGTACATCGACCGGACGATGCACAGTTCATCGACCTCACCAGCGATGTGCGGCATGACTTCGGACACCCACGCTCCGGATGTTCCGTGCTGCCTGAACTTCCACGGACTCTGCATCAACTGACCACGACGATCGTTCTCGAAAACGGCATCTTGTGTCAGTTCACGTGGCGGTTCTCCGCCGTCGTATTTCTTCAGGGCCGGCTTGGGATCGAACAGGTCGACCTGCGACGGGCCACCCTGCATACACAGATGAATGACGGCTTTGGCTTTTGGCGGAAAGTGAGTCTGTGCTGCATCGAGGCCGCTATCGAGAGATTGCCCGTAGACATCGTCACTCAGCAACGACGCCAATGCCGCCCCGAACATTCCGTCGGTGGTATTGCGAAAGAAACTGCGACGCGTGGTATGTTGGTTAATCGACATAAAGCAAACTCGCCGAATTCAGCAGTCCATGGCAAAAGCCAGCAAGGGCACTGATATTTGTATCGTCACCTGCAGCAGATTCGGATTCCGATTTTGACTCGTCAGCGCCGTCTGCACTCAATTCCTGTTCAATACTGCGTATTGCGTAAAGTGAAGCCTCGCGTTCTTCGTCCGATGGCCGACGATTCAGTGCGATTTCAAAGGCACGCGTCACCTGCCCGGTCTCATCGTCGCCCGCTTCGCTTTGAACTCGGGTTGCGAATGCCTGCGCCAGGTCGAACACCATGCGGTTATTCAGCAGGTGCAGTGACTGAGTCACAACGGTGGATGCTGTGCGTTCTGTACAGTTGGGCGTCATCTGCGGCAGATCAAACGCTTCAAAGATCGTCGGCATTTCTTTCCGCCGCTGCCGTACATAGATACTGCGACGCCATTTTCCGTCGACGGGCTTTGAAGTGACCAATCCATCCTCGCGCACTTCTACAGCGTCCGGATCGCCAAACGGCGTTTCATTCAAACGATCGGCAACCAGCAACATCGTGTCTCGTACCTCTTCTGCACTCAGCCGACGCATCGGCATACGTGACAGCAGTCGGTTATCCGGATCATTGGACCTGTGAACGTCCGTTACTGATGAGCTCTGCATCCAGACGGCGGATGTCATGATCTGACGGTGCAGACGCTTAATGCTCCAGCCGTGTTCGACGAAGTCCACGGCCAGCCAGTCCAGAAGTTCAGGGTGAGATGGGGGCGTCCCCAGTTTGCCGAAGTTGTCGGAGCTTTCCACAAGACCTCGACCAAAATGCTGCTGCCAGATGCGATTCACAATAACCCGCGCTGTCAGCGGATGGTCATCTTTTGTAAGCCAGCGAGCAAAGGCCAGACGACGCCCGGTCTTGGGAGTGGAATGCTTCAACACGACGGGCTGAAACGGAGTGCGACCATTCGTCAGCATGGACGGCACGCCCGGCCCCACCAGAATTCCTGGCTGAGTCTCGTCGCCGCGACGATACAGGAATGTGGGCGACGGTCGACCACGGTCCCAGAGTGCTCGGATCTTCGGTGACTGTTTCAGCAGCGCGGTCAGTTCTGTCTGTTCTGCCCTGAGCTTCTTTTTCTGGTCGCCCGCAAGCCCCTTCTGTTTTAACTCGGCCGTAATCTCATCAATTCGCTTTTGCGTCTGCTGTTGCTTGTCTTTGACCGCTGCACGTTCATCGGGTCGAAGCACTTCCAATAGACGCTGTTTTGATTTCTTCCACTGATTGTTGAAGGCATGTGGCGTCATCCAGTCGTATTCGTCGTACGCCCCCTTGAAGACCGCCACCATCCGATAATAATCGCGCTGAGGAATGGGATCATATTTGTGGGTATGACACCGGGCACAATTCATCGTCAGCCCCATCAAACTGCGTGACACAACATCAATCGCATCAGTGATCACTTCCATCCGATCCGAGAACCGATTTACCGGATCAGCCGCCGTCCCGTCTGGAACCATTCTCAGAAATCCCGTCGCTGTGAGTCGGTCGATGACGTCATCCGTGACCGACGACTCATCCGCCCAGTCGACCAGTTCGTCACCTGCCAGCTGTTCGACAAGGAATTCACTGTACGGTTTGTCATCGTTGAATGCCTTGATGACCCAGTCACGGTACCTCCACGCAAATGGCCGTACGGAATCGGCGTTACGCTTTCCTTCGGAATCTGAATAGCCAGCCAGATCCAGCCAGAACCGGCCCCATTTTTCACCGTAGCGAGGCGATTCCAGCAACCGATCAAGCAATCGCGGCCAGGCGTCGGCGGTGTGATCTTCAGTAAACTCTATGAGCAAAGTCTCACTCGGCGGCAGCCCGGTCAATGCAAATGCAGCACGTCGCGCCAGAGTTGTGCGGTCTGCTTCGGCCGAAAACTTCACACCGGAAACGTTTAACTTCGACAGAACGAATGCATCAATTTCGGTGCGAATGGATTCCGGGGTAACCGTTGGCGGTGCCGTTTTCCTGGGCGGAACGAACGACCAGAACTGTCGTTCATCATCTGTGACAAGAGGATCCGATTTATCAGTCGCGACGTCTTCAATCAGAGACAGCGGTGTCGCACCCGCAGCAACCCATTGTTTTAGTCGGTCTAACTCAGCCGTCGTCATGGGCTCGATGCCCGATTCACCGATGTCCGCCTTCGGTGGACAGAGCTGTTCCACAACCCGTGTCACCATCAGGCTTTCGTCCGGCTTGCCGGCAACAAACGCAGCGCCATTTTTTCCGCCCTGCCGCATCAGCGAATGCTGGCGCAGATCAAGATCGCCAAACTGATACTCCGGGCCATGGCACATCACGCACCGTCGCAGAATCAGCGGGACGATGTCGGCATAGGTAACTTCCACTGTTTGTGCGGACTCATACCCTGACAAGTCGGCCCCGGATTCGATCCATTGTCGGATCACACCGATCTGTTCGGCCGTCATTGACGGCTCATCTTCCGGCGGCATCGATCCGGAATGGATCATTTCAAACAGCAGACTTTCGTCCGGCGCGCCGGCAACAATCAGCGGTCCGGATTCGCCGCCTCGTTTGAAGGCCGCCCAATCAACCAGGCTTAAGTCCGCTTTCCGAGTCTTCTGCCCGTGGCACTTGTCACACCGAGCAGCAAGGATCGGCCGAACATCACGTGCAAACGTCAGTTCCACAGCTCTGAGACTGGATTCGCTGACGAAACACAGAGAGATCCCGCAGATGGCCCGCATTGCGGCATCTCGCAGCTGTTTGGAACAGTGGGATCGAATTGTGGTGCAGCACCACATTTGTTCGAGACCTTCAGTCGGCGGGAAGGACATGACTGGGGAGGCAGGTGGGCAGCGTCAGTGTACACATTGACTGCACGAAAAACATGTGAATTGCGATGTGGCAGCGGCACTGCCGCAACGAAGCCGCTCGCCATCATGACACAATCCGAAACACTGAAGGCGCGGCGAAATGGGATACCGTTTGCGCGCACAAAAAAGCCGGACGTGGCGTGTGCCAGACCCGGCTTGATTTAACCTCTTACTGCCAGAGACTTTAGTCGTCCGACACGTAAGGCAGCAGACCGATGAAGCGAGCTCGCAGGATCGCCGTCCGAACGGCTCGCTGATACAAAGCCGAGGTGCCAGTGCGTCGACGTGGCAAAATGCGGCCTTCGCGGTCGATGAGTGTTTTCAGAGTTCTCAGGTCTTTGTAGTCAACATAAACCGGTCGAGGCACAACGCCTCCGGCGGTAAATGGGCACGTCATTGTCTTCTTTTTGAGACGTGCGCGGCGTTTTCTGAGCTTCTTTAGATCTGACTTCGAGATTGTGGCCATAAAACCAAGTTCGCCTTTTCTAATTCAAGCGAATGTGTGGAACGGGCTGTGTCCCCGTAAAGTCTGCCATACAAATAAGTTAAGACAAACCGCCCGATCGGACCGGCCATAAAACATGACTGGCGGGGAAAACGGCAGTTCGGCATTGTAATCGGACGATACGGTTGAGCAACACAAACCTGAGTCACAGTTTTATACGATCCCAAATTGTTGGCGGGATGGCCTGCCCGCAGGTTCAGACGATTACTGGAAATCCGGGCTGTCGCGGCCACACGTGGCTGCCAGCACATGAATAATTCAAAACAACATCCAGGACTGGCGGTGTCAGCCAGAAGTTCACAACATGAGCAATATTAGTCCCGATCCGGCAGCCTTTCTGCAGAATTGCCAGATCATTGACTGGGAAACACGGTCGGTGCTGCAGCACGCGGCATCCCTGGCCGAGGATGACAACTGCCGCTCGACTGTGGCACAACGCTGCTTTCAGTGGGTGCGGGACAATGTGCGGCACAGTTCAGACTTTCAGTTGAACCCGATCACGTGCCGAGCATCGGACGTGCTGACTCACAGAACAGGATATTGCTACGCCAAAAGCCACCTGCTGTGTGCTCTACTACGTGCCAATCAAATTCCGGCAGGGCTCTGCTACCAGCGACTCAGCATTGATGGAACCGGACCGCCATACTGCCTGCATGGAATGACGGCCGTTTGCCTCCCCGACGTCGGCTGGTATCGTTGTGACCCTCGTGGCAACCGAGAGGACATTGATGCTCAGTTTACACCGCCCATTGAACGTCTCGCATTTGGAACCCCGTTGCCGCAGGAATACGACCTGCCGGAGATTCATGTGCGACCGTTGATCATCGTCGTCGATGCGCTGCACGCACACGATACATGGGACGGACTGCTGCCCGACATGTCACCGGCGAAATAGGCTGCAAACGCCATACAGACAGTGCTCTGAACGAATGCTATGGCTTCGAAATGGCGTGGCAGGTAGTCTAAGCATTCGATGCTGAGAGCATCTGGAGGCAACGGCACAATGCGTATGCCGGCCTCATTCCCATCGATCTTATCGGGAACTTTGTTGCGAAATGAGAAACACAACGCAGCGGACGAAATCCTGATTCAAGGCAAGGCGGTCGCGTAAACACCATCAAAGATGGCAGAGGAGAAGCACGGATGTTTTTGTTTCAGGATACTCCCGACGCACAGCAGCAGTTCGAATCCGTCGCCGCCAAAGCCAGCAGGGACGTCAGCGAAGCGCTTCAGGGTCTGAAAGAAGGCGACATCCAAAAGGCCTGGCCACTTCTGCAGGGTTACGTCGTACCAGCCGTTGAGGTGTTGCTGCTGCTGATCGTTTCCTACATGGCGGCAAAGTTTATCTCACGAATCATCAGCGCTCCTGTGCAAAAACGTGTCGACGAAACTCTCGGCAGGTTCATTGGCAAAGTTGTGTACTACGCCATCATGATCAGCGTGCTGATTGCGGTGCTTGGTAAGTTCGGCTTCCAGGTCACAAGTTTCGCCGCGATTCTGGCTTCGGCCGGCTTTGCGATCGGCATGGCGTTTCAGGGCACGCTGGGTAATTTTTCCGCAGGAATCATGCTGCTGGTCTTCCGCCCGTTCAAGGTGGGCGACTTCATTAGCGCGGCCGGGATCAGAGCCACGGTCAACGAGATTGATCTGTTCACCACAACCCTGGACACAACCGACAATCGACGAATCATCGTCCCCAATACGGCGATTGCTGCGGGGACGATTGAAAACGTCTCACACCATAAAGAACGTCGCGTTGAAGTTAAGGTCGGCTGCGACTACTCAGCCGATCTGCGAAAAACGCGAGAAGTCCTCAGTGCTGCGGCCGAGGCACTGAAGGGAAAAAAGATTGAAGGTGACGGACGAGGCTACCAGGTTGTCCTTGGCGATCTGGGGGATTCCGCCGTCAATTGGACAGTACGTTTCTGGACCACGGCTGATGACTTCTGGGGCGTCAAAGAAGAATTAACGGAATCCGTGAAGAATCACCTGGACGAAGCAGGGATCGGGATTCCGTACCCACAGATTGACGTGCACGTCAACAACGGCGCATGAGTGGGATTGGTGTTCTTCCGGCTGTCGTCATGATTACAGCGTATTACGCTGACTTGTGGCCGCGAAAGACGTTTTCCGTCCTGCTATGCGTGCTCCCCACGAGCCCGAGCGAGCCACGTGTTTTCGAAAACTGCTCTAGGACGTGACGTCCGGGCTGGGACGACTGGTTCCATTCAGCTGCGTGGGACGGCTGTTCTTCTGCAGCCATATCATCAGCACAATGCCAGAAACGAACAGACCAATGCTCATCAGCTGAGAAAACGTGAGGCTCGTTCCCATGCGGCCTGGTTCATCGTCACGAATCACTTCCAGAGCGAATCGATTGATGGGATATAGAATCCAGCCAAGTGATAACACGGCACCTTCAAACGGTCTACGTTTGAAGAACCACATCAAGAACCCGCCGAGCAGGAACGCAAGAACAGAACTGTAGATCTGAGTCGGATGCAGGGCGATGGTGGCCGACATGTCCGGCGTCAGAAATTCTGCCCCGCGATGTGAGAGCTCATTGTAGGTCATACTGTCCGGTGGAAACTGAACGGCCCACGGCAGCGTGCATGCTCCACCAAAACAGCATCCGTACAGAAAACAGCCGATTCGTCCGAAGCCCAGCCCAACAAACAAAGACGGCATGATGACGTCTCCCAGTTGAAGCGGCCTGATTCCACGCCGACGACAGAACATCAACAGACCAATGACGCCTCCGATAACTCCGCCGTAAAAAACGATCCCACCATCCCACAGCGCGATGGTGGCTTGAAGAGCCTCCGCTCCGCTTCTTCCGGGGAACACTCGGTGACCATTCTGCAACAGGTAGACGATTCGAGCACCAATGATGCCGGGGATCATCAGCCACATGATGAGGTCCCAGATGACGTCCGGACTCAGGCCGACAGTTTTCGCACGTCGGCTGGCCAGCAGCGTTGCCGTCGAAAATCCGAAAAACAACATGAAACCATACCCGAAGACCGGAATTCCTGTCTGCACGATCGGCAGCCCCGTCACGGGAACGAGCGCGATCGCCGTTGGGATCGCGGCCCAGAAGAACAGCGAAGAATAAACCTGCGTCGCATCACGCGTGACCCACCAAAGCACGCAGAGGCTGGTGATCGCAATCATCAGCCACACTGCAATCATCCAGCCGTACCCAACCAGCAATTCGTTGCCAACGGACTCAAGGTGCCAGAGCTGGTCAAAGACAATTCGAAGCAGAACTTTTCGCATGATGTATTGTCGCGGGATGACAGGTCGAAACGCGGGCCTTCCCAAATCAACAGAATTCGGTCGCCAACTCGTCACTCGGGCACCGCGACGACGTCAACGTGTCGATGGGGGCCGGGTCGAGCAGCAGTTTAGCGAATGGGGGCGATTCAGCGAAATCGCAGTATCTGGTTGTCAATGAGCCGCGTTTTTCCAACGCGGGCGGCAATCAGAGCCACTGCTCGTTCCGACGTTTCGACAAGTGGCTCGAGTGTATCGCAGTCGGCGACAACCGAATAAACCAGGTCGACGCCGTTGACGCCCCCAATAAGTTGCTGCATCTGTCGAGAAATCGAATCGGGAGACTCAGATCCGGTTTCTGCAAGTTGTTGCGCCATCGACAAAGCGCGGAACAGGACCAGAGAGCGTTCCCGGTCAGCAGGTGACAGATAGCGGTTTCGGCTGCTCATCGCCAGGCCATCGTCTTCACGAACAATGGGGCAGGTGACGATTTCGAGGGCCCAGTTCAGATCACTGACCATGCGTCGAATGACCAACTGCTGTTGGTAGTCTTTTTGACCAAAATACGCTCGGTGTGGCAGCGTAATATTGAACAGCTTGGCAACTACGGTGGTCACACCATCAAAATGACCGGGACGGTCACGCCCTTCCAGCTTCCGAGTCAGACCGGTCAGACTGACAATTGATTCCGCATCCGGAGGGAACATCTGAGCCGCATCCGGAGTGAACACCAGGTCCACTCCCGCGGCCTCACACCGTTGCAGGTCCTGCTCGAGTGTACGCGGATAACACTCAAAATCCTCATTGGGCCCAAACTGCATGGGATTCACGAAGATCGTGGTAACGACAAAGTCGCATTCTCTGCGCGCGGCCTCCATCAGACTGACATGGCCCACGTGCAGCGCGCCCATCGTTGGCACAACGCCAACGCGCCGACCGCCACATCGGTGGCTCTGTACGACGCTGCGAACTGCCGAGGGTAAGGCTTCAACCTGCATCGCGCCCAACTAAAAAGCGTACTTTGTGTTCACCTGGTCGAAGTCAGCGTCGGTCAGCCGAACGTTCGTCCTGATGTCGCTGAAGGTATAGTCTTCGACAAGAGGTGATTTGGCGCCCGCTGTTTTGGGGAATCCGTATTGCTGAACTCGAACCGGCAGTCCCGTCGCGTCGTCCACCCACAGACGAGTTTTCTGGAAGCGAAACTGCCGTCGGGGCCTGGGGTGAGAACATTCAATCACGCGGCACGTCATTTTTCCCAATCGCGCGTCCTTATAGTACTTGACCTCGCTCTCGCCGAACTTTACTTCTTCCCGCCATTGCTCGATCACTGCTTTCACAAGGTTGCCAATGCCGGCCATCGTAATGGGATATCGGTTTTCACTCATGGCCGTGGATTCGGTCGGTACAAGCTCCATCGTGCCAACCACACTCAGAAACCCGGCTTCATGGGCGAGCAGGTTGCCTTTGTTCTGTCCTTCCACGTACAGGACTTCGCGACCTTCGTGCGGATTTTCGAAGTAAAGATAGACACTAAAGGGCTCATGCCGAATCTTGATCCTGGTTTTTTGCTTGATCAAACTTGTCCCGACGACCTCTTGTTTAAAGAAGACGGCTTCGTAACCGGGAATTGCCTCAATCTTATCCAGACACGATTCCGCGTACTGAATGGCAGGCTGTAGCGGATGATCCTTCTTGATGTCCTCCTCCGCCTGAACACTGCCCGCGAATAGCAAAATCAGCGTTATGAAGGTGGTGGAGTACTTAACACATTTCATGATGGTTCTCCGATAAGCCGCGAGCGGCATGTGAGATGTGGCACTGCAAACAGTTTTGGGAAGATCCACACACCGGTCGTAGCAATGAACATCCCCGGAATTGTCATGCATTTACGATTCTGCCGCGAGATGACAGCCGGCTTATTGCGGTGATTCGCTGGATTTTCAGCTCGACGACGGCGGCAGCAGTGCCGGATTATTATACGGCGAAACTGAGATTGTGGTGAAATCGACTTGTTTCTAGACTTCGGCAGAATCTGCTTCATTGGAGAAGGATCTCCCGAAATTGGTGTGGAAGTCGGAATGGAATCTTCGCGCGGCGGACCGCTCACAACATTTATCATGATGCTGCCACTGATCGTGGTACCGGCTTTGGCGATGTTTAGGCCGTCCGGCCCTGAGGGCAGCCTTCTCAGTTCGCTGCTTTCTGCCGGCTCCAACGATTCGTCGGTCGCCGATGCGCCAGACGATGGCGCTGACATTGATGGTTTCTCCGAAAGTGACTTTGAGGCAGAATTCGCCGAAATACTGGATTCGAGCAGCTCAACCACTGGTGACGATGATTCCATATTCACCGAGAATCCATCGTTTCCATCAGACTCCGGCGCGGACGAAACACCGTCAGTTGCGACTCCGCAGACCTTCCCACGGTCTGCCCCGGCTCCGGATTTGCCCGCTGACGCTGATCTTGAGACCCTGACCACTCAGCTTCGCATGCTTGGAGCCACTCGAACCCTATGGTTTTCTCCTGGAGACAATTCGACATTTGGGTTCGTTGCATTCTTTCCCGCAGGTCAGGGAAGCGTTCGCTACCGATTTGAGGCGATCGCCGCCTCCAGAGTGGCGGCCGTACAAGCCGTGACACATCAGGCTCGCGAATGGAAGTCTTCGCAGGCCCCGTAGTCAGCAGAGTGTCAGATCCTGAAGATAATCCCCTGCGTCACGAGTCGACGTCCGGCCTCTCGGGGCAAACTTACACAGGGCGTCGCACACCGCCATCGGTCGTCCCCAATTTGATCCGTCTACGGCCTTATGACCACCCCCTTCACCACACAAACGAACCGTTTCCCGTTTGGCTCTGCCTCATGGGATCAACTGGGACATGATCACCGTTGCCGCTCCGGGCAACAACTTTACACGGTTGGTCTCTTCTCGGGACCTTTGTATGCGTTGAAGGACTCCATTGATGAGTCCGTCATGCTGGAGGACGGTCGACTGATTCGATCCAACCGTCTGGCGCGGCTGGAAGCCGCTCTGCTGATTTCGAGTGCAGCAGCGACCGCTCGGAAACTGGTGCAGCAGGCCGGACTGGTCGACACTCAGGAAGTTAATCAGCTGGTTGACCTTTTGAACCAGAGCTATGACCGGACCGATTCTGCATTTCGAGTTGAGCGAACAGCGACCGGATTTCTGCTGATGACCCGCCCTGCTCTGGTCAGTTGGCTGGACCGCCTGCATCAGAGACAGTCACAAATGCAGCTTTCTCAGCCGATGATGGAAACGCTGACGATCGTCGCATATCAGCAGCCCGTGACGCGAGCGAACGTAGAATCCATTCGTGGCGTACAGTCATCAGAAATGATTCGTCAACTGATTGACCGCGGGCTGGTTCAGGTTGGTGGCGAAGAAGATTCCCTGGGCAGGCCTTTTCTATACATCACGACACGACAGTTCCTGGACATGTTTGGCCTTGGTCGAGTTTCAGACCTGCCGGACTACGAAACGATCGGTCGCCGAAAGGAACCTGAACCCGAGGCTGAGGCTGTCAGCACCGACGATGACGGTGATGTGCCGGTTCCGGAGACGCAGGGTAGCGCTGGGTAAAGCCATGGTCGCCCATGGAAGCGATGACGATGTTCGCAACGATTCGCAACTTCCACAGCGTTCACCGTCGCAAGCCAGAGCATGCGGCGGCGGTCGTCAGACCTGAGCGGTGTTTTTCGGCAGCCCGGCAAGTGGCCTGATCAGTTCGAGCAATTCGTTGTTGATGTCGCTGACGGAACGCAGTTCATCGTCGGAATTCAGACTTTCCACGACCTGCCAGTCGTCCCGTTGCTCAGCAATACTCAGGTAACAGCGACGGACACGTTCCAGATATGGCAAATTGGATTCCTGAATATCAGCTTCGTCATCAGTATAGTCACGTTCGCCTTTGCGGCTGACCAGTTCCCGGCTCCACCGGGAACTGATGTCAATTAGTATGTTCAGGTCCGGACGTGGCAGTCCGAACACAACGTGTTCAACGTGATCGATCCACGCAACCAGCTCTGACCGCTCCTGTCCATCCAGTTTCGCGGACTGATGAGCCAGGTTGGAGCCGGTGAACCGGTCAAGAATGACAATGTCGTGATCATTAATCGCCTGCTGCAGAACCGATCGGGATTCGAAGCGGTCACCTGCATACAAGACGGACGCCAACTGAGGATGAACCTGCTCCAGCGAACCAAAACGACCATTCAGAAAATCCCCGATAGCGCCGCCGAAAGTGGTTTCTGCATATCTGGGAAACTGCAGAACCGTGGCCCTGACGCCGGCGGCAACAATACGTTCGACCAGTTGCTTCGCCTGCGTGCCCTTGCCTGAACCGTCAATGCCTTCAATGGCGATAAGTGTAGTCATACTGCGAGCTGTTCGTTTCTAATATCTGTGGACCGCAGATTCGGCATTCTATTGATTCGGATCTACTGCCTGTTGAATCGCGGACCCGGCGAGCCACGTACGGTGGTATGCAAAAACAGCGACATCGTAACGCTGTCAAGCGAACGTAAAAATTCACTAACCTGTCTGTCCAGTATCCACCAACTGAGCAGATGTCATACAACTCTCGATCTGCTCAGGCGGCACAACACGAGTGGACTGAACACCTTCACGATTCGCCCTCTGGGCGACACACGGAACGAACGTGCCGAGATCGGCTTCTGCTCCACGTACTTCCGTGGGGATGTACCATTGATCCGACCCCCGGACCCAACCTGAACGACCCTCACACGTTCGCTCGGCCAGCACAACCTGTTCAGCACCGGATTCTATACGACTGCGATAGAAATCCAGAGCAAGATCACGCTCCAGCTCGCCCAGCGCACGAACGCGGTCTTTAATGACGCTGCCGGGGACCTGCCCACTGAGGTTCGCCGCTGGCGTTCCATCACGACGACTGTAAGGGAAGACGTGAACTTTCATAAAACGCGCGCGGCGACACGTGTCCAGAGTTTCCTCGAACTCGGCGTCTGTCTCACCCGGAAATCCGACAATGACGTCGGTCGTAAATGCAGGGTCGTTGCCCAGCCGCTCGCGAATCTGCTCCAGACGTTCCAAAAAACGGCCAACTCGATATCGCCGTCGCATGCGCTGCAACACGGTGTCCGACCCACTCTGCAGCGCCGGGTGGAACTGAGGGCACAGGTGTTCGCAGTCGCCAGCCGC